>CAMSTY010000010.1 GCA_947063875.1 uncultured bacterium
CCTATATTTAGAGCATTTATTCAGTTTTCAGAGTTCTTAACTAACTGACATTGTATGTGGTTAGTAACTATAAATCGATAGGACATCCGGTAGAATTCAGCATGCTTCCAACCAGGAAGGATAAGAATGGAGAGTCTTTAAAGACAATTACGACAAGGGCCGGGGAGTGGAAGGTGCTGAGTCGAAGCGGCTTTTTTGGCCCTAATGCTTCTGGGAAATCTTCTTTTATAGAATCTGTTGATTTTGCAAGAGATTATATTGTGGATGGACAAAAAAGCGGAAAGGGAACCGGTGTCAATCAGTTTCAGGGAGATTTTGAGGATCTGAATGGTATTTCATTGTTTCAGTTTATGTTCTATCTGGATGGTGAAGTATATGAGTACGGATTTTCTATGGATCGGCGTCAGATACATGAGGAATGGCTGATGCAGTTGACAAAAAAGGACTTTGTGCCCTGGTTTACACGGGTAACCGATGAAACTGGCAGGACAGAGATCGATATTGAGTCTCAGTTTGCCCGCAAAGGTTCAAAGGAAAGGAATCTTGCGGAAATATTAAAAGATAGTATTCAGAAAAATCAGCTTTTTCTATATAAGTCACATGACAATGGTGTGAAAAAAACAGAAAAAATATTTGAGTGGTTCCGGTGTTTGCAAGTTATTTTTCCTGACAGTAAGGTTCGGGCGTTGCCGATTCGGATGAGAGAGGATGAGAACTTGCGAATCCATATCGGAAAAATGCTGAATAAAATGGACACAGGAGTTTTTGAGATATCTGTAGCAAGTGATGAAATTGATTTTTATGAATTCGCGGAGAAAACAAATCTGCCTCGTGAATTGGTGGAGGATATTGAAGAAATAAAAAATGGAATTGTAAATTTTTCTGGTAAATATTTTGTTTTTGCGGAAGACGAAAAAGAGAAAAAAACCATTTTAATTCAGTTGAAATTTTCTCATAAATTAAATGAGAAGAATGTCCAATTTAATATCGATGAGGAATCAGACGGAACACAGAGGCTGGTAGATTTGCTGCCGATGTTGTTTACAATTGGAAGGAACCCGTGTATCTATTTTGTCGATGAGATTGACAGGAGTCTGCATACGAAGCTTTCTCAGTTTTTGCTTGATGATTTCGCTGAAAGGGCGGCGAATGAAAACGATCAGATTATTTTCACAGCGCATGATGTGAATCTGATTAATTTGCAGAAATTTCGACAAGATGAAATATGGTTTATTGAAAAAAATGGAAAGGGAGAATCTGTTTTAAGGTCATTTTCTGACTTTGAGGTAAAGGATGGACAGAGTGAGATAAAAGCCTACTTAAACGGCAGATTTGGTGCAGTTCCCATGATAAGGGGGGATTTTTGATGCCGTTGATAAAAAGCCGGGTGCCATTTACTCCTCAAAATCCGTTTCGTCCGATGAGGCCAGCCACAAGTAAGATAATATTTCTTTCCTTCGAGGGAAGCGAGACGGAAGAGGAGTACTTTACCAGAGTTTCCGACATTTATCGTGAAATCAGCAGTAAAATTCAGTTCATTTCTGTTGCAGAAGATGCTGTAAACACGGCTTATAAATCCAGGACAGAGGAACAGAAAAAAATGTTGAGCAAAACACGTCCGAAACAGTTGGTTGACAGAATCGAACAATTTAAGCAACAAAATGAGGAGAAATCATTATGCTGTAAGCAATCCTTTTTTTGAAATTTGGTTGCTGTTACATCATGATGAACCGAAAGAGGAAGATAAGCTGTTTGCTATTACGGATGATCACAATTATGAAAAAACAAACCATTTTAGAGTCAGATTGCGAGACTTGGGAGTACCGCTGCGAAAAGAAAAGCACATTAATATGGATCATTACAATGACGAGAAGATACGATTAGCGATTGAACGGGCGATGGCCTTACATATGGACCGAAATGATCGTAATCCCAGATACTTCGCAACCACCGTTTACATGATTTTGGAAAAAATGATGGAAATGTTATAGATGGAAAAAGAAAAGAACAGAGTTTAACCAGTTATAAAAAACTGCGATGTGTCCCCATAAAAAGGCAGCACATCGCAGACATTTATTTCTGAGAACAATGAGCCAGGCACCATGCTTGCAGCAGGCATTCGACTCAGGCCCGGGAATCAAACCGACGGCCGGATTCCGGGATCGGATCGGTATTGGTTTCAGACCAGTCAATCTGTTTGATTTTTTCAATCAGTTCTTCCGGGGAGGAGGCTTCCACCATCACCCGTTTGGCAGATACCGGCGGATTCTCTTTCCGGTCAGCTTCCCGCTTCTCCTCTGCCCGTTTCTCATTAGATTTTTCCAAACGTTCTTTTTGTTTTGCCAAAGATTTCTCCAGTTCGGCAAAATAGGTGACAGAGCCGTCGCTGTGGTAGGCAACTCCGAACCTGGTCATTTGAACCCTGGAATTCGCGCCTGCTTCCGAGCCTCCCTCAAAGCCAAATTCCTCATTAATCTGCTTGGACATCCGGACAGCATTGTGAAGGGAGTCTATTTTTTCTTTGGCATAATATTCATCAGCCGCCATTTTTTCCAGTTCATCCGAGGAAAAGATAACAGTAAACTCTTTGCTGCTGTTTTTGGCCAGGGAATGAAGATCATCCCCCGGGTCTCCAACGATAAAGTCGAAATCATCTCCATATGTTTTTCTAAGATCAGCCAGAAGATCAGCCGCCTTTTTTGACAATTTGGATTCGCTTCCCTTTATGGGACTACTGTTTTTGGCTTCCTGGGCGGCCTTATATTCCTCCACCCATTTAGGATTCTCGCCAGCTTTTTTCTCCATCCAGCTGATCTCGTACCGCAGGCCGGCAACCATACCCTCCTGTGTGCCCGAAGCCGCCCCTTCCTTCGCGATCTGCTGATACTCCTCATAAGCCTTCGGGTCCACATCGCGCATGATAGCGATCATATCGTCCCCCAGCCGGGAACCATTGGCAGAAGCCAGTTCATCTCTGGTAAGCATATGGGCTCCGCCGCCCTGCTGTGTCGGAACAGCTTCTTTCCTTTCCGCGAATCCATTCAAAAACCCTTTCCGGTTATCAGGCCCATAACCCGCCATCTGCCCGGTTCCCTGATAATACAGGCCATATTGGCCATTGATATTTGCCGCCATTTCTTTCCTCCTCCTAATCTGCAAAACTGCTAAAAATTGCCAAAAAATCGCTGCATGTCACCTGTCAAGCCGTCAGAATGCAAATTATGAAACCACGCTTCACAGGCATTCCTCTCACATACCAAACAGATATCAATATCTTAACTACTAAAATAAATATCGACGTATTACCATATTTCTTTAATCTTGTCAAGGAACAAGGAAGACATATTTTCATCCCGCATATGCAAATACTACAAATTTCCACACCCCAATAGGAATAAGCCAAGTCCCCCAAACAATTGTTCTCCACCTCCGGAAAAGTTAACAAATTAACACCCTTTTCGGAATTATGTGCCCAGTAAAAATGAGTAAAAATAAGCCTATAAAAATACATTGCGGGCGGCAGGCAAATACTTTATAATCATATATAAATCGGAATGGGAGGAAAAGAAATGAACATTATCGAAAACATAAACAAAAAGCTGGTATTTGACAAAGCTGAAATTTGTGCTGGCGGCGAAAGTGATATTGAAGAAATCATCCATGTTTCACCAGTCCCTCTGCCCAAAGATTATATTGAATTTTTGAGACAAGTTTCCGGGGAAGATAGCTATGGCCCTGAATTTGAAGTAGAAGACGAAGGGACATCTATTTGGATTTGGAGCGCAAAAATAGCATTAGAAAAATGGGAAGAGTTTAATCAGCCTTTTAATCAAAAGTTTATCAGTAATGCATGGTTATTTGGTAATGACTTAGGAGATTTAGTCTACTTTTTTGGAACCGGAAAGAACGGCTTTGGCCTATATCGTACTTCTGCGGGTTGCGCAGGCTTTGAAAATGCAGAAAAAATTTCGGATACGCTTACGGACTTTCTTGTTAATGGTGCCGGAATTGATATTGCTGCAAGTTTATAACTTCGACTCCAGGACTGCCAAGTGAATACAAAATCAATAATTGCATACAAAAATATATATAAACTTCATCTTTATCCAGCAGAAACATTTTCCGAAAAGAAAGACGTAAATTAAGCACCCCCAAGCAATCATTCTCCAGTGCCGGAAAAGTAGCAGCTGAGGAAGGAGTAAGGTCCCAAGACCGTAGGACCGCTACGTGGAACTCTGAGCGAGAGCGCGTCTTGGGACTTTACTCCTTCCTCAGCTGCGGCCCCACTCCACATCCGTAGCCCCACTCCACATCCGTAGCCCCACTCCACATCCGTAGCCCCACTCCACATCCGTAACCCCACTCCACATCCGTAGCCCCACTCCACATCCGTAGCCCCTCCCCACATCAGTCCCCCACCCGCGAATCCCCCCAATTTCACCCGAATTTCAGGAAAGTATTGAAAATCTGAGAAATTGAGGATATAATAGGGCATACTGAGACGGAAACAGTATCAGGAGGAGTTTATGAAAAAACGGAAATTTACAAGATTTCTTCTTCTGGGAGCAGTCGGGCTTTTAATGGTTTCCTGCAAAAAAGCAGGAGGAACCGCCAAGTGGGCGGCCAATGAAAACAGCATTTATGTAAAGAAAGACCTGCAGATTCAAAGTGCGATGGTGTTCACTGCAGCAGAAGCCAATGAACTTTACAACGAGGAAGAACTGGCAGCGGAGGCCGGAGAATGGATTCAGGATTACAATGTTTCCAACGGAGCAGAGGCCGCCTGGGAGAACACACAGGGGAAGGCAAAGCTTCCGGTAGCCCTTCGGTTATGCAGTCTGGAGGGGCAGACCGGGAAGCTGGTGTTTGACTATGGGAGTCCTTCGCATTTCGTGGGATTTGCCATGGAGACGGAAGACACCACCCACACGGTTACCAGCCTTCAGACGGGTACAGCCGCTTCCATGATGGAGGCCGGAGGCGCAGGGGAAAGATATACCGGCCCTGACGGCAGCACAGTGGAGCCGGGGGAACTGACGAAAGAAGGCTATCAGGCTATTGCAGTAGAGGGCGCCGCCCTGGTATGCCTGGAGGGGAAGCTAGTCGCCGCATCCACAGGGGTGAAGGCAGTCCTGGATGAGCATACGGTATCAACCGGCGAGGGAATGAATTATATCATATTTCAATAAGAGAGGATGATTACGATGGAAAAGACACTGGATAAGATTATGGCGCTGGCAAAGGGCAGAGGATTCGTGTATCCGGGTTCCGAGATCTATGGCGGCCTGGCCAACACCTGGGATTACGGGAACCTGGGCGTGGAATTAAAAAACAATGTAAAAAAGGCATGGTGGCAGAAGTTCGTTCAGGAAAGTCCCTACAACGTAGGTGTGGATTGTGCGATTCTGATGAACTCCCAGACCTGGATTGCTTCCGGACATCTGGGGAGCTTTTCTGACCCGCTGATGGACTGCAAGGCCTGTAAGGAACGTTTCCGTGCGGATCAGCTGATTGAGAATTATATGGAAGAACACAATATTAAGATCGAAGGTTCGGTGGATGCCTGGCCTCAGGAAGAGATGAAAAAGTACATCGATGAGAATAATATCTGCTGCCCAAGCTGCGGCAAGCATGATTTTACGGATATCCGGCAGTTTAACCTGATGTTCAAGACCTTCCAGGGAGTGACGGAGGATGCCAAGAATACGGTGTATTTGCGTCCGGAGACGGCCCAGGGAATCTTTGTGAATTTTAAGAATGTACAGCGGACTTCCCGGAAGAAAGTGCCCTTCGGCATCGCCCAGATAGGGAAATCTTTCCGGAATGAGATTAGTCCCGGCAATTTTACCTTCCGCACCAGAGAATTTGAGCAGATGGAACTGGAGTTCTTCTGTAAGCCGGATACGGATCTGGAATGGTTTGCCTATTGGAAGCAGTTCTGCATTAACTGGCTGAAGTCTTTGGGAATGAAGGATGAGGAGATGCGTGCCCGGGATCATGAGCCGGAGGAGCTGAGTTTTTACAGCAAGGCCACTACGGACATTGAGTTTTTGTTCCCCTTTGGCTGGGGGGAATTGTGGGGGATCGCAGACCGGACCAACTATGACCTGAGCCGCCATCAGGAGACCTCGGGACAGGATTTGTCTTATTTTGACGACGAGACCAAGGACCGGTATATCCCCTATGTGATTGAACCCTCACTGGGCGCTGACCGTGTGACCCTGGCATTCCTCTGCGCCGCATATGACGAGGAGGAGATCGGCGAAGGCGATGTGCGTACCGTGCTTCATTTCCATCCGGCCCTGGCTCCGGTGAAGGTAGGCGTGCTGCCTTTGTCCAAGAAGCTGGCTGAGGGCGCGGAGAAGATTTACAGCGAACTGAGCAAATACTACAACTGTGAATATGATGACCGGGGAAATATCGGAAAACGTTACCGCAGACAGGATGAGATTGGAACGCCCTTCTGTGTGACTTATGATTTTGAGTCGGAGACGGACCATGCGGTGACGGTGCGCGACCGGGATACCATGGAGCAGGAGCGGGTGCCGATTGCAGAGTTGAAGGCTTATTTTGAGGATAAGTTCAGATTCTGAAAATGATTATTGAGGAAAAGCAGAAGAACTGGTATTTATGAAATCATCATGATTGAATTAAAGATGGCTCTATGGCGCTGTTGACCGGCAACGTTATAGAGCCATGTATGTCTCCATATACGAATCGTGAAGTGAGGATCGGAATTATAATGTATGAGATTGTTAAGCACGACCAGGAAATGATGAGAAAAATCAATAAAGGGAATATCCTTAATCTGATCAGGGAGAAAAAACCGGTATCAAGGTCGGAACTGGCCAAGATAACCGGCATGAGCCCGACGTCCGTGGGCCGTATTGTAACGGAATTAATTGAACTTGGGTTGATAAAAGAGACGGAACTGGCTTCAAGCAAGGTAGTCGGCAGAAAGGCGCTGCTGCTGGATACGGAACCCAATTCCGTATATGCGGTTTGTGTTCAGATGGATGAGGATATTTCGCGGATCGGCATTGTTGATTTTGATGGTACGATCATCAATGAACATTCCTATGTCTGCGATGCTCACAGCATGGACTGGAGAGAATTCTCAGATAGGATTTGCGGGGAAATTGAGAAAGTCATCGCAGAGACGCATTTTGAGAAAAATAAAATAATCGGAGTGGGAATCGGGCTGCCGGGACTTGTCGATCATGTCAATGGGATTGTATTATTTTCGCCCCAGCTGAGATGGGAAAATGTTAAGTTGACAGAATATTTTGAAAACAGACTGGGGTATCCCATTACGATTGATAATATCATCAAGGCAAAAGCGCTTGCTGAAAACACCTATGGCTCAGCCAGAGATGCCAAGAGAACGGTATTTATTCATTTTGGTACAGGTGTGGGTTCCGCTTTGATTGTGGACAACCGTATTTATCGGGGGATCACAAACAGTGCAGGAGAGATTGGCCATACAACGATCAATCCGAACGGAAGGCTGTGCGACTGCGGAAGGCGCGGCTGTCTCCAGACCTATATAACAGAACGTGCTTTGCTTCAGGAAGCCAGGACAATTAAGAATATTTCCAGTATTGATGAAGTCTTCGAGGCTTCCTCAAGGGGAGAAGGATGGGCCGCCAGCATTGTGGATAATCTACATACGTATATTTCCATAGCCATCTGCAATATCATCTGCATGTATAATCCCAATTCTGTGATTATCGGCGGCAAAATGATGAAACAGCCTCCGGAGGTGGAGAATATCATTAAAAGTAAAGTGGATAAGCTGATCTGGGCTCAGTTCAAAGGCAGCTATGAAATCAAATGTTCTTCCTTGGGCGAACGTGCAGGAATGTTAGGCATGTCTGTTTTGCTTGTAAATAAATATATAGATATAGAATTGTAATCTGTTTTGTTTGCGAATGCTACGGCTTTGCAGATCATCTGTAGGTTCTGTATTACGAAATGTCTACTAAAAATGTCCCAATAACGCGTCTGAACAGTTGTATAAAAAGTGCAGGGGATCGTTACACAAAGTAATAGTGTGTAATTTCTGCGCTTTTTCTATTTGTAAAATGGTAAAAAATTACATTTTTCTCTATAAAAAATCAAATAATACTAAAAAATACTAAAAAAATCAAAATATTATAGATAAAATTATTGACATTACCTAAGAAATATAGTAATATTATTAACACCAGTGGAGAAATTAATTAAAAGCGGTCTAGACGCAGGAACTCGGAAACATAATTTTTTAAGGAGGGTATCATAATGAAAAGGAGAAATACTTTGTTGGCATTCGCCCTAATTACAACGATGGCATTGACGGCATGCAGCGGAGGAGGCGGCAATGCCGGCAGCGGAAATGCTGCGGGCGGAAATGCTGCGGGCGGTAATGCTGCCAGCGGCGACACGGCCGGAAGCAGCGCCGCAGAAACACCGGCAAAGGCGAAAGCGGTGTCGCTGAAACTGGCCCACACGCAGTCCACGGATCATCCGGTACACAAATCCTTGGAAAAATTTGCCGAACTGGTAAATGAAAAGACGAATGGAGAGGTGACGGTTGAAATTTTTGCCAATGGCGTTCTTGGCGATGAGAGAAAGTATATTGAGTCACTGCAGACCGGACTGCTTGACATGGCAAAAGTATCCATTGATTCTATGGAGAACTTTGAAAAATTGTATTCCGTTTTTACAATTCCCTATGCCTTTGAAGGGATGGATCACGGAAGGAAATTCATGAACAGTGAAAAGATGGAAGATTTTTATACATCGACGATTGATTCACTGGATATCCGCGGACTTACCTGGTATAACTCCGGAGGCCGGAATTATTACGCGAGAGACAAGGCTATTCTTACCCCGGATGATATGAAAGGGATGGTTATGCGCGTGCAGTCAAGCCAGATTCAGATCAAAACCGTGGAAACTCTGGGAGGAAGCGCAACTCCTGTGGACTGGGGCGAACTGTATACAGCGCTTCAGCAGGGCGTGGTAGACGGTGCTGACAATGGGATCGTGGCTTTTGCGGATAATAACCTTTGTGAAGTGGTGAAGAATTTCTCTTTTACAGAACATATTCTCTCTCCGGACATTTTGCTTATAAAGAACAGTGTGCTGGAAAAGCTGACGCCTGAGCAGCAGACGGCAGTCAAAGAGGCGGCAAGAGAATCTACGGCTTACCATGACGAGATCTGGGGTGCGGCAGAGCAGGCGGCCATTGATAAAAGCAAGGCGGCAGGGGTAAATATTTATTATCCGGAGCTTGCTCCCTTTGCCGAGGCATTGAAACCCTTACAGGAAGAACTGATAGAAAACGAACAGGTTGCAGAGTATCTGAAAATTATTGACGACATGAAATAAATCGAGAGCAGCTTTGTTGCTGAACCGTGGAGGTGATTTCTATGAAGATGTTAAAAAACATGTTTGATAAATCTCTCGCAGCTTTGTTATCCGTGACGATTCTGAGTATGGTCGCCGTTGCTTTCTGGGGTGTTTTCACACGTCTTGTGATGAAAAACCAGGCGAGTTTTACAACAGAATATTTGAGGTATGCACTGCTATGGACATCGCTTCTGGCGGGAGCATATTGTTTTGGAGAAAAGGGGCATATTTCGATCACTTTTGTGAAAGATATGTTTAAAGGGAACGCACTGATAGCATTGAATGTGATAACGGAGATGGTCATTATTTTCTTTGCTGTGACGGTCTTGATTTATGGAGGGATTCAGGGGGTAAAACTGGGGATGAACGAGACCTCTCCCACGCTTTTTGTCCGGATCGGCTATATCTATATGGTGCTTCCGATTTCCGGGGTGTTTGTGACTTTTTACTCTGTCTCCAATCTGATAGATCTTTTTGTGAAAAAAGATTCAGAGGGTGAAAAAAATCTGTAGTTATCCTGAAAAGGAGGAAAATATGGCGCTACAAGTTGGATTGGTTTTATTGATCGGCTTTATGATTTTGCTTGTTTTAGGCGTGCCTATTGCAATCAGCCTGGCGATTCCGTCCATCGCAGCTATGGTAATCACCTTATATACGTTTGATATTGCTGCCTTTTCCGGCGCCCAGGCACTTTTTACAAATATGTCAAGCTTTACTTTGAACGCGATTCCGTTTTTTGTCCTGTCCGGCGTTATGATGTCTCATGGCGGCATATCCAGACGGCTGATTAATTTTGCGAAGCTGCTGATCGGGAGATTGCCGGGGGCGTTGGCGCATACCAATATTGTTTCCAATATGCTTTTCGGGGCAATCTCTGGTTCGGCGGTGGCCAGTGCAACGTCGATCGGCGGTGTTATGAAACCTCTTCAGGATGAAGAAGGATATGACCCGGAATTTTCTACGGCAGTGAATGCAGTGTCCGCACCGACCGGACTGCTGATCCCTCCCAGCAATACGCTGATTCTTTATTCTGTCGTTAGCGGCGGGACATCTATTGCGACTCTGTTTGTAGCGGGATATCTGCCGGGAATTTTATGGGGTTTAAGCTGTATGACTATGGCATTTTTTATAGCTAAAAAGAAAGGGTATCCTGTAGGAGAAAAGGTGGAATGGAAAGAGGCGCTTAACATTACGGTGCAGGCGCTGCCTGCCCTGTCCTTAATTATTGTGGTGGTTGGCGGCATTATTTTTGGCTTCTTTACCCCTACGGAAGGCTCTGCAATCGCGGTGCTTTATGCCCTGGTTCTGATGCTGTGTTACCGGACTTTTTCCTTGAAAGACATTCCGTCTATGCTGCTGCAGACAGCAAAGACGACGGGAACGGTGATGTTTTTGATTGGCGCGTCCTCTATGATGATTCATATTATGACCATCGCAGGAATACCCAATGCAATCGCGAATGCGATTTTGAGCATTACGGATAATCCCAATATTATTCTGCTGATTTTGATTATATTTTTACTGTTTATCGGCACATTTATGGATATTGCCCCTGCTGTTTTGATCTTCACTCCGATTTTCCTGCCGGTAGTGAGAAACTTTGGGATGGACGTGGTGCATTTTGGCGTTTTTATCACATTTGCCATGTGTATCGGGGGAATCACACCTCCTGTCGGCAATATTCTGTTTGCAGCATCTGCTGTCAGTAAAGTGCCGATTGAAAAGGTCATCAAGCCTATGATGCCGTTCTTTATCGCAATTATTGGCGTACTGGTTCTGGTAACATATATTCCGGCTTTGAGCCTTGCTTTGCCTAAATTGCTGGGGTTGATGTAGGCCTGGGCATTCATAAAATATTGGTCGTGTATCTGCGGATGAAAATGTAAAAAAGTAGATAGGAGGATTGTGAGAATATGAGAGTTGCCATTGGATATTTTTATCAGGAATCAACAACATTTAATCCCTTTTTAATGGATCGCGGCGCTTTTACCCTGTTGGAAGGGGAGGCGGCGAAAGAACGTATTTCTGCCACAAAGGTTCTGGAAGATCTGGGAGCAGAAGTAGTCCCGACAATCTTTGCGTCAGCCATTTCGGGCGGCTGCGTAACGGAAGAAGCATACCGCTTTTTTTCGGATAAGATTCTTGCTGTGCTGAAAAAAGAACAGGTTGACGGTGTCTGGCTGCATCTGCATGGCTCTATGGAGGTAGTGAACGTAGGTTCTGCAGAGGCTGATCTTCTAAGAAGAATCCGCGAAGTGATTTCACCCGGGACACCGATTTCTTTGGTGGTGGATCTTCATGCCAACCTTCATGATGATGTTCCAAAGCTGGCAAATATTATCCGTTCCTACCGGACGGCGCCGCATGTAGACCAGGAAGAATGCGAGCGTGTCACGGCAGAATTGCTGGTTGACTGCATGAAAAGAAGGGCGGTTGTGACGCCTGTTTTCAAACGGGTATTAATGATTACGCCAGGTGAAAAATCTACCACGGATACGGAACCGATTATGTCGATCCTTGCCAAAGCCAGGGAATATGAAAAGCTGGATGGCATTATGCAGGTCAGCTATATAAACGGGCACGCATGGACAGACCGGCCCAATACTTCGGCCGCGGTGCTGGTGGTCCCTCAAAGCAATGAGTACCGGGAACTGGCGCAAAAGGTGGCTGATAAGCTTGCAAAGTTCGCCTTTGAACGCCGTCAGGATTTCGTTTTCCACCAGCTGACGCTGGGGCCGGACGAGGCTTTGGACAGGGCGATTAGTGAAGAAGGAAAACCCATTTTTATTACCGATTCGGGTGACAATACTACCGGCGGGGCGCCAGGAATCAATACGCTGCTTCTGCAAAAGCTGGTGAAGAAAGACCTTAAGGGAAAGAAAGTGGCAGTGGCGGCAATCCTGGACAAGAATGCATACGAAAAACTCGCCTGCCATGAAGTCGGAGACCAGGTTTTGGTGGATGTCGGCATCAATTATGACAGTGACAGTGCGCCGGTCAGGGTGGAAGGCGTACTGAAAGCAAAGGGTGATCTTATGGGGTATTATTCTTCCAAAAATGATGTTACGGGTCAGGTATGTACGGTTTCCATGGGAGATATTGATGTGGTAGTGGCCAATGGAGGGGATTCCTTTACTACCGTAAATCACTTTACAAGGGCCGGTCTGGACATCAATGATTACGATATCGCTATTGTAAAACAGGGATATCTGTTTGCGGAATTGACGGAAATTGCCAGCCTGCATATTATGGCTTTGACACCAGGAGCATGTAATTTGATTATAGAGGATTTGGAATTTCATAATTTGCTTAGGCCGATGTATCCGTTGGATAAGTGATCCGGAAATCAGGGGTAAGAAGGTGAAAAATTAGTAGATAATAATTGGACAGGAAGGTAATACATATTATGATTACAGCGAAAGATATACGATATACCAAGGTGGAAGAACCTTTTTGGGGACTTCCGAAGGAAATGCCTTACATTCCTGATCAGGTTTATCAGTGTAGACTGCAGAAGATGTTGGACAGAATGGTATCCGGCAATCTGGACTTTATGGTGATCTATGCGGATCGGGAGCATTATGGGAATTTTGATTATCTGACAGGGTATGGCCCTCGTTTTGAGGAGGCGTTGCTTGTGATAGATCAATCCGGAAAGGCGTATACCTTACTGGGGAACGAGTGCTTAGGGTTGTGCAGATACAGCCGCATTCCTAGCCAAGCCGTTCTCTGCCAGTCATTTTCTCTTCCCAATCAGCCGATTGAACGGCATCGGGATCTGGAACAGGTGCTGCGGGAGATTGGCATTCAGGAGTCCCATCGGGTAGGGGTCGTCGGCTGGAAGCTGATCTATCCGGTATACGGTTCGGTTTTCGACCTGGATGTGCCGTCTTTTATTGCGGAAAGCGTGCGGGCTATTGTTGGAAAAGAACAGGCGGTGAATGCAACGGATTCTTTTATTCATCCGGAATATGGTATTCGGGTGCTCAATGATGCACATGAGATTGCCTATTTTGAGTATGGCGCAGCCTATGCTTCTGACAGTGTACAGCAGGCGTTATTAAATGCCAGAACCGGCCTTAATGAGGTGGAGATTTCCCAGTTTGGAACCTGTGGTTTTCTTCCGACGTCTACCTTTCCCAAAGTTCTGGCTGGCGACAGGATCGATATAGGGATGGCTAGTCCCGCTACAAACAAACTGAAGCTTGGCGATAGGTTTCAGGTCAGTGTTGGACTGATCGGCGGCCTGACTAACCGCAGGGGGTTTGCCGCATATTCCGAGCAGGATCTGCCGGAGGAGTCGAGAGATTTTCTTGATGAGGTCGTAAAACCTTATTTTGCGGTGGCAGCTAACTGGTATGAAATGATAGGAATCGGCGTATCCTGCGGCGATTTGTATGATATGGTTGAAAGCAGCTTTCCCAAGGAAAAATATGGCTGGTTTTTGAATCCGGGCCATTTGATTGCGATTGAGGAATGGCTGTCATCGCCGATCAGCAAGGGGTCGGAGATTACGCTGAAAAGTGGAATGTGTCTGCAAATGGATATTATCCCTTCGACGCCGACCCGTTACGCGGCGCCTAATTGTGAAGACGGGTTGGCGATTGCGGATGAGACGCTTCGTGCGGAATTGAAAGAAAAATATCCGGATGCGTATCGGCGCATGGAAAACAGACGTAATTTTATGATTGATGTGCTGAATATTAAACTGAAGCCAGAGATTTTGCCTTTGTCTAATCTGGCAGGACTGTATCGCCCGTTTATGTTGAACAAAGATATGGCGCTTGTTGTAGGCGTATAACCTGAAAGGTCCGAAAATTCCTTATTACAGGAATTTCCGGACCTCTTCGATTACCAGGGAAATGATCTCGTTTAAGGATATATTGCCGCAACCTACCACCTGATGGTTGCAACGATTGACAGGCATGAGCAATTGCCTGGCCCGGCTTTGTCCTACGGCTACCGCCATAGCCGGCGTCACTTCTCCGTAGAGGGAATCGGCGATGACAATGCCGATGGGGCCGATGATCAGGTCGGAATCTCTGGCAGCCACGATCACAGGATTTTCTCCGGTAGCGCCGAAATCAGCCCCGGCCTTCAGCATGGCAGCGGTGGCGGTATTGTTGGTGCCGATGGCCAGGATCTCCTGCTGGGGGAATTGTTTTTTCAGCTGTTCGATGATGCTTTTTCCCATCTTGCCGCCCTGGCCGTCGATTACCGTAATTTTTTTCATAGAGGTTCTTCTCCTTTTCCTTTTTGATGAATTTCATAAGAATCGCTGTTGCGTTTGCGCCACTCGTTGGGCGGCAGATTCATAATGGCCTTAAAGGCCCGTGTGAAATGGAACTGGTTAGGGTAGCCTACCTGGTTTGCGATGTCTGCAATCGTCAGGTTGGTGGAACGCAGATACTCGCAGGATTTGTGAATGCGGTAGGTGATCAGGAATTCCTGAGGGCTTTTGCCGGTCATTTTCTTGAAAAGCTTGCTGAAATAGCTGCGGTTGAGTCCTAAATGTTCCGCAATATTCTCAATGGTGATATCTTCCATATAGTGTGTTTCTATGTAATCGGCAGTGGACTGGACATAGAACTTTTTGATGTCATTGGCAGGCATGGGCCTGGCAGTGGCGGAATGCTGCATAAGGGCCCCAAAAAACAGATAGGCATAACCCATGGTCTGGGCGGGAAGCAGATCCGGGCGTTCCAACATGTAAAGCAGAGGGGCGAAGATATCTTCGTCTGCCGGACTGGCGGCATGGAAGATGGGGCATTCCTGGGAAAGGCCTGCCTGGTGGATGAATTCTCTGGCTTTCAGGCCGTCGAACTCAATCCAGATGTACTCCCAGGGATCATCGCCGTCAGCGCTGTAGTGGACGATGCAGTTGGGTTCAATGAGGAATGCCTGGCCCTGGTGCAGCTGATAGCTGGCGGAACGGTCTCTGGCGCTGGTCCGGTAAACGCCTTTGCCGGAAAGGATGCAGTGGATCAGATAATGGCTGCGCATGGCCGGGCCGAAGGTGTGATGGGGACTGCATTGCTCCCGGCCGTACTGGTAGATGGTGATGTCGAAATAGTCATTGTTGAGAAAAAGGTGATTCTGCATAGAGTCCTCCTTGCCGGGGATTTATACCATTATGTGTGCAGATTTGGGAAGGGAGCAGGAAAAAGGCACATTTTGGTATAGAAGAAATCATACCACTGTATGTACGGGGATGTCAAGGGGTGCTATGATTTAAAGCGTATTTGAAAGCTGCTTTCCGTCGGCTGCTTTTCCGGCGTGGGCAGAAAAAAGAAAAAGAAACTGACAAAATGGTATATTTTTGGTGAAGAGAATGGAAAAGGAGGAGTGGAAATTTTGCCGGATGTGTTGTCCGGCAGAGGGAGGGATGCAGGTGGAAAAAGGATGTTTTCAGGAGGTTGCAGGCCAACATATATAAAAGGAGGAAGGAAAATGAAGAATTGGAAACGGTATTTGGCAGTTTTGACGGCGGGTGCAATGGGCGCTTCGCTTACGGCGTGCGGAGGAAGCGCGGGAGGAAAGGATGTCAAAAGCGGCGACAGTAATGTTTTGACAGTTTCTATCTGGGATAATAACCAGCTGCCGGGACTGACAGAGATTATGGCGGGCTTTACGGAAGAGACAGGGATTGCTGTGGAGATGCAGGTGGTCCCTTGGGATCAGTACTGGACGCTTCTGGAGGCAGGGGCCCAGGGGGGGACCTTGCCGGATGTGTTCTGGATGCATTCTAATTATAGCCAGAAATTCATGAGTAACGATATGCTGCTGGATTTAACAGACAGGGTGGCGGATAGCGAGACCATTGATATGGCGAATTATTATGAAGATATTGCAGGGCTGTATCAGCTGGACGGGAAGCTTTATGCCATTCCCAAGGATTATGACACCATCGGCCTTTGGTATAATAAGACCATGTTTGACGAGGCCGGGCTGGACTATCCGGATGAGAGCTGGACCTGGGACACTCTTGCCGAAGCGGCGAAGAAGCTGACGAAGGAGGCGATGAACTGGTGGTATGACAATCTGGTGACGGTTTCCATGCCTGCCCAGCAGGTTATGGGGGAAAATACGTCAGACGTGCTATTAGGTTCCGGCAAGGCGGCGATGGTAATGCAGGGTTCCTGGATGGTAGCGGCATTCCGGGACAATGAATATACGGCGGCTAACTGCGATGTGGCGGTATTGCCCAAATCAGCGGATGGAAATCGTGTTTCTATCTATAATGGACTTGGCTGGGCGGCGGACGCCAATGGCGCGCATACGGAGGAGGCCTGGAAGCTTCTGGAGTACCTGGGCAGCGAGGAGGCGCAGAAAAAGCAGGCGGAGCTGGGCGTGACCATGTCGGCATATAAGGGGACTTCCGATACCTGGGTGTCATGTGCGCCGGAATTTCATCTGCAGGCTTTTTTGGATATGTCGGAGAATATGGTGATTCGTCCATACAGCAGAAACACGAAGGTATGGGAGGATTATTCCCAGGAAACCATGGTGAAGGCGTATACCGGGGATATGGCCATGGATGAGGTTTGTGAGGATATTGCAGCATATATGAATAAACAGCTTGCGGAAGAGAGCCGGTGATGGTAGGATTCTACTGATACTGAGAAAAACAGCGCTGTTAAAGAGGCAGAGAGCCATGCGGATGAATGGGGATTCATCTGCATGGCTTTTGGAGCGGTTCACCAAAAATATTTTCCAGGGGGAAAGCATATGTCGATTACATTTTATGAAAAAACAAAGGTATTTTCTCTTCAGACGAAGAACAGTGTCTGGCAGATGATGGTCAGCAAATATGGGCATCTTTTGCATTTGTATTATGGGAATAAGATTCCGGAGGGGGAATTGTCCTATCTGGTAAGAGGGATTAACCGGGGGTTTTCCGGGGCGCCCTATGAGGCGGGGGAGGACCGGGGATATTCCTTGGATACCTATCCCCAGGAAATTTCCACTTTCGGCGTGGGGGATTATCGGGAAAGCTGTCTCCATGTGGTTCATGAGGACGGCAGCCAGATGCTGGAACTGCTCTATGATTCCTGCCGGATTTGGCAGGGGAAATATGACCTCCCCGGACTGCCTGCCGTGTGGGCCGGGCAGGAGGAGGCCCAGACCCTAGAAATTGTATTGAAGGATAAGGCTTCTCCGGTGGAAGTTGTTTTGTATTACGGAGTGCTGGAAAAGCAGGATGTGATTACCAGGGCCTGCCAGATTCGGAACCGGGGCGCGGGGATCTGGCTGGAACGGGCGCTTTCCGCCTGTCTGGATATCCAGAGAAACGATCTGGAAATGATTACTTTTTATGGCCGTCACACTATGGAACGGTCTTTGGAACGGGGGATGTGCCGTCATGGAAAGATACAGGCGGACAGTATGCGGGGAGTTTCCAGCCACCAGCAGAATCCTTTTGTCATTCTCTGCGAGGAGGGGGCAAAGGAAGAGTGGGGGGAATGCTATGGCATGTCTCTGATTTACAGCGGAAGCTTTTTGGCCCAGGCGGAGGTGGACCAGTTAGACCAGACCCGGTTTGTGATGGGGATTCATCCTCAGGGTTTTCGCTGGAGGCTGGAGAAGGGGGAAACGTTTACGGCGCCTGAGGTGATTTTTTCCTATAGTGAGAGGGGGTATGGGAAGCTGTCGGGAAATTTTCACCGGTTGTACCGGGAGAACCTGATGAGAAGCAAGTACCGGGATCAGCGGCGGCCGGTGCTGATCAATAACTGGGAGGCCACGGAATTCCATTTTACGGAGGAAGGACTGGTGTCCTTGGCACAGGATGCGAAAGAACTGGGAGTGGAATTGTTTGTCATGGATGACGGCTGGTTCGGGGGACGGGACCATGACCTGTGCGGGCTGGGAGACTGGAAGGCCAATCCCGCAAAGCTGCCCAATGGAGTGGAAGGCCTGGCAAGAAAGATTCATGGCCTGGGGATGCAGTTTGGAATCTGGATTGAACCAGAGATGGTCAATGAGGACAGTGACTTGTTCCGGGCGCATCCGGAATGGTGCCTGCGGGCGCCGGGGAGAACGCCGAACCGGGAACGGGGACAGCTGGTGCTGGATATGAGCAATTCCCAGGTGAGGGATTATCTGTATGAGAGCATCGGAGGGATTCTAAAGCAGGCTCAGGCAGACTATGTTAAATGGGACATGAACCGCAATCTTTCCGATGTGTGGTCGTCCGCGTGTCCGGCTGACCGGCAGGGGGAGATCGGCCACAGGTATGTTTTGGGAGTGTACGAATTGATGGAACGGTTTGTCAGTCATTTTCCCGATATTTTGTGGGAGGGCTGTTCCGGAGGAGGCGGACGTTTTGACGCGGGAATTCTTTACTATATGCCTCAGATCTGGTGCAGCGACAATACCGATGCCATAGAGAGGATTTTCATTCAGTACGGCACCTCCTTCGGCTATCCGGTAAGCAGTATGGGAGCCCATGTATCGGTCAGTCCCAATCTGCAGACCGGGCGCCGGACGTCTCTTGGCACCCGGGCAACCGTGGCCATGGCAGGAGCTTTTGGATATGAATTGGACACGAGAAAACTGAGCAGGGAAGAGCGGCAGCTGGTGAAGGGGCAGATCCGGTGGTATAAGCAGTATCAGGAATTGATCTTTGGCGGTGATTATTACCGGCTGACGGATGCAGAAGAGAACCGGGAATTTGCGGCGTGGCAGTTTGTCAGCAGGGACCAGAAGGCTTCCGTGGTCAGTGCGGTTTGCCTGCATGCCAGGTCCAATCCGTTGTTCTGGCGGGTGAGACTAAAAGGGCTGAAGGAAGAAGGGTGGTATCAAGTCCGGGAAGAAAGGATGACGGATGAGGGCCCACTGGAGGGAAAAGATAACGAAACTTCTAAACGGGAGTGCCTGATCTGCCCGGGAAGCGCATTGATGTATGCGGGAGTGAATCTGCCAGTATTTTGGGGGGATTATGAGAGCGTCAGGTATCTAGTGGAAGAAGTGAGGCATCAGGCAGAATGAGGGTCAGGGTCCGTGATCTGGCGAAGTATCTGATTTCATTTTTGGAAAAAATGTGATACTATAAAAGTGATACAAAAGTAGCAGTGGAAAAACGCAGGATAACGGAGGGGATCAGGATGTCGATTCGATTGGAGCAGACCCAGAAACAGACAGTATCACAGAAAATGATCCAGTCTGTCAGTGTTTTGCAGATGAGTACCCAGGAACTGGCAGATTATATCAAAGAGGTTACATTGGAGAATCCAGTGCTTGATTTTGACGAGAGGATACCTGAGGACAAGGAGCAGGAACGCCTGAAAAAGCTGGAATGGCTGGCGAGCCTGGATGAGCAGAACCGGTCTTATTATCAGTACGATCAGGATGACGCAGAGAATGATAAGGGAATGAACAATGTGGCCGGCCGTACGGATGAACGTCTGGAAGACGTTTTGCGGCTGCAGCTTCTGGGCAAGGCATATTCGGAGAAAGAAAGGGAGGTTTTTGAGTATATTATCCAGTGTCTGGATTCCAAGGGATATTTTACGGTTCCTGCCGCAGAGGTCGCTATGGTCAGCGGGGTTTCCGTGGAAGAGGCAGAAGCATGTATTGCAATAATGCGTGACCTGGAACCGGCCGGCGTATGTGCCGCCAGCATGCAGGATTGCCTGTTAAAGCAGATGGAAAAGCGGAAGGACTGCGGGAACCTGGAACGGGAGATTGTGGCCAATTACATGGAACTGCTGGGGAAAAATCAGCTTCAGGCGATTGCCAGGATACTGAAGGTCCCGCTTGCAGAGGCGGTTCAGGCGGCCGGACGGATTCGGGAACTGAATCCCAGGCCGGCGCAAGGGTTCGACAATGGAGACCTGATGCGTTATGTGATGCCGGATATTACCGTGGTGAAGTTCAGAGACGGATTTGAGATCCTGTTAAATGACTATACCTGCCCGACGCTTCATATTAATAAAGAATATATGGGAATGCTGAAGTCGGAATGTGACCAGGAAGTGAGGGAGTATCTGTCTGCCAAAATCCGTCAGGCGGAGGAACTTCAGGCGTGTATTTCCCGCAGGAGTTCGACGCTGCTGGCCCTGGCCAAATGTATTGTGGACGTTCAGAAAGATTTCTTTATTTATGGGGAAAAATCGGTAAAACCATTTCGCATGACCGACGCGGCAGAACGGATTGGATGCCATGAATCTACGGTCAGCCGGGCGTTGAAAGATAAATATCTTCAGTGCTGCTGGGGAGTGTACCCGCTGCATTATTTTTTCCAGAAAGGCCTTGGGCAGCAGGGACAGGGTGCGGAAGGGATCGCCTCCCTGCAGATCAAACAGGCGATGGCGGAGATTATTGAGGGGGAAAATAAGCAGGAGCCGTATAGCGACAGCAGCATCTGTGAATTGCTGAAGGAGCAGGGGGTGGATATTTCCCGAAGGACCGTGGCAAAATACCGGGAAGAGATGAATATCGCAAATTGCCGCGGCAGAAAGGCATATGTGTGAAGGGCTGTGACGGCCCTTCTTTTGCTTTGGGAAGTGCACGGAGAAATTTGCGGACACTAATTGAATAATCTTTAGTTTTATGATATTCTGGATCATAGATGAAACAGAAAGCAAAGGAAAAAACACCTTTTTGATTTTTTTGTAACCATGCCGTATTTTTGTCTGCGAATGACATTGAGGAGGGTGACATGAAACGGGAGTATTTTAGGAAATTATATAATCGGGCTGTTTCTCTGACAGTGGCTTTTTCCCTGGTGGCATCTCTCTGCCTGGCATCTTCGGCGATACCGACGGCAGGAGCGGAGGAGGCAGAAGGAACAGAGAATGTGGGGGAGCCTCATGTTCATACTTTTGCCTGCTATGAGAATTATGAGCTGGACTGTAAAGAGAATCATTCTAAAGAGGAGCACAGAGAGCGTTGCTATACTTATTCCGGAGAACCGGTTTGCGGCTTGGAGGAAGGCGAACTGCATGATCATAAGGTGTTTGGATGTGAAGCGGCGGCAAGAATTCTTGTCTGCAAAGAGGATGAGATTTTAGAAGATGAGGCGGATCTGATTCTGGGGGAAGGCGAGGAAGAAGAGGGCGAGGAAGATGAGCCTGACGACGCAGAGGAGGAAAACACGGTAAATTCTGATGGAAGTACGTCTGCAAATGGAAATGCGTCTGCGAGCGGAATACATCTGCGGGCGGATCAGGAATGCAAAGGATTCCGGCGATGACGGATGTCATGGCATTTTTATGAGCGGAGGCACCACCAATGTGGAGGGCGGTTATATTGTTGATTGCGGCGCAAACAAGGAAAATGGAGGCGGCATTTCTTTGTCCGGCGTAGTGTTTCTGGCATGGGAGAGAAGAAAAAAGAGGCAATAGAAAGCTGCAGAACCGAAAAGAGGTATGGAAAACGACTCCCTGCCTCTTTAAAAATATAATATTTATTCGCTTTGATCCCGCATCAGGGTCCGCATGACAAAGGCATAGATCTCCTGGCTGCGCGCCTCCCAATGGGAACACATCAATTCTGCCTGATCTTTGTCAGGGACCGATAATTCCAGGCTGATCAGAGAACTTTTGCCCTCCCGGACCTCGCAGTGGACCGTGTAGTCCTGGTTGGTGGATTTGTAATAATCGGAAATCGTGCTGACCTCATTACGCATGCGGAACCGGTTCTCTTTGAGATAACTGTCCATGTCTTCCACAATGGCGGGAGAAATGTTGTTTCCAAAAAAACTCAGTGTGTCCTCCCCTTCCTTGGTGATCTCATAGCGGGTGCTGTTATGGGAGGATTCGGCATGAACCAGGCCGGATTCCTGAAGTTCATTCAGCGCCTGCTGCAGGGTGAAGTAGCTGGTGTACTCATGCTGAAGGAAAAATTCGGTCAGCTGGGCGTTGGTCAGTGGGAAATTCACCTGCTTGAGCATATAGAGATTCATCAGTTTATATAAGGTCATGGGGTCTGATAACATAGCGCGGCCTCTCTCTGTTTCATAAAAGTCTAAACTTTTTCTTTATCATACCAATTTAAACCTTTTAAATCAAGTGAAAATATGCTAAGATAAAATGAAATAGCGAAAAATCGTTACGGTTTGGAACGGGTGATACTATGAGAGAAAGAATAAACCGGCTGGCGAAGGGGATTGTTGAACCGGAGACTCTGAGGCTGACAGTCAGTCCGGCAGAGTTGACAGACACAGTTCATGCCGGGGAAGTAACCAGAAAGACAATAACAGTGGCAGATGAGGAAGGCCGTTATGTGAAAGGCCTTGTTTACTCTTCTAATATTCGTGTCCGCGTTGCCAATAACGCATTCGGCGGCGTCCGTAATCGCATTACATTTGAGATCGACAGCATGTACCTGACCCAGAAAGACGCGATTACGGGGGCCCTTTATCTTGTGACCAATGCCGGGGAGCAGAAGGTGCCCTATTCTTTTTCCATAGAGATGGAAGCTTCCGGGAGGACATTGGAAAAACTAAATACCGCGGCAGATTTCGCAGAACTGGCAGGAAAGGATCAGGAGACGGCTTTGCGTCTGTTTGAATATCAGGATTTTACCGAAGCGCCCTTTATGCAGGATATCCATGTCCGTGCGCTTTACGACGGATTGAAGGGGCGGGGGAACCGTCAGAATCTTCTGGAGGAGTTTCTGGTGGCCCTGAAGGCGAAAAAAGCCGTAAGCCTGGAGGTGGAAAGGCATCGTTATTCCTATGAAAAGCTGGAGAAGCCGGCGAAAGAGTTTCTGGAGGTGCATGCCAGTACCTGGGGGTACATACAGTTTCAGGTGACGGCAGATGGAGATTTCCTGGAACTCCCGAAGCGATCGTTCGGGCCGTTGGATTTTAAAGAAGGAGTCTGCAAGGTCTGTTATGTGGTGAATCCGGCAAAACTCCATGGAGGAAGAAATTTAGGCGCGTTGATGATCTCCACAATCCGGGAGACCGTTCAGGTACAAATAGAGGCGCAAGGAGGGGATGAAGAATTTCGGACATCCGGAGACAGGGAGAGGGAGAATCTGGGGCATTACCTGCAGCTGCGCCTTCAATACGAGCTGGGGCAGCAGGAGAAGGAGGCCTTGATCGGCCGGATGAGGCAGGAGATTGAGAATCTGCGCAGGAAGAGCGGGGAGACTCCTCTGAATGTGCTTTTGCAGGCGGAACAGTCGGTCCTGGAGGGACAAACCGAACGGGCGGGGGAGCTTTTGGAAGGCCGTCGGGGAGAGCTGATGGATCTTCGGCGGGATATGCCGGAATTGTACTGTTTTTACCAGTACCTGCTGCTTCTTTTGAAGAAGAAGGAGGGGCAGAGGGATACCCTGATTCGCCTGGTAAGAAAATGCCTGCTGGAGGATCAGCGCCATCCCTACCTGTTTTTACTGTGGCTGAAGATGGAACCGGAATTGAAGGAGAACCCGGCAGAACTTTTGGAGCGAATGCGCAGGCTATGCGAACGAGGCTGCTGCAGCCCTTTTGTCTATGCTCAGGCCTTTTTCCTTTTTCAGAAGGAACCGATGCTGATGCATCGGCTGGGGAAATTTGAGGTACAGGTGCTTTATTTTGCTGTCCGGCGTGAAATGCTGGGGCAGGAACTGGCCGCAAGGGCGGTGCAGCTGGCAGGATCCGTCAAGCATTACACAAGATCGTGCAGCAGGCTTTTGCTGTCCTTGTATGAAAAATATCCGCAAGCAGAATTTTTGAGCGCCGCCTGCGGGATGCTGATTAAGGGGGACTGCCGGGATGAAAAATATTTCCCCTGGTACCAGAAGGCGCTGGAGGCGGGGGTGGGCCTGACCCGGCTGTATGAGTATTATCTGTATTCCCTGCCCAAGGACTATCCTTATCTGCTTCCCAGGGAGGTATTGCTGTATTTCTCTTATGAGAAATCCATGGATGAGTACAGCCGTTCCCTGCTGTACATGAATATTTTGAAATATATGAAGCCGGATGCGGAATTGTATAAGCAGTATGAGCGGGAGATCGAGAAGTTTACGATGGAACAGCTTCTGGCTGCGCGGGTCAACCAGCGTCTGGTAGTGCTTTACCAGCATATGATATATAAGGAGATGATTGACCAGCGGGTGGCGAGGGTACTGCCCGCGGTGCTGCGTTCCTGCCGGATCGAACTGGACAATCCCAACATTAAGTATGTGGTGGTCTGCTATGAGGAACTGGAAGAGGAGGATGCTTTTCTGGTCCGGGACGGGATGACATATGTGCCTTTGTTCCGGGAGCATTCCGTGATTTTGTTCCAGGATGGATACGGCAACCGCTATACGAATATTCCCTACAAAAAATTGCCGGCCATGGAAAAGGCGGATATCCGGGAACTGGAAGAACGATGCTATGAGGTATATCCTTCCCATGAGATGCTGCGGCTTCAGAAGTGCGGGGAGATCGTGGACGGAGGAATCTCCGGCGAATCGGATGTGATGGCGCTGCGGCGGATCGCGGCGGATCTTCGTTTCAAGCCGATGTACCGCAAGAAGATATTGATCCGGATGGTCCAGTACTATCAGGGACTGGCAGAGACGGAGGGTACGGATGCGGCGGGCGGTGCGGAATATCTGCTGGGTCTCAATATGGACCGGCTTACCAGGCAGGAGCGGGCGGGGATCTGCGAGACATTGATTCAGCAGGACTACATCCGGGAAGCATGGGCCAGGATTCGCAGATATGGGGTGGAAGATATCCGGCGCACGCGTCTGTTAAAGCTGTGCAGCCGTCTGATTCTGAACCGGGTATCCGACGAAGACGAGACATTGCTGCTTCTTTCCTGCGATTTGTTTTCAGAAGGAAAGCATGACAGTGTGGTGCTGGATTACCTTTGCGAACATTTTAACGGTTCCGGAAAACAGATGTTTCGGATTTTGAACCAGGCGGTGCGGGAAAGGATTGTGCTGTACGATATGCCGGAACGCCTGCTGGCGCAGATGCTGTTTACCGGTGAAACCGAGCGTATGGATCAGGTATTTGACTGGTATGCGGCAGGAAAGAAGACGGAAGATAACCTGGTAAAAGCATATTTTACCATGAAATCGTCAGAGTACTTCCTCAAAGGAGAGGCGACCGGCGACCGGGTATTTGCCTATCTGGAGGGGGCGCTTCGGGGGATTACGGATTTTGATAAGATCCCCATCGTCTATCTGCTGGCGTTGAGCCGTCATTATTCCACTTTGCCGGTATTAGAGGAGGAACAGCAGAAACTTTGCCAGGCGATGACCAGCCATCTGCTGGCCGAGGGCAGCATGTTCTCCTGGTTTAAGGCGCTTGGGAAATGGGTGCCGATGCCGGATTCGGTGATGGAACAGGTGACTGTGGAATACCAGGGGAGCAGGGATGCAAAACCGGCTCTTCAGCTGAGGATTTTGCCGGAGGAAGAGGAGTATCACTGGGAGGAGATGCGCAGGGTATATCCGGGGATTTTTATCCGGCAGAAGGTGCTGTTTGAAGGAGAGATTTTAGAGTATCGGATTTACGAAAAGAGAGAGGAAAAGCTGACATTGGCAAAAGAGGGAAGCCTCTCGTGGGAACCGGAGCGGGAGAAGATAAAAGGCAGCCGGTTTGCGGCGCTCAATGAAATGGGGCTTTGCCTGGCACTAAAGGAAGAAAATACATTGAAAGAAAAAATGAAGAAATATGCTGAAGACAGCGCGGCCATGGAGGAAGTATTCCGGCTGATATAGGCGGCAGGCCGTGCTGTAGAAAATATCGCAGACGCAGCCGGAAGGGGATAAACGGCTGTATGTACGCACGGAATGGAGGAAATGATGGACGGACTTTTGGTGGGGGTTGATTTGTGTGACGAATATACGCATATCAATTGCCCGGAGGAAGAAAAGCTGTGGACGATTCCTACCGTGATCTGTCGGAATAAGAATGCGGATGAGTGGTATGTGGGAGAGGAGGCATACGCTCATACGCTTATGGGCGACGGCATCATCGTGGACAAGCTGCTGAATCTTGCCTTGCGGGATGGAACGGCAACTCTGGGAGGGGTGCGTTATGGAGGTAAGGAACTTCTGCTTTTGTTTCTGGAAAGGATTCTGAAGCTTCCGGCGCGGGAGTATCAGAAGGAGGAACTTGGCCAGCTGGTAATCGCTGT
Source organism: uncultured bacterium (assembly GCA_947063875.1). Taxonomy (GTDB): domain Bacteria; phylum Bacillota; class Clostridia; order Lachnospirales; family Lachnospiraceae; genus Brotaphodocola. The sequence goes on from CAMSTY010000010.1 coordinate 26,466, forward strand.
GAAGAGGCTGGACCCCAAGCTGAGCCGGATGCTTCGGGAATTGGTCATGCGTCTGGGGATTGCGAAGGAGCAGGTGCAGATTATCAGCCATTCGGAAGGGTTCATTTACTACACCTTGAGCCAGAAAAAAGAGATCTGGAACAATACGGTGGGGATGTTTGATTTGTCAGAGGTCGGATTGCGCTATTATGAGATGAAAGTACAGCGCGGAATGAAAAAGGTCACGGTGGTGGCGGAGTATGAAGACCTGGAAGAAGGGATTGACCTGAATGTCTTAAAAAAACCTTCCGGAGGCCATCTGGCAGACCGGATTCTGACCTCCTGCGCGGAGCGGATGATGGCGCACAAAGCATATTCGGCGGTTTTTCTGACTGGCAAAGGGTTTCTCAATCAGGACTGGGCGGCGGGATTGATGAAATACTTGTGTTCCCGGCGCAAGGTGTACATAGAACAGGGAGTGTTTGCCAGAGGGGCGGCATGCCGGGCGCAGGAAGGGGCAAAAGACAATGCCTCTTTTACCTGTATCTGTGACGGCCGTCTGAAGACTACTGTGTCTATGAACGTGCTGCACCGCGGCCAGGAGACGAATGTGACCGTGGCGGCGGCAGGGGACTGCTGGTATGACCGGGTTTCGGTGATTGATGTGATTCCGGATCATCAGAATAGCGTGGATTTTATTGTGACTTCTCTGGACTCCCGGAAGAAAAAACTGATTTCCATCCCCTTGGAGGGTTTTCCCAAACGGCCGGACCGAACGACGCGGGTGCAGATTCAGGTAGTGTTTTTGGATGAAAGGACGATGGAAGTGACGCTAAGGGATCGTGGCTTTGGAGAATTATTTCCGGCGAGCAATGTTCAGATCAGGCAAGAGGTAATGCTATGAGTTTATTATTGTGCAGGCAGGAGCATGTAAAACGGCCTTATTTTATGGAACTGATGGGGGTGCATCTGTACTCCTCCCAGGAACTTTCCTATGTGATTTTCAATCATCCGGCGCTGGTGTTGGACGACTTCGTGGACGAGCGGCTGCTGACATTTCTGCGCGAAGAACTGGATAAGGGTTTTCTGGCTCTCAAACTGGAAAGATGGTTAAAAAGCGGAGAGAATCCGGACGAAGCGCTGATGATTATTCTTCAGGAATGCGACTATTACAGTATGGCGGAAGTGGGCCGTTTCCGGCAGATGGCCGCCGCTCTCAGAAAAAAACATCCGGCGGATTTTATGCGGACAAAGGCGGATGAACTGTTTTCCCTGCGCCAGTACGGACGCGCGGTGGAGATTTACCGGAAGCTGTTGGAATATCCGGAAAGCGAGCAGGTGGACGCCCAATTTATGGGAAGGGTACTGCATAATCTGGGTTCCTGCTATGCCCGGATGTTTCAGCTGGACAAAGCTTTTGAGGCGTATGAGAATTCCTACCGGAAAAATCAGCAGGATGTAGTCCTGGAGAAATTATATGATTTGAGCCAGATTGATGAGAGGCTGGTTCTTGGCGAGGAACTGCAGGACGAAATCACGGAAAAAAAACAGGAAATCTGGAAGCAGAGGCTAAAAAAGGCCAGAGAAAAAGCAAAGGAATCCAGACAGGTGAAAGAGTTAGAAGGACTATTCCGCCAGGACACCGTGAAGCGGCAGGCAGGAGAAGCAGAACAAATCTACAAATGGAAAACGGAGTACCGAAACATGGCGTAGGCATGAGCAGTGCGGAAAAAGAGGGAAGTGGGGAGATTGAAAAGGCAGAAAGTTTTATTCCATTCCACTTGACAATCTCCTTCAAATCCCCTATGATAAAGACTATAAAAAGGCAATGAAAAAGAGGAGTACAATGAGATACCCACCAGAGAGGACCGTTCGCCGGCTGAAAGGCGGTCTGGGGGAAGGCGTTGGAAGGTAGCTTTGGAGCCGGGAGTCCGAACCGGTCCGGATGGAAGAGGAGGCAGAGTCCGGCCCTGATAAGACTTCACGTATCATCCGCGTTAAGGATTCAGAGAGATGTCGTTTTTGAGAATGTTTTTTGTTTTCTGTCAGAAAGAGGGCATTGGCAACGTTCTCATGCGGCATAAAAAAGGTGGTACCGCGGAATATTATTTCGTCCTTTATCTGGCGCTGGCTGGATGAAGGACGTTTTTTTGTTCCGGAAATAAAGCCGGCAGCCAATGAAAACTGAAAACACTGGAGGTCAATCATTATGAAAGAACTGGAGAAGAATTATAATCCATCTCAGATCGAGGACAAGCTGTATCAGAAGTGGCTGGACAACAAATATTTCCACGCTGACGCCCGGAGAGGAAAACGGGAGGGTAAGAAACCCTTTACCATTGTGATGCCGCCGCCCAACATTACCGGGCAGCTGCATATGGGACATGCCCTTGACAATACGATGCAGGATATTCTGACCCGTTTTAAGAGAATGCAGGGTTATGAGGCTTTGTGGCAGCCGGGGACTGACCATGCGGCTATTGCCACGGAGGTTAAGGTGATCGACAAGCTGAAATCCGAGGGCATTGACAAGCAGGACCTGGGCCGCGAGGGATTTCTGGAGAAATGCTGGGACTGGAAGAAGGAGTACGGCGCCCGCATTATCAATCAGCTGCATAAGCTGGGTTCCTCCGCGGACTGGGAACGGGAGCGTTTTACCATGGACAAGGGCTGCTCGGATGCGGTGCTGGAGGTTTTCATAAAGCTGTACGAAAAAGGATATATTTACAAGGGTTCCCGTATCATCAACTGGTGCCCGGTATGTAAGACCTCCATCTCCGATGCCGAGGTAGAGCATGAGGAGCAGAATGGTTTTTTCTGGCATATCAATTATCCGATTGTGGGAGAGGAAGGCCGCTATGTGGAGATTGCCACCACCCGTCCCGAGACCCTTCTGGGGGATACGGCGGTGGCGGTCAATCCGGAGGACGAACGCTATCAGGACCTGGTCGGAAAAATGTTGGAGCTGCCGCTGACCGGCAGGCAGATTCCCGTGGTGGCAGACGAATATGTGGATAAGGAATTCGGGACCGGCTGTGTGAAGATCACCCCGGCCCATGACCCCAATGACTTTGAGGTGGGAAAACGCCACAATCTTGAGGAAATCTGTATAATGCACGACGATGCTACCATCGATTGTCCGGGAACCCCCTATGACGGCATGGATCGCTATGAAGCCCGCAAGGCTATGGTGGAGGACTTAAAAAAGCTGGGCCTGCTGGTAAAGATCGTGCCCCATTCTCACAATGTAGGAACCCATGACCGCTGCAAGACCACGGTAGAGCCTATGGTAAAACCCCAGTGGTTTGTGCGGATGGAGGAGATGGCAAAGCCGGCCATTGAGGCGATCAAGACCGGAGAACTGAAGATTGTGCCGGAAAGCTTCGGCAAGACTTATCTGCACTGGCTGGAGGGCATCCGGGACTGGTGTATTTCCCGCCAGCTGTGGTGGGGGCACCGGATTCCGGCTTACACCTGCCAGGACTGCGGGGAAATGCTGGTGGCCAAGGAGATGCCGGGAAAATGCCCTAAATGCGGCGGTGTCCATTTCCGGCAGGATGAGGATACGCTGGATACCTGGTTTTCTTCTGCCCTGTGGCCCTTCTCGACTTTGGGATGGCCGGAAAAGACGGAGGAACTGGAGTATTTTTATCCCACGGATGTGTTGGTGACCGGCTATGACATTATCTTTTTCTGGGTTATCCGCATGGTGTTCTCCGGTCTGGAGCAGACGGGAAAATGCCCCTTCCACACGGTTCTGATCCACGGGCTTGTGCGGGACAGCCAGGGCCGCAAGATGAGCAAGTCCCTGGGCAACGGCATCGATCCTTTGGAGGTGATAGACAAATACGGCGCGGACGCCCTGCGTATGACTTTGATCACCGGCAATGCACCTGGCAATGATATGCGCTTCTATTGGGAGCGGGTGGAGAACAGCCGGAATTTTGCCAATAAGGTCTGGAATGCTTCCCGCTTCATTATGATGAACATGGAGAAGGCGCCTTTGGAGCAGATGAAGGCGTATGACCTGGCCGATGGGAAGGCCGTGCCTCTGACCATGCCGGATAAGTGGATTCTTTCCAAGGTCAACGGACTGGCCAGGGAAATGACGGAGAACCTGGATAAATATGAACTGGGGATCGCCCTTCAGAAGGTTTATGATTTTATCTGGGAGGAGTTCTGCGACTGGTATATCGAGATGGTGAAACCCCGTCTGTGGAATGAGGAGGATGAGACGCGTGCTGCTGCTTTGTGGACTTTGAAGACCGTACTGATTCAGTCGCTGAAGCTTCTTCATCCCTATATGCCCTTTGTGACGGAGGAGATCTTCTGCAACCTGCAGGAGGAAGAGGAGTCTATCATGATTTCCTCCTGGCCGGAATACCGAAAGGAGTGGAACTTTGCCGCTGAGGAGCAGGAAGTGGAGACCATCAAGGAAGCTGTCCGGGCGATCCGTAACGTGCGCACTTCCATGAACGTGCCCCCCAGCCGCAAAGCCAAGGTGTATGTGGTGTCACAAGAAGAAAAAATATTGGAAATCTTCCGCCATAGCAAGGTGTTTTTTGCAACCCTGGGTTTTGCCAGCGAGGTCTGCATCCAGTCGGATAAGAACCAAATTGCCGAAGATGCAGTGTCAGCAGTGATTTCTCAGGCTACCATCTATATGCCTTTTGCGGAATTGGTGGATATCGCCAAGGAATTGGAACGCCTGCAGAAGGAAAAGGAGCGCCTGACCAAGGAGCTGGCCCGGGTGAACGGGATGCTGTCCAATGAACGTTTTGTCAGCAAGGCCCCGGAGGCGAAGATCAACGAGGAAAAGGCAAAGCAGGAAAAATATACCCAGATGATGGCCCAGGTGGAGGAACGTCTGGCGCAGCTGCAGCAGAAGGCATAGAAACCGGAAAACGGATTCATAAACCAGAGATTTTCACATATATTATAGTTATGGATGAACAGGCGAAAGAGTATCTATTGAAAATACCATTCTGGACCAAAAAGAAAAATACCCTGGAGCAGACCGGAGATTTTCTGGAGCGGTTAGGCAATCCACAGCAGGACCTGGCCGTGATCCATGTGGCTGGAACCAACGGCAAGGGTTCGGTCTGTGCGGATATGACGGCTGTTTTAAGGGAAGCCGGATACCGGGTGGGCACTTTTGTATCCCCCCACCTGGTTGATATCCGGGAACGGTTTCTGATTGACGGAGAGATCGTAGGGGAGGCAGCCTTTGAGGACTGCTTCCAAAGGATCTTGCTCCTGGTCCGGCAGATGACGGCGCAGGGCTATTGTCATCCTACTTTTTTTGAATTTGTATTTTTGATGGCAATGGTCCTGTTTGCCCGGGAAAAAACCGATTATGCGATATTGGAGACAGGCATGGGAGGGCGGCTGGATACCACCAATGTGATCGCGCATCCGATTGCCTGCATCATTACCTCGATCAGTCTTGACCATACCCAGTATCTAGGAGAGACCATTCCGGAAATTGCAGCAGAGAAGGCAGGGATTATCAAAGCCGGGGTACCGGTGATCTACGATGATAATGAGCCTGCCGCTTCCAGGGTTATTCTTCAAAGGGCCAGAGAACTTGACGCGTTGGCCTATGGGGTAGGGCAGGGGGAGATAACGGCAGAAGAGTATTCCTGCTTTGCCGCTCCTTATCAGGCCCGGAATGCAGCACTGGTAAAGAGAACCTTGGAGGTACTGCAGATACCAGGGGTGGACGAAAAATTGTGCGAAAGGGTTCTGAAGAAGGTCTGCTGGCAGGGCCGGATGGAGGAAGCCGCGCCGGAGGTCTGGCTGGACGGCGCCCACAATCCGGGAGGAATCCGGGCATTTATTGAGGCAGTGAAGGGGCAGCTGACGAGAGAGGCAGGCCCGGCGGGGCAGGTACAGCTTCTGTTCGCTGCCGTTTCTGACAAGGATTATGGAGAAATGATTCACTTATTGTGTAATTCGCTTCCCATAACCCGGGTAACTGTGGTACACTTAAGGAGTGAGCGGGGGTTGAAAGAGCAGGTTCTGGCACAGAAGTTTGAAGAAGTGGGCTGTCCGGCAGTGGAGGCTTGTGAGACGGTCAGTCAGGCTTTGGAGACGGCGATGGCTCACAAGAAGGAAGGGGACAGGCTGTATGTGGTGGGGTCCCTGTATTTGATTGGAGAGATTAAGGAACTGTTGAGACAGAGAAGCTGTTGAAATACAAAATGAGGAGGAAGGAACATTGCTGGATTTTGAGGAGGAATTGAAACGTTTCCGCCCCAGCCTGGAAATTGGAAATGTGGAGGATGCCATCGGAAAGGAAGATCTGACGGATATGACGGATCTGATGGTGGAACTGTTGAACGAGAAGAAAAATTAAGCGGAGACAAGGCATGGATGTAGGAATGAGAAATCGTCAGATTGCCAATGCCTATTATAATGTAGGACTGGCAAAAGCGAGGGAGCGGGATCTGACCGGAGCGTCAGATGCGCTGAAAAAAAGTCTCCGGTTTAATAAATACCAGACAGACGCCCGCAACCTTCTGGGCCTGATTTACCATGAGGTCGGCGAGGTAGGGGCGGCCCTGGCCCAATGGATTATCAGCCTGAATCTGCAGGAGACGGGGAATCTGGCGGAAGAGTATCTGAAGGTTCTCCAGGATGCCCCAGGCTATCTGGATATGGCCGATCAGGCGGCAAAAAAATACAATCAGTCGCTGCATTACGCGCATAACGATAATGAAGACCTGGCGGTCCTTCTGCTGATGCGCATGGTGGAAGAGGTGCCGAACTTTGTGAAAGCCCAGCAGCTTCTGGCTTTGCTGTACATTCATCATGAGGATTATACAAAGGCGGGACGCTGCCTGTTCCAGGCATTAAGGGTGGATCGCTACAATCCGATGGCACAGCGGTATATGGCGATTGCAAAGGAAAATACCGGTCGGGCCGAGGTGGAAAAACGGAAGCTGAAGAATGCTTTTTCTCACCGGCAGATGCAGGATGACGATATTATCCTGCCTCCAAGCTATAAGGAGAATACGGGCCTGCAGTCGATACTGAATATTCTGGCCGGCCTGGTCCTGGGGGTGGTAGTCTTGTTTTTTCTGGTGACGCCGACGATCCGGGACTCCATTACCCATAAATATGAGGAGGAGATTAGACGGGGCCTGGAACTGGTGAATCAGAAAAGCCTTCAGATCGATGAACTGAACCGAAAGATGGAGGAGGCCAGCGCCGCACAGCAGGAGGCGGAGAGCAGCCTGGCGGCCATGGTGGATAACAGCGGCGGAGTGATCAGCCAGTATCAGCGTCTGGCACAGATCCTTCAGGCCTATCGGACCGAGGACATGCGGACGGCAGTCCAGGTCTTTGCGGAGACGGACCTTGCGGTGCTGAACGACGGAGTGTTAAATGATATTGTGGCCTGGCTGCAGCAAGATATGGCCCAGAACGGCTATCAGGTGCTGGAGCAGCTGGGAGATGAGGCAGTGACCCGGGGCGATATGGCGCAGGCAGTGGAATATTTTCAAAAGAGCCTGCAGATTAATGGGGAAAATATCGGGGTAAAGTATAAAATCGGACTTGCCTATAAGAATGCGGGGGATGTGGATACCGCCAATGAATATTTTGGGGATATCATTATGAATCACTCGGATTCTGAGTACGCCGCACAGGCAAAGGAGCAGCGGGGATTTTAGAAAAAGGCATATCCGGCGGAAAGTTACGATCGGAAAAAGACAGAAAGATACAATAGGAACAAGAGTTCTTGTTGTATCTTTTTTTAGTGGGATTTTTTGAAAATTTATTTTTGCAGGCCTTAGAGCGTGTTTGAAAAACGACTTTGAAACACACTTCGTAGCCCGCAGGGAAGGGAGAGGACAACGTGAACAGAATGGAGGAAAACATGCAGCAGACATTCAGCTACGAGGCCAGGGAGCAGACATTGATTATCCATCTGCCGAAAGAACTGGATCATCACAATTGCCGGAATTTAAAATATGAGACGGACCTGCTTCTGGCGGAAAATTACATAAACAGAATCGTATTTGACTTTTCCAGGACAGAATTTATGGACTCTTCAGGGATCGGAATCCTGCTGAACCGTTACAAGCAGATGACTGCAAATGGCGGAAAAGTGGTTTTGTGCGGGGTGAATGCCCAGGTACGGCGAATCCTTACCATAGGCGGAATCAGCCGGTTGATAGAATCGTATGAAAACCGGGAGGCAGCGGTGGTCGGATGATAATGGAAGAAAGGATAAAGGAATGCTGCAAAGGCAGCGCAGGAGGGGACAAGATGGAACGTTTTCGGATGGAAATTGAGAGTTTATCAAAAAATGAAGAACTGGCACGGGTGGTGACGGCAGTATTTATGAGCCGGCTGGACCCGACATTGGAGGAACTGGATGATGTAAAGACGGCAGTCTCCGAGGCAGTGACAAACGCAGTGATTCACGGGTATCAGGAAAAGGAGGGGATCATTTATATGGAACTGCAGGCGGAAAACAGGCAATTGACAGTTTTGGTAAGGGATCTCGGCGTAGGAATTCCCGATGTAAAAAAGGCGATGGAGCCGATGTATACCACGGATTTGTCCGGGGAACGATCCGGCATGGGTTTTGCTTTTATGGAAGCGTTTATGGACCAGGTGCAGGTAGAGTCAGAACCGGGACAGGGAACCTTGGTGACTATGAGAAAGAAAATCGGCAGGTGAAGAGGCATGGAGGAAACCGCTAAATTAATCCGGCTTGCCCACGAAGGAGACCGGAATGCCAGAGACCAGCTTGTGATGGACAATGTGGGGCTGGTGTGGAGCATTGTGCGTCGTTTTGCCGGCAGAGGGCAGGAACTGGAAGATTTATACCAGATCGGCTGTATCGGACTGATTAAGGCGATTGATAAGTTTAATCTGGATTTCGACGTGAAATTTTCCACCTATGCCGTCCCGATGATCAGTGGGGAAATCAAACGATTTTTGAGGGATGACGGCATGATTAAGGTGAGCCGTTCTTTAAAGGAACTGGGCATGCGGATCAGCAGTGCGCGTGAACAGATGATCTGGGAACTGGGAAGAGAACCTGTGCTGGAAGAACTGGCAGTCCGGGTGGGGGTCAGCCGCGAGGAAGTCGCGGCATCGATGGAAGCCGCAACAGAGGTGGAATCGATCTATAAGCCGGTTGGTTCGGGAGAAGACCAGACAATAAGACTGTTAGATAAACTGCAGGATGAGCACGAGGCGCAGGAAGAACTTTTAAACCATATGGTATTGGAACAGTTGCTGACCCAGTTAAATGAGAAGGATCGCGAGATCATCTGGAGGCGTTATTTTGAAAACCAGACACAGAGCCAGATCGCTGCAGACCTGAATATTTCACAAGTACAGGTATCAAGGCTGGAAAAAAGGATTCTCCGTCAGATGAGGGAACGTTTATAATCAAAAAACGATCGTGAAAAAACGAATATCAGAACCTGAAATCACACATACTATGCTTCGGAACGCAGATATTTTAAGGAAACTGCGGATGGGAATTGAAAGCAAAGGATGTGGATAGATGGACTTTTTAAAACAGTTGATTGGGTTGGTAACGATATTTTTATGTCTGGCAGTGGCAGCGCTGATTGTCTGGTACTGCCTGTTTGGCACGCCTCGGCAGATGGAGCCGGGCGGGACCTTGGTTGAGCGGTCATGGGAGGTGATGCTGTGAGCAGCACGACCAAAGCCGTATATCTCAATTTAAGCGAAATCACGGAAGTTCATTCACAGGATGTATTTTTAAAAGATGTAGCAAAAGTATATTGCGGCGATACGAATATTCAGAACAAATGCGAATGTACAAAAATTAAGCACATTTCAGAAAACAAAAACCGGCGGTATGTGGAAAACGTATTGGATGTCATCGAGAAACTGGAAAAGCTGGACAGCTCGATTCAGGTGAACAATGTGGGCAAGGTGGAATATATCATTGATTTCCAGCCTGAGAAACCGGCGCATCTTGCCTGGCAATGGGCCAAGACCCTGTTTGTCTGCATTGTCTGTTTTTGCGGGGCGGCATTTGCCATCATGACATTTAACAATGATGCCAACGTACGCGATGTGTTTCAGGAACTTTACCGCCTGATAACCGGAAATGAGGCGCAGGGGACAACGGTCCTGGAATTAACCTATTCGATCGGACTGGCGCTTGGAATTACCGTCTTTTTCAATCATTTTGCAAAATGGAAGCTGAATACGGACCCGACGCCGCTGGAAGTGGAGATGCGCCTGTATGAGGACAACATCAGCAAAACTCTGATTCAGAACGACGGAAGGAAGGAGCAGGGGATCGATGTTCAGTGAACTGGCAGGACAGCTTGCTGCGTTTTTTGGACTGCCATGGTGGCAGACAGCCGCACTTGGACTGCTTGGTCTGAGTGCGGGCGGCATAATAGCAGCAGGAGTATTTGCTTTTTTGGCGATTATCGGGGTGTTTCCAAGGCTGATGGGACGTACGAAAACCCGACGGATTCTGCTTTATGAAACCTTGATTATCCTGGGAGGAATCCTGGGGAATGTGTCCGATATTTATGAGATTCCGATTCGGTTCGGCGGGAATTTTTTCATGGGAATCTTTGGCCTGGCATCCGGGATTTTCGTAGGCTGCCTGGTGATGTCCCTGGCCGAAACATTGAAGGCGCTTCCGGTTGTCAACCGGCGGATTGGACTGGCTGTAGGCCTGCAGTATGTGATTTTGGCGGTGGCATTGGGGAAGCTGGCAGGTTCGTTGGTGTATTTTGTTAAGGGGTTGTGTGCGTGAAATATGGGGGCGTGATTTTAGGTATGGTGGATTTATGTAATGGATTTATATAATGGTTTTATATGGTGGTTTTATGTGGTAGTTTTATGCAAAAGGAGAGATGAATATGGAGTTGAATAAACAGGAATATGATAAGTATGTAAAGAAAATTACCCCGACGCATCCGCTGGGAGCGGACATGCTGCGGGCATTTGTGACTGGCGGGACGATCTGCCTGCTGGGACAGGTTTCGGTGATGAGTATGATGGCGTTATGGGGGATGGAAAAGGACACGGCCATGACCTGGATGCAGCTGGAATTGATTCTGCTGAGTGTGGTTCTGACTGGAATGAATGTGTATCCGAAGATCGTTAAATGGGGCGGCGCCGGGGCCTTGGTGCCGATTACCGGGTTTGCCAATTCGGTGGTGGCGCCGGCGATTGAGTATAAGGCGGAGGGACAGGTGTTTGGGATTGGGTGTAAGATCTTTACCATTGCGGGGCCGGTGATTTTGTATGGGATTTTGGCCAGTTGGGTGCTTGGCGTGGTTTATTGGGTTGGGGGAGTGATGGGGGTTATTTAGCAGAAAAAGCAGAGGAATGAGAGGATAATTCAGTAGCATGTCCTATAGACAGAGTGATGAATGAGTAAAATGGTTCATTACTCTGTTTTTATTGTATTTCTACTTTTTACAGACTATAATTAAGAAAGAATGAGAGCTTGACCAAGCAGAGGAAATCTGTTGGAGAACCGTAATAACTTATCAAATGTGGCATAATTTAGGAAAAATCTGTCAAAACAGTGTAAGATTTTTGGTGATAGTGAGGGGTTTATGAATATATAGGAAAAGATTGTTGATTTATTAAAGTATTGCTCGTCTTATCAAGGTCATACTTATATGATGGATGAACGAAGAGAAGATCAGACATTTCAGGTATTGCTTCCGGAAGAACAGGATATCATGGAACATATGGATAAACTTCAATTTATAACTCAAACAATATAAATTCAGTAGTAAGTTCTATAGGCGGAGTGATGAATAAGTAAAGTGGTTCCAGGAGGGATATCGGACAAAGGGGATATTGCGTGAGAAATTAGAAAATGTTATACTGATGATACAGATGTATTCTACGAAAGGTCATGGTATATTCTAAATGGACGGCGGATTATCTGAATCTTAGCAAAGAATCCGGAGGGGTGTGCCGTTATTGTCAGGCAACAGAGGGATTTGGAGCATGATTGCAGGCTCAAATGACAAGGGAGGGATGAAATGCGCCAGGACACTTATACTGCGCAGACGGTTAAGGCAGCAGAAGATAAAATTAACAATGATAAAGCGTGCAAAAAGATATTGGCATCCAAAGAAATTCTTGCATACATTTTAAAAGGTGTGGTCCCTGAGTATGCGGAGTGCAGCTTGGGGGAAATTGCGGAACAATATATTGAACCCAATGAAATTTTGGGAACCGTTCCTGTGGCGCCGGGACTGACAGGGAAACGGGAATATATAGAAGGGATGCAGCAGGAGGACGGCATATCCGGAGAAGCAACGGTCTTTTTTGATGTAAAATTCAAGGTATTGTTGCCAGATTTGCAGAAATCGTCTGTACAGGTCTGCCTGTATGTGGATATGGAAGCCCAGAACCGTTACCGGCCTGGTTATCCTTTGGAAAAGAGGGGAGTTTATTATCTTTCCCGTCTGATTTCCTCTCAGATACAGAGGGTATCCGAGGGTACGGATTATGGCATTCTGCAGAAGTGCTGCAGTATCTGGCTTTGTATGGGAAACGATATCCCGAAGGGGGAGCAGCAGAGCATTACCCGGTATTCTTTTGCAAAAGAAGATGTTTATGGTGTTTCTGATGTGGCATATGAAGACTATGATATGATGAGCCTGGTTATTTTGAGGCTTGGGGAGGGCCCGACAAAAGAAAGGACTTTGGGAATGCTTCAGACCTTGTTTTTAGGGAGCATGATACCGGAAGAGCGGTTGAAAAAGCTGGAGGAAGAGTATCAATTAAAAATATCAGAAGAAATTGGAGAGGAGGTCAGGAATATGTGTTCGTATAGTCAGGTGATTGAAGATAGAGGTATGGAAAGAGGAATTGAAAAGGGGATTGAAAAGGGAATATTGATATATCGGACATTACTGGAGACGAAAAGTATTCAACAGACTGCGGCAAAGACAAAAGAGCCGGCAGATCAAGTGAAGAAGATAGCGGAGCAATATCAGATGGAGGTGTTAGAGTAATAAGAAAGGCAAGGTGGTATTACAAAGTTTAGATAGATGTAATGATTTTGAAGGTGAATTTTCTGTGAGAACAACAAAACAAACCAGATCTTTTTATAGTGCAATCTGGTTCATGTTTAGGAACGAATTCATGTTTTCCACCAATGTGGGTCCTTAAAGGACGGTTTGAATAAATTTTTATTTGAACTTATGATGTAATTTAGTATGGCACTAAATTGACCTGTTGTGCTAGTGTACTGACTCATTTATAATTAAAGAAATAATTCTTCCAATATATGCCACCGCATGTTATGATAAAAGAAAACGGCGGTGATCCCTATGGCAAGACCTAAAGTATATTCCATCAACTGAACCGATGAAGAACGCTCCAAGCTTAACAAAATGATTAAAAATAAAACCACCTGCAAGACAGTTCTGAAACGTTGTCAGATTCTGCGGGATCTTGATGAATCAAAAGGCTGCAAACTGACACATGCCCAGATCGCACATGCCTATGCGGTCTGCCCCGCGACTGTCTCAAATCTTATCAGAGACTATATCAATAAAAGGATTGACAGCATCATCCGTTATAATATCAGTCCAAACTCAGCGGCGGCCCTGCGTAAGGCAGATGGACGCGCTGAGGCAAAACTGGTACAGATTGCCTGCGGCCCTGCCCCAGACGGCCATTCCAGGTGGACGCTGAAACTGCTGGAAGAAAAATCCCGTGTGGAACTGGAGACTCCCATAAGCAGGGAAACCATCCGCAGGGTGCTAAAAAAATGGACTCCAGCCCCACAGAAACGGCTACTGGTGTATCCCGCCAAAAGAAAACGCCGAATTTGTATCCTGTATGGAGGATATCCTGGACATCTATGAGATTGAAATGCGTCCACATTGAATCCGCCGCCCCCTGAATTACGTCGAGGCCCGTGAGGGCCTTGTGGATTGAAATAAAGATATTTTTCTTATCTTATGTGTCCCTCCTTCGGTATTGTTTATTGCAAACAGCTTCATAAGCGTTATATGCTGCTGCCAGTCTCCCGCTAGACTATCGGATAAATGAGGACATTCTTAAAATTGTCAGAAAAAGAAATAGCCGCCACTACTACCAATATTGACGGTTGATGCTGTAAGGCATTGACTCAGTTGTTGTTCGGAGGGTAGAGCCGCTTCTATGGCTTTCCCTTTTTCTATTTATAAATGTAGTATATTCGGCGGCAGGATCCAAGAGCCAAACACATGTTGTTTAAATTTCTTGCTATTCCGATATTGCTATGATAAATTATAAACTAAGCAAAGATAAACGGAGGTAGAAAATGGAAAAAAAGCACAACCAATCATTATATCACATAATATCAGAAGCTGTCTGCGACGGAGAACTTCCCGGGCAGTTTTCCCTGCCTGACGAGAAGCCGGACAATCAGATATCATGGGCAGACGGGGCGTGGGATGGAGTCAATATTTACCATATGGGATTTTCCAGGGTAGAAGAGGAGAGCCAGGCATTGATGATAAAAGCCGTCCATGCGGCCGCAGCGCGAAACATGGAGGAGGCTGACAGATTATTCTGCGATCTGGGGCAGAAAAGCAGTGCGCTTGTTATGATAGATGAACTTCAACCCTACATTATCGATCATAAAGAGGAATTATCGGCGGAGAATTTGTATGATTATGCTGTTCATGCAGTAATGGATTCTTCTGACAGGGAATGCGTGAAATTCGGGTTTTCCCTTTTGGAATTGTTTAATATGGATCACGACGAAAAGCTGAAAAATGTCATCCGGACTCTGGGACTGAGCGATGAATTTTCTCTTTTTGCAATCTTCGTAATGCTTCGCTGGCAGGAGGCAAACAATGAGGTCTATCAGCTGGCAAAAAGAATTCACGGCTGGGGGCGTATTCATGCCATAGAACGTATCGAGCCGGAGACAGAGGAGATCCGGGACTGGCTTTTGAAGGAAGGAGTCCACAATGCGGTGCTTCCGGCGTATTCGGCGCTTGTCTGCTGGCAGAAATCCGGGGCAGAAGAGGTGTTAAAAAGGGGGCCCTCCCGAGAAGAATTTTCCGGGATAAGAGACATAATCGGAGGTTTGCTGGATGAGGGGCCGATACTGGGGATATCGAAGATTCCTGGCAGTGCAGACAGGCTCACGGAGTTTTTGAACCAGGCAGGGAATTGGGAATTGGATTTGGCGGATTATGAGGTAATTCGTCGGATACGGCTTCGTTATGAAAGTGAGAATTCAAAAGATGCTTCCATCGTTTCTTTGTGTCGCGGGATTCTGGACTCGGACAACTGCAGGAAGACGGTCAGGGACGCCGTAAAGGAGGGGAGAGGCGTTGGCCTTGCAGAGGATTTGCGTCTGGAGTACAAGGCGGACATATGGAATGTGCTGAAAACGGATTTTGAAGAAAAATATTATTTGTGCGGCCATCTTATGAGGGATGCGGAATATAAAGAAGAAACCCTGAGGATTTTCAGAGAGAGGCTTCCTCTGGAGGAAATGAAAACATCTCCGACAGACAGCATCGGATTCGGGCAGAAGTATAAACTGCAGCTACAGCTGGAAAGCATTGTGCAGCAGCTGTATAGGTATCCTCTGGAAGGCGTGGAGTTTGTTGAGACGGCGCTGCAATCCGAACCTGTCACGACGCGGAACTGCGGAATGGGGGCGCTGGAGGCGTGGGTTAGTGCAAAAAAGACGCCTCTTTTGGAACTCATGCCGGACATGTATCATCTGCTTTGCCGTTTGTGCGAGGTGGAAGTAGACGAGAATGTAAAAAAGCGTATGAAAGGACTGCTGGAAGGGAATACCATAGCTTGACAGGTCTGCATGGAAGGAACAGCCGAAATCATGAAAATTATTATCTCGCCAGCCAAGAAAATGAATGTGGACACCGATTCCTTTGCGGCTGCCGGACTGCCGGAGTTTATCTCTGAGACAAGGGTTCTTATGAAAGAAATAAAGGCGTTGTCCTTGTCGGAGGCAAAGGAATTGTGGAAATGCAACGACAAGATTGCCCGGTTGAATTATGAGCGTTTTCAGACTATGGATCTGGAGCGGGCGCTGACACCGGCCGTCATGGCCTACGAGGGCCTGCAATACCAGCACATGGCGCCAAAGGTGCTTACCAGGGACGCGCTCGCTTACCTGTCAGATCATCTCTGCATTCTGTCCGGCTTTTATGGCCTGCTGAGGCCCTTTGACGGGGTGACGCCCTACCGGCTGGAAATGCAGGCAAAGCTGCCGGTGAAGGGATATAAGAATCTGTATGAGTTCTGGGGAAGCCGGCTGTATCGCGGCCTGTTTAGCCGGCAGCAGGGCATTCGCCGGGATCTTGGGGTTAAAACCATCATCAATCTGGCTTCCAAGGAGTATTCTCAGTGCGTGGAAAAGTATATTACGGCAGGCGATCGTTTCATCACCGTGGAGTTCGGCGAACTGGCGGACGGAAAGGTCAGGCAGAAGGGGACGCTGGCCAAGATGGCGCGGGGGGAGATGGTGCGGTTTTTGGCGGAAAATCGTATTGCGGACCCGGTGGATATGAAGGGTTTCAGCCAGCTGGGATTTTCCTATTCCCAGGAATTGTCCAAAGAGGATTTCTATGTGTTTATAAAGCGTTACTGTCCCTCTTTGGCCAGTTCCTCATAGCATTCCTTCAGCATTTTGCAGGAATCTCCAAACCGGTCGGCTTCCTCTTGCGTCAGGGATAATTTCAGCACCCGCTGAATCCCGGCTTTATTGATAATACAGGGGACGCCGGAAAACACATCGGTTTGTCCATATTCGCCTCTTAGCATGGCAGATACGGTGAGCACACTGTTTTCGTCTCCCAGGATCGCCCTGGTTATCCTGGTGAGGGCCATGCCGATGCCGTAATAGGTGGCATTTTTGGCTTCGATGATCTTGTAGGCGGCTTCCCGGACTTCCTTTTCAATCTCTGTCAGCCGTCCTTTCTCAATATCCGGATTTTCTGCACATAATTCCAGAATGGATTTGGTGGCAACCTGGGCCTGGCTCCAGGGGACGAATTCGCTGTCGCCGTGTTCCCCCATTACATAAGCGTGGACGTTTCTCGGGTCAACCCGCAGATATTCTCCCAAAAGATACCGAAGCCTGGCTGTGTCCAGGGCCGTGCCGGTGCCCAGGACCTTCCGGGGATTGAAGCCAGACAGGGCGTAAGTGATCCGGGTCATAAGATCCACCGGATTGGTGGCCACCAGGAAGATCCCGTCAAAGCCGGAGGCGGTCACCGGCTCTACGATGGAACGGAATACTTTGGCGTTTCGCTTAAGAAGGGCCAGCCTGGTTTCTCCCGGCTTCTGGGCCACTCCGGCGCTGATTACCACGATATCCGCATCCTTACAGTCCTCGTATTCGCCTTGATAGATTTTCATGCTGGCGGCAGAAAAGGCGAGGCCGTGGTTTAAGTCCATCGCCTCCCCTTCGGCCCGTCTTTTATCCAGGTCGATGAGGACCAGTTCGTCGCAGACGTTTTGATTGAGGAGGGAATAGGCGTAACTCATCCCTACCATGCCAGTGCCTACCAGTACCACTTTTCGTTTGTCGTTTACCATGATCGGACCTCTTTTCTTTTTTATTGCTGGTTTCAGATGCTTTGGTTCCTGCTTATTATTTCAGATTATCTGAAAAATAACCGGTAAAAAGTATTTCAAAAGAAAATATTCGCAGAAGGTCGCGAAATCAGGCAGATTGTGTTATACTGTTTAGAACAGAAAAGCAGGAAAATAAGGGGAATGCCAGGAAAATGAGAGGAGGATTTACCCATGGCTATTCAGGCAGCATTTGTAGTTCCGCATCCGCCGCTGATTGTGCCGGAGATCGGAAAAGGAAAGGAGCGGGCGATTCAGAAGACCATCGATGCTTATCGTCAGGTGGCGGGCAGGATAGGGGAACTCCAGCCGGAGACGATTGTTGTGATTTCTTCCCATCAGGTGATGTATGCCAATTACTTTCATATATCACCGGGCGGGGAGGCCAGAGGGACTTTTGAAAAATTCCAGGCGGGCCAGATCGGATTTGAGGCTTCCTACGACACGGAGTTTGTGGAACTGCTCTGCGCGCTGGCGTGGGAGAAGAGGCTTCCGGCAGGGACAGAAGGAGAGACGGATAAGCAGCTGGATCACGGGACCATGGTGCCCTTGTATTTTATAGGAAAATGCTGGACGGAGTGCCGGCTGGTCAGGATTGGGATGTCAGGGTTGTCCCTGATGAAACATTATGAACTGGGACAGTGCATTAAAGAAGCGGCGGACCTCCTGGGCAGGAAGGCCGTAGTGGTTGCAAGCGGAGATTTATCTCACAAATTGAGGGCGGAGGGACCCGGCGGCTTCCGGAAAGAAGGGCCGGAATATGACAGTCGGATGATGTACGTTCTGGGGAATGGAAATTTCGGGGAACTTCTGGATTTCCCGGAAGAACTGTGCAATAAGGCAGGAGAGTGTGGACACCGGGCTATTACCATGATGGCGGGCGCGCTGGACCGGACGGGAGTGGCGGCGAGACGCCTATCCTATGAAGGGCCTTTTGGTATCGGGTACGGGGTCTGCGAATACCTGGTCCGCGGGGAGGATGCCAAACGGGATTTTAAGGAGCGTCATGAGGAAAAGGAGCGGGAGCGGATCCGCAGCCAGATTGAGAAGCAGGATGCCTATGTGGCTCTTGCCCGTAAGGCTGTCGAGGAATATGTCCGTACAGGGCGGACTCTGAAGGCGCCGTCCGGACTCCCGAAGGAATTGTACAGCCGGCGGGCGGGGGCGTTTGTCTCCATCAATGAGAATGGAAGCCTGCGGGGGTGTATCGGGACGATTCAGCCGGGAGGGGAGTCCCTGGCAGAAGAAATCATCCAGAATGCGGTCAGCGCCGCTTCCCGGGACCCCAGGTTCCCTCCGGTAGAGAGTGAAGAACTGGACCGTTTGACCATTACCGTAGATGTGCTGGGAGAGGTGGAAAGGATCAGTTCTCCCGAAGAACTGGATGTGAAGCGGTACGGCGTGATTGTGTCATCAGGCAACAGCCGCGGGCTTTTGCTGCCGAACCTGGCCGGCGTGGACACCGTCCCGGAACAGATCGCCATAGCCAGGAGGAAGGCTGGCATCGACGAACGGGAAGAGGTGCAGCTGGAACGGTTTGAGGTGGAACGGCATTTTTAAAAATAAAAGGAAATGAGGAAGGCGATAGCAAAAGGCCTTCTTCTTTTTTTGCGCGAATACCTCAAAAGAAAAATGGATAAAGTAATAAGGCTTCGCAGAAGATTGCTGCGGGCAGAAAAAAGGCCACGGAAAAAGGAGTTGAAGCAATGCAGAGAGGAAAAGCGAGTTTGTCGTTTGAACATCCGGCATATATTACAGGAATGGCCTCTGTTGCCGGAAAAAAGGAGGGAGAAGGGCCTCTGGGAAACGCCATTGATGTGGTGGAGCAGGACCCGATGTTCGGTTCGGAGAACTGGGAGCAGGCTGAGTCCGCCATGCAGAAACAGGCGGCGGACCTGGCCCTGGAAAAAGGGGATATCCATCGAAAGGATATCCGTTACCTGTTTGCCGGGGACCTGCTGGGACAGCTGATCGCCACATCCTTCGGGACAGTGGACCTGAAGATTCCGCTGTTTGGATTGTACGGAGCCTGCTCGACCATTGGGGAAGCTTTAAGCCTTGGCGCCATGTGCATCGACGGAGGCCATGCGGATAAGGTGATGGCTATGGCGTCAAGCCATTATGCGACGGCGGAAAAGCAGTTCCGGTTTCCGCTGGGATACGGAAATCAGAGGCCGCAGTGTACGACCTGGACGGTCACTGGATGCGGAGCGCTGGTCTTGTCAAAAAAAGGGAGCGACGACCAGGTGAAAATCACCGGTATCACCACCGGAAGGATGGTCGATCTGGGGGCGAAGGATTCCATGAATATGGGCGCTGCCATGGCGCCGGCTGCTTGGGACACCATTATGCAGAACTTTAAGGATTTTGATGTGGATGAGAGTCGGTATGACAAGATTATTACCGGAGATCTGGGAGAAGTCGGACAAAAAATCCTCTTGGATTTTATGAAAAATGAAGGGCATGACATTTCCGAAAAACATATGGACTGCGGGTTGGAAATTTATGATAACAAGACGCAGGACACGCATTCCGGCGGGAGCGGCTGCGGATGTGCGGCGGTGACCTTGTGTGCGGGGATTCTCCCGCAGATGATTCGGGGAAGCTGGGAGCGGATATTGTTTGTGCCTACAGGCGCGCTGCTGTCTACGGTCAGCTACAATGAAGGGCAGAGCATTCCTGGTATTGCCCATGCAGTGATTCTGGAACGGACAGGAGGGAAAAAGAAGAAATGATGGAACTGATAAAAGCATTTGTGGTCGGAGGGACGTTATGCGCCCTGGTGCAGATTTTGCTCAACAAGACAAAATTGATGCCGGGCCGGGTGATGGTTCTTCTGGTGGTCTCCGGCGCTGTTTTGGGCTGGCTGGGGATTTATGAGCCTTTTGCGAAATGGGCGGGCGCAGGCGCTTCGGTGCCGCTTCTTGGCTTTGGAAACACCCTGTGGAAGGGAGTGGCCAAAAGCCTGGGAGAAGAAGGGTTTTTAGGAATTTTTAAAGGAGGGCTGACGGCGGCATCCGCAGGAATAGCAGGAGCGATGATTTTTGGCTATCTGGGTTCTATTGCTTTCAAGCCTAAGATGAAAGGCTGAAAAGAAGGAAAAACGGCACTGTTTGACATCCCTGAAAAGGGAGTCTGGCAGTGCCGTTTTTTTAGAAAATGATATCAATCCTGTCCCGGCCCGTTGGATATTGCGGAGCCGGAATAACCGGCGCCCGGAGAGACATATCCGGGGCCAATGGGTCTTGGCTCGCTGCTTTCCGTGCTCTCAGGAGCCTCGCCGGATTCCGGTTCAATGACTGCCGCGGCATGTCCGGGACATCGCCGGGAGGACAGTGCAAAGGCGGAATCATCCGTGGAAGCTTCCGCATCGGCCGGCAGGGCGATCCGGATTCTGGTGGCCCGGGGGCAGAAGGTCCCGGGAAGCAGCCCGGAGGAAGCGCACACGGTCGCGCGTACATGCGTGTCGCAGACTTCGGTGGGAACGCTTCCCTTGGCAAAATATTCCGTGTAGGTGGCGTTTCCCCTGGGGTCGCTGGAGCAGACGCCCGGAATGGCCAGCTTGCCGGATTTGCGGCAGATCTCCGCGGTCTCAACGCTGTCCGGAACATTAAAGCCGGGGTCAGGAAGATCTTCATGGAGCCTGGTCATAATCTTTCGCCAGATGGCTTTGTGGAAAGAAGTGTTGCCGTTGACGCCGCCCAGCCGCTGGTTGTTGTCACAGCCGGCCCAGATACCGGCTGTGTAATAGGGCGTGAAACCCACGAACCAGATATCTACGTTGTTGGAGGTCGTGCCGCTCTTGCCGGCGTTTGACATTCCCGGAATGTTTGCCGCCACGCTGGTGGAGTTGACGCTGACGCCGGAACGGGCGAACTTACGGTGGCTTTCCATGGAATCGGCCAAAGCGTCCGTAAGCAGGAATGCGGTGGAGTCTTTGATTACCCGATGGGTCTCCGGCTCGTTGTCAATCAGGATCTTGCCGTTGTGATCCAGAATCCGGGTGAAAAAGACCGGTTTGGTGTAGATTCCGCCGTTGGCGATGGAGGCATAGGCGGCAGTCAGTTCCAGGTTGGTGACGCCCCTGGTGACGCCGCCCAGGGCCGTGGCGGCATTTAAATCCGTGTCCGTCAGGGTGGTGATGCCGAAGTTTTTGGCATATTCCACGCCAAGCTGAGGGGATACGGTCTCCATCAGGCAGCGGACCGCCACGATGTTCATGGAATAAATGATGCCGTCCCGGATGCTGGAGTAGCCCAGATACCCCTGGCTGTACCAGTTGGAAAAGGTTTTGGTGCCGACGGTGAACGGTTCATCATAATAAACCGTGCCCAGGGTGGCGCCGCAGGTATCGATGGCAGGGGCAAAGGCAGTGATAACCTTGAAGGTCGAACCTGGCTGCCTGGTGGAGCCGCTGGCGCGCTTTAAGGTCAGGCTGTCGGTTTTCTGCCCGCGGCCGCCGCTGATGGCCTTGACCTGCCCGCTGCGCTGGTCCATGAGCACAAAGGAAACCTGAGGCTGCAGTATGGTGGAGAACTTTTCTCCGATAATCGTATCTTCCGGAGCAAGCCGGTAGGCCTTGTAAGCCTCTACGTCAGCCGAAGCCGCCTCTTCGGTATTGTATAAACCGTCGAATTTGTCATGAAGCACGCCCCTGTGCCAGTTCTGGATATCTTTTTCCGAGAAATGCTCGGTACTTCCGTCCGAATGGGTTACGGACAGCCGGTACTCGATGGAATAGCGCGTGGCGGTATAGTTGGCCGGGTTGTTGACCTCCTCGTCAACGATTGCCTGGATAGCCGGGTCTAAGGTGGTCTGGATCTGAAGGCCCCCGCCGTAAAGGAGGTTGTGGGCCTGCGTCTCTGAATAGCCAAGCTTTTCCATGAGGGAGTCCTTGACCTGCTGGATCAGCTCGTCGGTGAAATAACTGTAGGGGGTGGTCGCGGCCTCCCGCGTTATGATGTTCACATTCTGGATGCGGGAATAGACGTCATCGGCCAGCGCCTCCTCCTGCTGCGCCTTGTCAATATAACCCTGGTCCACCATATACTGAAGGATGATCTCCCGTTTTTCTGCATTATTCTCCGGGTGGGAGATCGGGTCAAAGCGGGATGGGCTCTGGGTGATTCCGGCCAGTACCGTAGACTCCGATAACGTGAGGTCGGAAACCTCCTTATCAAAATAGCGGCGCGCCGCCACCTTGACGCCCAGGGTATTGTTGCCTAAGTTGATGGTGTTTAGATAGTTCGTCAGGATCAGTTCCTTGTTCATGGATTTGCTGAGCTTCAGGGCCAGGTATTGCTCCTGGAGCTTCCGCTCCAGCTTGGCGCCGAAGCTGGTCTCCATGCCTCCGTTAAATACATTGTTCTTGATCAGCTGCTGGGTGATGGTGCTTCCGCCGCCGAGATTCTCTCCCTTGATCACGCCGTAAGCGGCACGGGAAATGGAACGCAGGTCAATGCCGTTGTGTTTCCAGAAGCGGGCGTCCTCGATAGCGACGAAGGCGTTGATCAGTTCCTCGGGGAGTTCCTCATAGGTTGCTTCCTCACGGTTGGCGCCTGCCATGACCAGGGTGTCGGTCAGGTTGCCGGCGCTGTCATAGATGGTAGTGGCATAACCCATGGGAACAATGCTTTCCACATCGATGTCCGGCGCGCTGTCGATGATGCCCATAAACATACCGAATCCGGTGCTGCAGGCCACCAGGACGGCGAACAGGCAGAGGACAAAGCAGGATTTGAATATGGTCAGCAGGATGCGGGAAGTATATTTCTCGGCGTTGGAACCGGCCGCTTTTATCTTTTTTTCGGTTGCATGCTTTCCGTAATTCATCATTTTCTCCTTTCTGTGCGCGTCTTGCGGCACAAATAGGTATAAACCCGGATTCCATTATAGCAAAAATTGTGGTACAATTCAATCAATAAGGTTAAAAAGATTGAGGCAGGGCCAGGAGGAGCGTTTCATGATGGAGGCTTATAAAATTCTTTACCAGGGCGGCGAAGGGGAACTGGTGGAGAAAAAATCACGCTTTATAGCCACGACAAGGCCGGTGAAGACGGAAGAAGAGGCGGCGGCGTTTGTGGAGGAGATGAAGAAAAAATACTGGGATGCCAGACATAACTGCCATGCCTGGGTGATCGGGGAGAGGGGGCAGCTGTGCCGCTGCAGCGACGACGGGGAACCGGCGCAGACGGCGGGCAGGCCGATGCTTGACGTCCTTTTAGGAGAGGGGATACGGGATATCTGCGTGGTGGTGACCCGCTATTTCGGCGGCACGCTTCTGGGCACCGGCGGACTGGTGCGCGCGTATTCCGGCGCGGTGCAGGAGGGGCTGCGCAGCAGCGTGGTGGTGGAAAAGCTTCCCGGCAGGCGCCTTAGGATTGTCACCGATTATAACGGAATCGGAAAAGTCCAGTATGTGGCCGGGCAGCTGGGCGCTGCGGTGCTGGATACAGAGTATACGCAGCAGGTGGCAGTGACGCTGATGGCGCCGCCGGATGCGGCCGGGCAGCTGATCGCGCAGGTGACGGAACGGACAGCCGGGAAGGCACAGATTGAAGAGGAAGGGATGCAGTATTACGGGATCGTGCAGGGGGAGATTCTTTTATTCTGAACCCTGGTTTTACAAATAACTGCTTGCAATCTTCCTCCGAAGATGCTATATTAGTACCTTGTAGTTATCAGGAGCTAAGGACCGACACCGTGTTCTTAGCTTTTTTAGGGAAAAAGCGTACAGCGTGGAGGAAAACATGAAAAGAGAAGATGTCAGAAACGTGGCCATTATTGCCCATGTAGACCATGGAAAGACCACACTGGTCGATGAATTATTAAAGAGCAGCGGCGTATTCCGGGCCAATCAGGAGGTTGTGGAGCGGGTTATGGACTCCAATGATATCGAGCGGGAGAGGGGAATCACCATTCTCTCCAAAAATACGGCCGTTTTTTACAAAAATACCAGGATTAATATTATTGATACTCCCGGACATGCCGATTTCGGCGGAGAAGTGGAACGGGTCCTGAAAATGGTGAACGGCGTGATCCTGGTGGTGGATGCCTATGAGGGGCCGATGCCGCAGACGAAGTTCGTACTGAAAAAGGCCCTGGAACTGGATTTGCCGGCGATCGTCTGCATCAATAAGATTGACCGGCCGGAGGCGAGGCCGGAAGAGGTGATCGATGAAGTGCTGGAGCTGTTCATGGACCTGGATGCCTCGGATGAGCAGCTGGATTGCCCGTTTTTGTTCGCCTCGGCGAGAGCCGGCTTTGCAAAAAAGCAGCTGGAGGACCCCGAGGAGGATATGAGGCCACTCTTTGAGACGATTGTGGACTATATCCCGGCGCCGGAGGGCGATCCCAAGGCGGATACCCAGATGCTGATCAGCACCATCGACTACAACGAATATGTGGGCAGGATCGGTATCGGAAAGATTGACAACGGCACGATCCGGGTCAACCAGGAATGCGTGATTGTCAATCACCACGACCCGGATAAGCTGCGGAAAGTAAAGATCGGCAAGCTGTATCAGTTCGACGGGTTGAACCGGGTGGAGGTGGCAGAGGCACAGATGGGGGACATCGTGGCCGTGTCGGGAATCACGGACTTGCATATCGGAGATACGCTCTGTTCCCCGGAGCATCCGGAATCCATTCCCTTCCAGAAGATCTCCGAGCCGACGATTGCCATGAATTTTATGGTCAATGACAGCCCGCTGGCCGGTCAGGAGGGCAAGTATGTCACCTCCCGCCATATCCGGGAGCGCCTGTTCCGGGAACTGAACACAGACGTGAGCCTGCGGGTGGAGGAGACCGATTCCCCGGACTGCTTTAAAGTGTCCGGACGCGGGGAGCTGCATTTGTCGGTCCTGATTGAGAATATGCGGCGTGAGGGATATGAGTTTGCGGTCAGCAAGGCGGAAGTCCTGTATAAATATAATGAGCGGAACCAGAAACTGGAGCCGATGGAGCTGGCTTACATTGATGTTCCGGAAGAATTCACCGGTTCCGTAATCCAGAAGCTGACCTCCCGCAAGGGCGAACTGCAGGGGATGAGCCCGGTGAGCGGCGGCTATACCCGCCTGGAATTTGCCATCCCCTCCCGGGGCCTGATCGGCTATCGCGGAGAGTTCCTGACAGATACCAAGGGCAACGGCATTATGAATACCATTTTTGACGAGTATGCGCCCTACAAGGGAGATTTAAATTACCGCAAGACAGGTTCCCTGATTGCCTATGAGAGCGGGGAGACGATCACTTACGGGCTGTTCAACGCCCAGGAACGGGGCCTTTTGTTTGTAGGCCCGGGCGAGAAGGTATACGGCGGCATGGTGATCGGCCAGAACCCGAAAGCCGAGGATATCGAGGTCAATGTGTGCAAGACAAAAAAGCTGACCAACACCCGTTCTTCCAGCGCGGATGAAGCCCTGAAGCTGGTGCCGAAAAAAGAGATGAGCCTGGAACAGTGCCTGGAATTCATCGATACGGATGAACTTTTGGAGGTGACTCCGGCAAATTTGCGGATTCGGAAAAAGATTCTGGACCCCACTTTGCGCAAGCGGGCTTCTTTTAAGAAACAATAAACGAAGGAATATGTCGGGATTTGACGAGCGAAAAGCTTCATATCTGTGTTTTCTTTTTCATAGACATATAAGTGAAGAAGGACTGTCTTTCCATAAGAAAGCCTGCATAAAAGACGGGCGCCGGCTTTTTATGACAAGATGGCAAAAGCAAATATGAATATGAAAAAGGAAGAGGAGAGAAGTACCATGGCAGAAAAAGTAATTGAAAATAACAAAGTAAGCGTAATTGGAGAGATTATTTCCGAATTCACCTTCAGCCATGAGGTGTTTGGGGAAGGGTTTTATGTGGTGGACGTAGCGGTCAACCGCCTGAGCGAGCAGGCCGATATCATTCCGCTGATGATTTCTGACCGCCTGATTCATGTGCAGGAAGATTACCGGGGCTGTACGGTGGAAGCGATCGGCCAGTTCCGCTCTTACAACCGTCATGAAGGGATCAAAAACAGGCTGGTGTTGTCTGTGTTTGTGAGAGAGATCAATTTCCTGGAAGAATTTACGGATTATACCAAGACCAATCAGATCTTTCTGGACGGATATATCTGTAAGGAACCCATTTACCGGAAGACTCCTCTGGGACGGGAGATTGCCGATCTTCTGCTGGCAGTGAACCGGCCCTATGGGAAATCGGACTATATTCCCTGCATTGCCTGGGGCCGTAACGCACGTTTTGCCTCAGGGTTTGAGGTGGGGACCCGGGTACGGGTCTGGGGCCGGGTCCAGAGCCGGGAATACACCAAGAAATTGTCGGAGACAGAATGCGAGAAGCGCGTGGCCTATGAGGTGTCGATCAGCAAGCTGGAATGCGGCGATGAGGAGATGCAGGGAGTCATCGGATAGCAGGAAGCAAAAGAAGGGGCAGGAATAAGGCGGCTGTCAAAGGTACAGAGGAGTTAAAAACATGAATACTGGAAAAATAGAAATTATTTACGGGGAAGGGTCCGGCAAGACGGCGATGGCGCTGGGAAAAGGACTTCAGGCGCTGGCGTACCGTAAAAAGGTGATCATCATCCAGTTTCTGAAGGGAAGCCAGGATCAGGATAAGATGGAAGTGATCAGGCGGCTGGAACCGGAGATGAATGTGTTTCGCTTTGAGAAGTCGGGATGCAATTTTGAAGAACTCTCCGATCAGGCAAAGCAGGAGGAATGCGCCAATATCCGCAACGGCGTCAATTATGCCAGAAAGGTACTGGCCACGCGGGAGTGTGACCTGCTGATTCTGGATGAGGTGCTGGGGCTTTTGGACCAGGAGATTGTGCTGGAACCGGAACTGGAGCAGATCCTGGAGTGCCGGGGAGGGGTAGACGTGATTCTCACCGGAAGGCTTCTGCCGGAAAGCCTGGCGGTTATGGCAGACCGGATTGACCGGATTACCAGGATTGCATCCGGCAGGGAGATATAGCGAAGGCAACCCCGGACCTTAAAAAGTTCTGGTTGACAAAGAACGGCAATGATGATAGTATTTTGATATTATAGAAGTAGAGGTTGCGTGAAGCAAGAGTAGCCTGCCGGATGTTCCAGAGACAGTAGATGGCAGAGGAAAGGGCCGAACGCCGAAGGCGGATGCAGTCTGGCTGTATCTGTCTGGGCACAGGGTTAAGAACTCTGTGACTGTCATCCGGGACCGGGTGGAGTGCTTGTGGTCGGATGGAGAGCTGCTCAAAAGAGGATTATTAAGGATATGATAACTTTTGGGGGAGCCATCCGGGTGGCTCCCTTTTTGTGTCCCGCCAAGAGACATATTAAAGGAGGAATTTACTATGGCGATTTTTGAAGGTGCAGGCGTAGCGTTAGTGACCCCTTTTCAGGCGGACGGGGAAGTGAACTATAACAAACTGGAGGAAATCCTGGAAGAGCAGATCGCAGGCGGCACGGATGCCATTATTTCCTGCGGCACGACCGGGGAGTCTTCTACCATGAGCCATGAAGAGCACATAGAGGTGGTGCGTTTTACCTGCGAGGTAGTGAAACACAGGATTCCGGTTATTGCCGGAACCGGTTCCAATTCGACCAGGGAGGCCATCCACCTGTCGGAGGCGGCGCAGGAAGCCGGCGCGGACGGACTGCTGCTGGTGACGCCCTATTACAACAAGGCGACGCAGGCAGGGCTGGCGGCCCATTACACGGCGGTTGCCGATGCGGTAAAGATCCCGATTTTGCTGTACCATATTCCCGGCCGTACCGGCGTGACCATGGCGCCGGAGACGATCGTAAAGCTGTGCCGCGAAGTGCCCAACATCGTAGGCGTGAAAGAAGCCAGCGCCAATTTTTCCGCCATAGCCAAAATCATGAACCTGGCAGACGGATGCGTGGATCTTTATTCCGGCAACGACGACCAGATTGTTCCGCTGATGTCCCTGGGCGGAAAAGGCGTGATTTCCGTGTTGTCCAATGTTGCGCCGCGCCAGGCGCATGAGATCTGCAAGGCCTATCTGGCAGGAGACGTAAAGAGAAGCTGTGAACTGCAGCTTCAGGCGATTCCGCTGATTGACGCCCTGTTCTGCGAGGTGAACCCGATTCCGGTGAAGGCCGCCATGAATCTGATGGGCAAAGAAGTAGGGCCGCTGCGCCTGCCTTTGACCGAGATGGAGCCGCAGAACCAGGAGAAGCTGAAAAAGGCCATGAAAGAATACCAAATCCTGTAAAATCAGGAAAGAATGAATCGGGACAGGAGAGGATGGGAATCGTATGATCAGGATCATAATGCACGGATGCAACGGGGCCATGGGACAAGTGATATCCCGGCTGGCGGCGGACATGGAGCAGGTAGAGATCGTGGCGGGAATCGATCCGGATGACCGCGTTGTTTTCGGATATCCGGTATTTCAGAGCCTGGAGACGTGCGGCGTTGAGGCGGATGTGGTTGTGGACTTTGCTTCGGCGAAGGCAGTGGATCATCTGCTGGAATATTGCGGCGAAAAAGGATTGCCGCTGGTACTCTGCACCACAGGCTTATCGGAGCAGCAGGCCGCGCAGGTGAAAAAGACGGCGGAAAAAACGGCGGTTCTCCGTTCCGCCAATATGTCGCTGGGCATCAACACGCTGCTGAAGCTTTTGCAGGATGCGGCCAAAGTACTGGCAGGGGCGGGTTTTGATGTGGAGATTGTAGAGAAGCATCACAACCGGAAGGTGGATGCGCCCAGCGGCACGGCGCTGGCCCTGGCGGATTCGATCAACGAAGCCATGGGCCATGCCTACCATTATCAGTATGACCGCAGCTTGAACCAGGCAAGAAGAGACCCTCATGAGATCGGGATACAGGCAGTTCGCGGAGGCACCATCGTGGGAGAGCATGAAGTAATTTTTGCCGGACAGGATGAGGTGGTAACATTTTCCCATACGGCATATTCCAAAGCGGTTTTTGCCAAGGGAGCGCTGGAAGCGGCGCGGTTTCTGGCCGGAAAGAAGCCGGGGCTTTATACCATGGCGGATGTGATTGCGTCCGCCACATAAAAAATACAGAAAATGGAACCAGGGAACAGGCAGAATAAAAAACAGGATTCGGTAACATACTAAAGAAGGATAAGCAGAGAAAGGAGAACAGATATTATGAAGAAAATGAAGATTCCAGTCCTGTTTCTTTTGGCATTGCTGTCTGTTTTTTGCCTGACAGCCTGTGGAAACAATAAAAATGACAGCACAACCGGCACAAGCGCCCCTCAGACCAGCCAGTCCTCGTCATCGGCAGCCTCTGAAAGTTCCGGAGGGAGCAACGATACGGGGAGCACAGGAGATTCCGGAAACAATGGAAGTTCCGCAGGAACAAAGAATGACGGCGAGAATGCTGCGGACAACGAAAACGAGGAGAGCAGTTCGGGGGTGCTTGACGGACTGATGGATGATGTGGAGCAGGGAGTCGACGACCTGACAGGAGACGACGGTTCCAGGGCTTCGGATGAAAGTAAATAAAGAGAACGGGGAAATACCAGACGGGAAGCAGGGTCTGGTATTTCTTCGCTTTGCACCATGTTGATTCTTGACAGCGGCGAAAGATTATGTTACCCTCAGCATATTCAGATATATCAAGTATTTCTGCAAGCGGGCGGCAGGGGGGTCCTTCTGCTGATTTCCCAAAAACGGTTTGAGAAAAGGGCGAAGAGAATATGGGAAAGACAATTTATCAGGGAAAATGTGCCTGGAGGAAGCGGATTGGGAGAAGAAACGGGATACGGCCCGGTCTGAAATTCTGGCGCATAGCAATCTTGGGGGTAATTCTGGCGGCATTGCCCGGACGGCTTTCGCCGGAAGACAGGATGAGATTCCGTGTGGCAAACAGCCGCAAGGAGTACCGGGCGGAGTGGATTCTCCCGCCGCAGAATTTTGAGAACCATTCGCAGGATGTCTACGGGATACGTATTTGCCCGGAGAATTGGGAGGCGGAATTTTACCATAGCGAAGAAATAATCCGCCCGGGACCGTAAAAAGAACCTATTGCAATTATATGGGTGATATATTATAATTTCACTGAATCGGAGCATCCCAATGATTGTCAATTACTGGAAAAGGACAGGTGAATACCATGGAGAAAAAAGAATTATTGTATGAAGGCAAGGCCAAAAAAGTGTATACAACAGAGAATCCTGAGCAGCTGATCGTCTCCTACAAGGATGACGCCACGGCTTTTGACGGCCAGAAGAAGGGTACGATCGTCGGAAAGGGCGCAATCAACAACCGCATGACCAACCATATCTTCAAACTGCTGGAGCAGAAAGGCGTGCCGACCCATCTGGTGGAGGAGCTGAATGACCGGGAGACCGTGGTAAAGAAGGTGGAGATCGTTCCGCTGGAGGTGATTATCCGCAATTATTCCGCCGGAAGCTTTGCCAAGAAGCTGGGGATGGAAGAGGGGATTAAGCTGGCCTGCCCGACGCTGGAGTTCAGCTATAAGAATGATGATCTGCACGATCCTTTTATCAATGGATATTATGCCTTGGCCTTGAATCTGGCAACCAGGGAGGAGATTGATGTGATCACCCGCTATGCGTTTATCGTCAATGAAGTGATGCAGGAGTATTTTGCGGGTTTGGGCATTGACCTGATCGACTTTAAGATTGAGTTCGGCCGCCTGGCAGACGGTACGGTTATTCTTGCGGATGAGGTTTCTCCTGACACCTGCCGCCTCTGGGATAAAGAGACCCATGAGAAGCTGGACAAGGACCGTTTCCGCCGTGACCTGGGGAATGTGGAAGATGCTTACAATGAGGTGTTCCGTCGTCTGGGAATCCACTGAGCGAGGAGGAGGAGCATGTACGACAAATATCAGAGTCCGCTGTCAGAACGGTACGCAAGCAGTGAGATGCAGTACATTTTTTCTCCGGACAAGAAGTTTAAGACCTGGAGGAAGCTTTGGATTGCCCTGGCGGAGACGGAGAAGGAACTGGGACTTCCGATCACCCAGGAGCAGATCGATGAATTGAAAGCGCATGCGGAAGACATTAATTATGAGGTGGCAAAAGAGCGGGAGCGGCTGGTGCGCCATGATGTGATGTCCCATGTGTTTGCCTATGGCCAGCAGTGCCCGAAGGCGAAAGGGATTATCCATCTGGGGGCCACCTCCTG
This sequence comes from uncultured bacterium, assembly GCA_947063875.1. GTDB lineage: Bacteria > Bacillota > Clostridia > Lachnospirales > Lachnospiraceae > Brotaphodocola. Next base: position 58,175 of record CAMSTY010000010.1, read on the forward strand.
CTACGTGGGGGACAATACGGATCTTATCATTATGACGGAAGCGCTGAGGCTGGTGCGTAAAAAGCTGATCAATGTGATAGCGGAATTGGCGAAGTTCGCGGACCTTTATAAGGCGCAGCCGACGCTGGCGTTTACCCACTTCCAGCCGGCGCAGCCGACTACCGTGGGGAAGCGGGCGACGCTTTGGCTGCAGGAGCTGTGTCTGGATTTGGAAGATCTGGACCACGTGCTTGGCTCCATGAAGCTTCTGGGTTCCAAGGGAACCACGGGCACCCAGGCCAGCTTCCTGGAATTGTTCGAGGGAGATCACGAGAAATGCCGTCAGGCGGACCGGATGATCGCAGGGAAGATGGGGTTTTCGGAGTGTTACCCGGTATCCGGGCAGACGTATTCGCGCAAGGTGGATACCCGGGTGGTCAATGTGCTGGCCGGCATTGCCCAGAGCGCGCACAAGTTTTCCAATGATATCCGCCTTTTGCAGCACTTAAAAGAGGTGGAAGAACCGTTTGAGAAGAACCAGATCGGTTCCTCGGCCATGGCCTATAAGCGTAATCCCATGCGCAGCGAGCGTATTGCCTCTTTGTCCAATTATGTGATGAGCGACGTGATCAACCCCATGCTTGTGGCTTCTACGCAGTGGTTTGAGAGGACCCTGGATGACTCGGCGAATAAGCGGCTGAGCATTCCGGAAGGTTTTCTGGCAGTGGACGGGATTCTGGATCTGTATCTGAATGTCGTGGACGGGCTGGTTGTGTATCCGAAAGTGATTGAGAAGCATTTTATGGCGGAACTGCCCTTTATGGCCACGGAAAACATCATGATGGATGCGGTAAAGGCCGGCGGCGACCGTCAGGAACTGCACGAATTGATCCGTACCTTGTCGATGGAGGCAGGGCGGAACGTGAAGGAGAAAGGGTTGGACAATAACCTGCTGGAATTGATTGCGGCAGAGCCGGCGTTCGGGCTTTCGCTGGAGGAACTGCAAAAATGTATGGAACCATCCCGCTATGTGGGAAGAGCGCCCAGACAGGTGGAGGAATTCCTGGAAGAAGTGGTAAGGCCGCTTCTTAAGGAGAACCAGGAAGTGCTGGGGATGAAAGCGGAGATTCATGTATAGCGGATTACTGTTAATGTTGCGCAAGGCACAAAATATTGGATTTTAAACAACGAAGGAGACGAAGTATGTCAAAGGCGGATGTGGTAATAGGATGTTTTTATGGCGACGAGGGCAAGGGGAAAGTGATCGACTATCTGGCGGCGGATGCAGACGTCGCGGTGCGTGCCACCGGGGGGGACAATGCAGGGCACACCATTAAAATCGATGGGGTGAAGTACGCAATGCACCTGATTCCTTCCGGCATCCTGTCCGGACATACCACTGGCGTGATCGGCAACGGCGTGGTGCTGAATCCGGGGGTTTTGCTGGAGGAGGTTGCCAACCTGCGGGCTCACGGTTATGACATGGGACGTTATCTGAAGATCAGCGATAAGGCCCATGTGATACTGCCTTATCACCGTTTGCTGGATGCGGCTCTGGAAAAGGCGCGGTCAGCGAAGATCGGCACTACCGGAAAGGGGATCGGGCCGGCCTACTGCGATAAGTATGAGAGAAGCGGCTTGCGCATGGAAGATCTCTATGCCTGTGATTTCAAAGACAGGCTGAGAGAACTGACGAATTCCCGGCAGGCGCTGATTTGTTTTTATGACCCGGAGAATACGGCGGTCAGGGAAACGCTGGCCTTTGAACGCGTTTATGAGGGTTATGCCAGGTACGCAGAGGAGATGGAGCCTTTTGTGTGCGATACGCTGACCTATCTGCACAAGGCGCTGGAAGAGGGGAAGAAAGCGTTGGTGGAAGGGGCCCAGGCGACGCTTCTGGACATTGACTTCGGCTCCTATCCTTTCGTGACTTCCTCGAATCCGACGATCGGCGGAGTCCTGACCGGGACCGGTCTTTCCGCTTCCGACATCGGGGAGGTATACGGGGTGATCAAGGCGTATTCCAGCAGGGTCGGCGAAGGGCCGTACGTGACGGAACTGACCGATGCCGTAGGCGACCGGATACGGGAACTGGGACATGAGTACGGAACCACCACCGGCAGGCCCAGAAGATGCGGATGGCTGGATCTGGTGGCGCTTAAATACGCGAAGCGGGTCAACGGCCTGACGGCTCTGGCGGTCAACCATCTGGACACGATCGGGAAGTTTGACAAGATTCAGGTATGTGTGGCTTATGACTGCGGCGGGAAGCAGACGGAGGATTTTTCCACCAGCCTGGAGTTTTTGAATCAGGCGAGGCCGGTGTACCAGGAACTTGCCGGTGGCTTCGGGGATCTCGCAGGGGTAAGAAGCTTTGAAGAACTGCCTCTGGCGGCCAGGGAATATATCCGCTTTATTGAAGGCCGGATTGGGATTCCTGTGAAGTTTATCGGCACCGGCGCAGAGCGTACGGCTATGCTGGTGAGAGAATAAAGAAAATCATCAGGAAACAGCAAAAATGCCTTATTTTTCCTGACAGAAAAGCCGATATAAACAGTATATCAGGTATTGACACCAGAAAGGAGAAAATTATGGCAATTAATGGAGTTTCGTCAAATTACGGCTACAATTACGGCGGCTACAGTTCGATGATCAACACCGACAGCTGGAAGGAAAGCGCAGAGAAGGAAGCAGACAGCATCAAGGAGAGCCTGGGAATCAATACTTCCTCCAGCAGCAGTTCCAATAAGACCAGCAGTTCCAGCACCGCGAAGGCGACCAGCAGCACATCAGCATTCCTTATGGAATATCAGAGCAGGCTGGAAGATCTGGAGGCAGCGGCCAGCAAGCTGCAGACCACCAAGAAGGACAACGTGTTCAGCAAGTATGACGCCGCGGTTGCAGAGGCTGCCAAGACTCAGATTACAGGAGAGGATGGAAAACCCGCGGAGGTTTCCAACGAGAAAGTCGAGGCGGCGAAAGACGCCATTGTCGATGCGACAAAGGACTTTATCGATGAACTCAACGGCACGATCAGTTACCTGTCAAAGAACAGCGGCCACAGTTCCACGGTTGCTTTCCAGCTGGCAGGCCTGAGACGTACGATCCCGTCTGACAAGGCGCTGGCAAAGATTGGCATCAGTGTTGACACCAAGGGGAACCTGGAGATGGACGAGGAGAAGTTCAGAGAGGCTTTGGAGAAAGATCCGGAGTTGGTGAAGGACCTGCTGGGCGGACAATTCGGGATGGCAGAGCGCGCAGGCGATAAGGCTACGGAGATCCTGGATATGTCGGTCAACGAGATCCTGGACGGCTCGGCTGCTTCCAGTGATACCTCGAGCAGCAGCAGCAGTTCCAGCAGCAGCGCATCCAGCGCATCTACCTCTTCCTCCAAGTCAACAATGTCGGATTCGTTCCGCCAGTTTGCTAATTTTGCCAAGAGCGGTGCGTATAATCTGAGCAATTATTATGCAGTATCCATGCTGAATATTTTGGTTTAACAGGCATAGGCTTACCGGCGGAAACCTACCGCCGGTATTTTATTGTTAAAATGACAGTTTTTGATGTACACATGACGCGCACATTTTTATGTGAGAAAAACGTGAAAATAAGACGAAGTTCTTGACACGAAAAAAATATTGAGGCATAATATATTCTGACCATTAATTAATTGAATTTTTTTGGGGGGGGGGATTTCCGTCTACTCAAAACAGAGTCCCTCCTCGTTTGACGTGTGAATAAAGCACAGCGGGGCCGGATGGCAGAAAGTTACTATTGAAAAATATCTGCTCATGGCGGAAAATAATAAGAAGAATAAAAGGAGAACAAAAGCATGGAAGGGATTTATGGAAATGGTGTTGCGCTTTCGGAAAAGGTTCTTGACTATTTATGGGGCAGGCAGTCCGTGGCATTGAACAATGTTGCTAATGTGGACACTCCTGGATTTAAGTCCCAGTACGTGACTTTTGAGGAAGAAATGAGCAGGCGGCTCTCTGAGGCCAGCAGCCTGAAAAAGGGCCCGAAGAAGGCGGTGTCCGAAGCAATCCGGGCATCTCAGTCCAAACTTAACACTACCTGGCAGGAATCTTCCCGGCTGGACGGAAATAATGTGGATATGGATCAGGAACAAGTGGAGATTGTCCGGACGGCATATCAGTACCAATACGTTCTCAATTCGATTACCAATGACATTAACCGTCTGAAGAGTGCGGCGAAGACTTTTTAGTTCTGGTTTATAGATAAGAGGGAGGAATGCGACTATGGAGGGTGCGGCTTTTATCACGCCCATGACCCCGTGGGCCAATATCGGCATAACGGGGGATTTGAATCAGGTTCAGAATGCTCCGTCGGCGAATGCGGAAGCATCTTTATTCAAAGATATTTTTAAAAACACAGTGAATCAGGTGAAAGAGACTCAGGCAGACGTGGAGCACAAACAGTATCTGTTATCCACCGGACAGTTAGATGACGCCCATACGCTTCCGATCGCGGAAGCGAAAGCGGGGCTTGCTTTGGATGTGATGATTTCCCTCCGCAATAAGACGATGGAATCCTACAATGAGTTGATTAAGATTAATGTCTGATGCAATGCAGAATTGGGATGGAAGGGATTTGTTTAGATATTAATTAAAACAAAGGTTGGATAAAGACGTGCAGAATTTGAAAGAAAACTGGCAGAACCTGCCAGAAAAAACCCGGACTCTTATAAAGGTGCTCGCAGGGGGGACGGTGGCGATTGCCCTGATTGCGATCCTTGCATTAAATCTTGGAAAGAATAAAGATTACAGTACCCTCTTTACGGGACTGAATCAGGAAGAAGCCCAGGAGGTGGTCAGCCTCCTTCAGGGAGAGGGGGTCGATTATCGGTTTGATACCAATGATAATTCGATACGGGTCCCCTCTGCCACGGTGGATCAGACAAGAGCGAATCTCTTGAGCAGAGGATATCCCAAGAGCGGTTTTACATACGATATGTATCTGAATAATACTGGCCTGATGACGACGGAGTCGGATAAGGAACAGATTACCCTGTACGAACTGCAGGACCGTTTGGGTGCGCAGATTCGGCTTTTTGAGGGTGTGCAGGATGCCAAGGTGACGATTTCCCCGGCGGGCGAAAGGCGTTTTGTGATCGGGGACGAGGCAGAGATGGATGCCTCGGGTTCTGTGGTTGTGACTATGAAAAACGGCAGTTCCCTGACGCCGGAGAAGGCGCAGGCGGTAAAGGGCCTGATCTCTCATGCTGTCCGCGGACTGAATGTGACGAATGTGGCTGTGTATGACGCTGCCACCATGATTGAGGTAAGCGGAGAAGCGGAGGGTTCCTCCGGCGGGGCTACGGATATTACCAGCCTTACCACGATGGTGGAGACCAGCATTGCCGCTAATGTAAGGCGGGTACTGGAGCAGCTTTACGGTTCCGGGAACGTGGCCGTTTCCGTAAAGGGACGGCTCAACATGGAGAAACTGATCCAGGAAAGCACCCAGTATACGACGCCGGATAAGATCGACGAGGAGGACAAAGACGGACTTCTTCAGACGGAAGAGGTGCGGGATGAGAGCACTACTTCTTCCAATCAGGCGGCAGGAGGCCTGGTTGGCGCAGACGCCAATGCAGACACGCCGCGTTATACGAATAACAACGGTACCGGACAGATCAATGACAACTATGCCAACAGCAGCGCGTCCAGGGTATGGCTCTACAATATGCTGAAGGAGCAGAGGCAGATCGAGCCGGGCGTTCTGGAGGATGTCTCGATCGGTGTCATGATTACTACGGATGATACGGAATCCGTGACGCAGGAGAACCTGATGCGCCTGGTTGCCAACTCGGCCGGCATCCCGGTGGATACCGCAGACCAGAAGGTGACGATTATCCGGGCGCCGGGACAGAAGGTGGAAGTGCCCACCGAGAGGCCGGTTGTGCCGACCGGAGGCGTGGGAACGGTGATCTCCACGATTCCGCTTCCGCTATTGATTGCGATAGGCGCCGGCATTCTGTTGCTGCTTTTGCTTCTGCTGTTGCTTCTGCTTCGTTCGCGGCGCAAGAAGAAAGAATTGGCGCTGGAGGAGGCGCAGATTGCCGAGGGTGAGTTGGAAGGCGAGGACGGAGTGCTGACTGGCGAAGACGGAGAGCTGATAGCCGGTGAGGACGGCATGGATATGTCCGGTATGCCTGGGGCTCAGGATGAAGAAGAGGACGAATTTGCCAAGAATGAGGAGATCCTGAATCTGCGTATGCAGAGGAGCCTTCGTCTGAAGCAGAATATATCCGAGTTTGTTGATCAGAACCCGCAGATTGCTGCGAAACTGGTGCAAAGCTGGCTGAGAGGGGAGGATAACAGTGGCGACGATAGAAGAAAACATTCTGGGACTAGAAAGCAGTCCAGATAAGGCAGAAGGAGAATTGATAACCGACGCCAAGAGCAAAGCGGCGCTGGTGGTGGTGTCGCTGGGGGCGGACCGGGCTTCCCAGATATACAAGTATCTGAACGAGCAGGATATCGAGGACCTTACATATGAAGTGGCAAAGCTGGGCAAGACCAACAACACTCAGGTCGAGGCGGTGCTGGATGAGTTTTATAAACTCTGTCTGACCCACAAGATGATGACGGACGGCGGTCTGGATTATGCCCGCAACGTACTGGAAAAGGCATTTGGAGAGTCTACGGCGAGGAACTTGCTGGAAAAGGTATCCAAGACTCTTCAGTCGAAGCCGTTTAATTTCTTTACCAAGGGAGATCCTAAGGCTTTGTTCTCCTTGCTGCAGAATGAGCGCCCGCAGGTGATTGCGCTGATCCTTGCTTATATGGATGCCATGCAGGCGGCGCAGATCCTGGAAGAACTTCCGGATGACAAGCGGATTCAGACGGTAGAGAGCATGGCGCGGATGGACCGAGTGTCTCCGGAGGCGATTGCCATCGTGGAAGAGGAGATGAAGCGGAAGTTTGCGACCATTATCACCAGCGAGGACAATATGAGCCTGGGCGGTATCGATTATGTGGCCGATATGATGAACCATGTAGACCGCAGCAGCGAGAGAAAGATTTTCGAGGAATTGGGGAAACGCAATCCGGAACTGGCCCAGAGCATCCGCGACAAGATGTTCGTGTTCGAGAATATCCTCGATATGGACGATCGTTCCGTACAGCGTTTTGTCCGCGATTGCGACGCCAAGGATATCGTATTTGCCTTGAAGAACGCGTCCGAGGAGATGAAGTCGGTGTTTTTCAACAACATGTCCAAGCGTATGATGGAGACCGTCCGCGGCGATCTGGAGATTACGACCAATGTAAGGCTGAAGGATGTAGAAGAGGCCCAGCAGAGGATTGTCAATATTATCCGGAACCTGGAGGAGCAGGGTGAGGTGATCATTAAGAAGGGAGGCGACAATGACGACATCATCGTCTAGCCGGATCATTAAGCGCCCAGGTACGACAGGAAGCGCGGTTATTGAACAATACATTCCGCCGCGGGAATCTTTGCTGAAAAGCGGAGAGCCGGTTACGAAAGGGTTATCCCTTCCTCACTATAAGAGCGACGGCAAGGAGGCCGGAAAGTATCATCTGAGTTCTGGCGAGGAGCCGTTTAAGGAAGAAAAGCAGGCGGAATCCGGTGGGGAACAGCCGGAGGAGGCAGCGGCCGATCCGGAACAGGAACTTTTGAGGGAACTGAGAGAAGAGGCTCAGAATGCCCTGGAGGAGGCCAGGAAGAAGGCGGAAGAGATTCTCGCCGAGGCCGAGGCCGAGGCCAGGCAGGAGCGGGAGCAGGCCCGGGAAGCAGGCCTGCGGGAAGGTTATGAGGCAGGATACCGGGAAGGCCGGGAGAAAGCTGAGTCAGAATGCAGGCAGGAACTTAAGGATACGCTTTCCTCCTTTGAGGAAGATATGCGCCAGGCATTAAAGTCCGTAGAGACGGCGAAGGAGAAGTGCGTGCGCACTTATCTGGATGAGTTGAAGGACTGCGCGGTGGCGGTGGGAGAAAAAGTGATTCATATCAGTCTGCGTTCCAGCGGTGAAGTGATCAAACAGATGATTATTTCCGCCACGGAGAAATTGAAAAAGACAGCATGGGTCAAAATTTACATCGACAAGCCGGATTATGATATGATGATGGAAGCGGATGCGGATATTCTGGATGAACTTTCCCATTTGTCGGACAATATCAAGTTTATTGTCATGGATAAAGAAGACAGGGGCAACTGCATTATTGAGATGCCGGAAGAAATCGTAGACGTAAGCGTCAATACACAGATGGAGAATATCAAAGATATTCTGGAAAATGTGAGGGTATAGAAGCGTATGTATGAAAAAATTCCCCAGCTGATCAGCAAGTCAGAGACGGTCAGCCATATCGGAAAAATTGAAAATGTGGTTGGGATGTCCATGGAGGCATCGGGCGGCCGCTCCAGCATTGGGGATATTGTCATGATTTACAACGAGGAGCAGAATCGTCAGATGCCCGCGGAAGTGGTAGGCTTTAAGGACAACAAGATCCAGCTGATGACCTATGAGGCCACCAGCGGCATTGCGTCCGGAAGCTTTGTGCGCAATACCAGGCACAGGCTGAAGGTGCCGGTGGGGGATTTCCTGAGGGGGCGGATTATCAACGCTTTAGGGGAACCTATGGACGGGGGCGAGAGCCTGCCTTCCCATCGTTTCTATACGGTCAGCAGCCCTTACATCAACCCGCTGGACCGTCCTCCTATCCGGGAACGGCTGGAGTTCGGCGTGAAAGCGATTGACGGATTGAATACTATCGGCAAAGGGCAGAGAATCGGAATTTTCGCCGGTTCCGGAGTGGGAAAGAGCACGCTGATGGGGATGATTGCCAAAAATGTCAAGACAGACATCAATGTGATTGCCCTGGTAGGCGAACGTGGGCGAGAGGTGCTGGAATTTATTCAGAAGGATCTGGGGGAGGAGGGGATGCGGCGTTCCGTGCTGGTTGTTGCGACTTCGGATCAGCCGGCCATGCTCCGTATGAAGTGTCCGCTGGTAGCGACCACGATTGCGGAATATTTTAAAGACCAAGGTTATGATGTGCTCCTGATGATGGACTCCCTCACCCGTTATGCGATGGCGCAGAGAGAGATCGGCCTCGCTATCGGCGAGCCCCCCATCGCCAGGGGCTATACGCCGTCTATCTACGCGGAATTCCCGAAGCTTCTGGAGCGGAGCGGGAACTTTGACAAAGGTTCGATCACCGGCGTCTATACCGTGCTGGTGGAAGGCGATGATACCAATGAACCGATTTCCGATACCGTGCGAGGTATTCTTGACGGACACATTGTTCTCAGCAGACAGCTTGCCAATGAGAATCATTTTCCGGCGATTGACATCGGCGCAAGCATTTCCCGTCTGATGGTGGAGATTGTATCAAAAGAACATCAGCAGGATGCCTCCCGCCTGCGGAACCTTCTGGGATTATATCAGAAGAATGCCGATCTGATTTCTATCGGCGCCTATAAGAGGGGAACCAATGCGGCCCTGGATGAGGCTGTCTCCAAGATCAATGCGATCAATGGATTCCTGCAGCAGGAGATTGATGAGAGCTTTAGCTATGAAGAAACCTTGCAGCTGATAAAGAAAATCATCAGCTGACGTCGGAGGAAGAGACAGTGAAGAAATTTCAGTACAGGCTGGAGACCGTTCTGGCCTATAAGACGCAGGTCCTGGACAATTTAAAGACAGAACATGCGACGATCGTACAAAATGTAAACCGGAAGAAGGAAGAGATCCAGGGATTGAATCGGGAACTGGTAGGATATGAAAGCCGTTTTGACCAGGCGAAGGTAGAGGGACTCAGTATTGAAAATTACCGTCTGTTTGATATGTGCATCGGGCGCATGGAGGAGATGATCGATACGGAGAAAGAGCGGCTGAAGGTTTTGAGAAAAGAGGAAAACGCCAAAAAGCAGGAAGTGATTAACGCTAAGGTAGACACTTCCAAATTTGAGAAGCTCAAAGAAAAAAAGATTGTGGAATATCAGAAGGTGGCCATGAAGGCCGATGAGATGTTTGTGGAGGAGTTTGTATCCGGCGTCGCCTTGCGGCAAAGGCATCAGAACCGGGGGTGATAGGTAATGGGGGATTTTATGTTGTAGAAAAATGAATATTTCTGTGCGATAACGTAGAATTTTGTGCTTTTTTGTGATATAGTATAGAAGTGTGTTCTTTTGCCCCCCATTGCGATGGAATGGTTTATGAAAGGTGGATAATCACGGCGAAGGCCGTTGATTATAGATATCAAAAAAGGAAAGGAGGGATTTGGTGAACGCAGCAGTGAAGGTGCAGAGCATGGCATCGGCGAAAGCGAACACGGCCGAACGTCTGACATCTCTGGAGAGGTCTGCGAAAAGCGGTGATTTTACCAAGATGCTGCAAGTGAAAAAAGACCTTGCAGATAATACCGGACAGACGGAACAGACCGGGCAGGCACAGACAGAAAAGTCGGAGGATGAGCCGGTTAAAAAGCTTCCCGGAGAGAAGGAGAATGAGTCTGAGGCCCCGGTTAAGGGGGAGGAAGACGCCGGACAGCAGGAAGCATTACAGCAGGCGGTGATTCAGCAGGCAGCTGCACAGGTAGCCGGATTTCTGACAGAAGATGCAGAGACGGCAGAACCGGAGCCGGTTTTGGCGGAGGCAGTGAGCATGGAAGCTGTTTCTGAGGAGATGCCAGCGGTTGAGGCAGAGCCAAAGACAGAGTCCGTTCGCCAGGAGGCGGCCCCCGTTATGGTTCAGAAAGCGCCGCAGTCAGAGGCTTGGAAGGAAAGCGAAGAGCCGGAGGCGGTGGCATTGCAGGTGCAAAAACCGGCGGCAGGCGAGCAAAAGGCGGAGGTGAGGCCGGATACCCAGGGACAGGATAAAAGAGAAGATCTGGGGAATGCCGATCAGAGACAGACACAGGATACGTCAGGGGAACGCGGACAGGAGTTATATGGCGCGGCGGCGTTCCGGGTTTCGGGCCAGACAGAGCATCTGTTTCAGGGTGCGGGCCGGACGAGTGAGATTCCCTTAAAGACGACCCCGCAGACCTTGCCGGAGGATCTGGGAAAGACCCTGGCAGCGCGTCTTCCGGATACAGGAAGGACGCTGACGGTGGAATTGGAGCCGGCGTCGCTCGGCAAGCTGACGATCCGTATGACTTATGAGGCCGGAAGAGCAGCGGTGTCGATTATGGCGACGAATCCGAAGACCCTGGAACTTCTCAATGAGAAAGCGGCTGAAATTGCATCGATTCTGGAAGAGAAGACAGGGCAGAGCACGGTGATCCTTACCCAGCAGCCTCATGAGCAGGAGCAGTACCAGGAGAACAAGGATGGTACGGCCAGGCAGGGAGAGCAGGAGAAGGAAAGCCGGAGAGAAGATAAGAAAGAGCAGCACACCGATTCTTTTGCCCAGCAGCTGAGGCTGGGGCTGATATAAGGTTTTAAAAGAATCCGGGAGACAGAGGAGAGATTATGGCAGATAATTTATCAGTCAGCGGAACAACAAATCCATATGGGACACAATCCTATACCGCATCGAGCAATGACAAGAACACGATAACCATGACCGGTTTTTTCCAGCTGCTGGCGACCCAGCTGCAGAATCAGGATATGACCAATCCCATGGATAACAGTGAGATCATGGCTCAGATGGTACAGATGGCGATGGTGCAGTCGATGACCACCATGTCGGATGCGATGAAGAATTCCACGGCGGTCAACACCCAGACTTATGCGGCAGGCCTTGTGGGGCAGGAAGTGACCATGGCGGTGACGGAAGAGAATGAGTATGGACAGGAGACGCCGGTCGATGTAAAATATGCTAAGGTAGAATGGGTGAACTTCACCTCCGGAGATCCGACGATCAAGCTCGAGGGTGACGAGAAGGAATACAGGCTTACTCATCTGGTCGGCATGGGTCAGGTACCAAATCCGTTCAAGAGCAATTCTTCCTCCGAAGAGGATGACAAGGATGCAGAGCAGGCCAGCGGAACCCGGACGAGGCGTGTGGAAGCGGATGAGGCCGACTGGGAAGAGGACAGTGATCCTGAGGACTATACCGAACCTACATTGATCTAAGATATGATTTCCGGCTGATTTACAGTAAGGAAAGCAGGCTTTTGGAAAAGAGGAGTGTTTTATGGGTATTAATGGAATGCGTGTTTATGAGAACGGCATGTCCGGTATCCCCCGCCAGCAAAGCACAGCACCTGGGACAGGGGAGCATCCGGCGGAATTCAGCCAGCTTCTCCAGGAAAGGGCGAAGGCGGGCCTGAATTTTTCCAAACATGCGGCAAAGAGACTGGGCGAACGGGGTATCGCCGTTGACAATCAGCTGATGAGCGATCTGGAACATGCCGTGGAAGGCGCCAGGAAAAAAGGTGCAAAAGACGTGGCAGTGATTGGCGCTCAGGGAGTATTTATTGTAAATGTACCCAACAACATGGTGGTGACGACCATGGGACAGCAGGATATGCGGGAAAGGGTATTTACGAATATCGACAGCGCCGTCCTGATGTGAGCAGGACCTCGGATGAGGATGTTCTTCCCGCCGGCCGGATGGGCAGGCGGGAGGGACGGCTTGTCAGAAAGAAAGGAAAAGGAAAAGATGTTAAGAGCAATGGATTCAGCAGTGGCGGGCCTGCGGGCCCACCAGAACAAGATGGACGTAGTAGGACATAATATCGCAAACGTAAATACATTCGGATTTAAGGCACAGACCTACACCTTTAAGGAAGCGATGTACCAGACATCGACATCTTCTACCGGCGGTACGGCGACGGCAGCCGGCGCAAATGCGGCACAGTTTGGTTACGGTGCATTGATGGGTACGATCGGCATGGATATGACGGCCAGCACGCCTACCTATGTCGGCGGCTTTAATGCCAGCATCAGCGGCGACGGGTTCTTTCTGGTGAAAGCGACCAAGGAGACGGTTGCAGCCGGCGCGGATATTAAGGAAAAGGATTTTCTGCTGACCAGAGTCGGACAGTTTTCCCTGGACAGCAACGGCTATGTGGTGGATGGGGACATGAACTTCGTCTATGGCTATGCGGCGGAGTATGATACCACCAAAAATGAGTGGAAGGTTGGGGAGGATTTGGTTCCCCTCCGTATGCCAGATGCTTCCTATGATGGAACGGCTGCATCCGTAACTTTCAAATATGGAGATGAGGATGTATTGGTGTCCAAGGGCATTTCCATTAACAGTGCGGGAGAGATTACGGCAAAGGTTGAATATGAAGATAATGCGGGGGAAAAGCAGACTGCGGTCGTATCCCTTGGTAAGGTAGCGGTAGCCACATTCACGAACCCGAACGGTGTGACCAAGGCAGGAGGCAACTACTATACCACGAACACCAGCGATAACGCCGGTGACGCGGCTGTGGGTGTTCCCGGCGGCCCTAATCCGGATCTGATGACCGGTTATATCGAGGCTTCCAACGTTGACCTTGCAAAAGAGTTTGCGGATATGATTACCACACACAGAGGCTTCCAGTCGAACACCAAGATGATCACGGTTTCTGATGAGATGCTGTCGGACCTGGTTGCCATGAAGCGCTAATAAACGGGTAATATAAGATGAGGATGAAGCGGCAGAACGAGAATCAGAAGATTATGGACCGCGCACGCAAAGCCAGACGGGAGAGGATCTCCGGCGAGAGGAGCCGCGAACGGCGCGGCTACTCCGCTGGCGATGCGGAGAATCAGGTGGGGGATAAGGAAGGGAAAGGTATGGTTAAGGTAGTACGTTTGAATGGGGAGGAGCTTTATTTGAATATGCTTCAGATTGAGTCGATGGAATCGATACCGGAGACGAAGGTGAAGATGATGAATGGAGATTATTATCTTGTGAGAGATTCCGCAGATTCGATTACGGATCAGATCCGGGCGTTTATCAAAAGCTGTTTTGTTTATGAGGACAAAAGCGAATAAGCGTTTGGCAGTGCTGATTTATTTAGGAGGAAAGAGAAAATGGATTTAACAACGCTTATTGGTATATTGATGGCGATTGGGTTGTGCGTGTGGGGGATCGGTGTTGATAAGATCGGGAATTTCGTCGACATGCAGAGCCTTGCAATCGTGGTAGGCGGTGCGATCGCGGCGGTTACGGCGAGTTATCCGCTGAGAATTCTTCTGGATGTTCCCAAGCATATCATGGTACTGTTCCGGGGGAAAAAGTATAATATTCCTAAGCTGGTGGATCAGCTGGTGGACCTGGCGATGCTGGCCAGGCAGAGCGGCCTGCTTGCCCTGGAAGAAAAAGCGGAAGAGATCAAGGACCCCTTTTTGAAACAGAGCGTACTGATGATTGTGGACGCCAGCGATCCGGATAAGGTCCGGGAAATGCTGGAAAAGCAGATGGATGACATGATCGCGAGACACGATGAGGCGGCAGGGCTTTATGAGAAGGCATCCTCCTATGCACCGGCTTTTGGTATGATCGGTACCCTGATCGGTCTGATCAATATGTTGAAAGGCCTGGATCTGGATGGCGGCGGCGGTGCAAGCAGCCTGGGCGCCGATATGTCAGTAGCGTTGATAACGACATTCTACGGCAGTGGTTTTGCCAATATTTTCTGTCAGCCCATAGCAAAAAAGCTGAGGGTAAGAGAGGCGGAAGAAGAACTTTATTGTTCAACGGTAATTGAAGGACTTATGGGAATTCAGGCAGGTGAGAATCCCAAAATGCTTCGGGAGCATCTTCTTTCCTGTATGAAGCAGTCTCAGCAGAAAAAGCTTCTTTTGAAAGCCGAGAAGTCCGGCGGAGGAGAAGGCTGATGAGCAGGAGAAAAAAAGGCGGCGGCGGTGAGGACTGCGGAAGCTGGATGGATACATATGGTGACATGGTCACATTGCTTTTGTGCTTTTTTGTTATGTTGTATTCCATGTCCAGCCTGGACCAGCAGAAATGGGAAATCTTTGTAAAGAGTATTTTCCCTAATTCCAATGACGAACAGCAGATCGCCATTAATGAGAATATATTGGAAGGCGAGTATGACGTTTCGGGAAATCTTCAGATGGAGAATGAACTCGAGATGGATGACTTAGATAAGCTTTGGCTTGCGCTTCAGAAAAAACTTGAAGAAAACGGACTCGCGGAAGGAGTTACCATGAGCAAAGGGGAGGGGTATGCTTTTATCTCTTTTGAGAATCATGCCTTTTTCAACCCCGATCAGTCGATGCTGACGACAGAAGCGACCCGTGTGCTGGATATATTCTGTGAGGCGATTGCGCCGCAGGCGGATGATATTTCTCAGATCGAAATACTGGGCCATACGGCACAGGCAGACCCGAACCACCGCAATAATCCGCGGACGGACCGTCTGCTTTCGGCTATGCGTTCCGCAGAGGTGGCGGCATATATTCAGAACAAAGATATTATCGATCCCAGCAAGCTGATTGGGATGAGCTACGGGCAGTTCCGCCCTGTGGATACTTTTGAGACCCGTGAGGGCAGAGCGAAAAACCGGCGCGTAGAGTTTTTGATTATTGATAATGGGGCAGATATTAAGTCCATGAATGACTTTTATGACGAGATTAATGGTGTGGAAGAGGAAGACACCTCTGTTCCGGATGGTTTTACGGAGGTTGGAGGCAATATGGAGGGTTCGGCCAGTATGGTTAATCAGTCGGACGGTCTTCCGGATAGTGCGGCTGCCCAGGCAGCGGACCCTGTTCAGGCAGGAGGCGCGGTGCTGGATAGCGTAATTAGTCCCGCAGCGGAATAACTATTGAGAAAAGGTGGCGTTTTAAAATGGCAGACGTATTATCCCAAAGTCAGATTGATGCACTTTTGAAGTCCATGCAGGGCGGCGGAGGCGATGACAGCGGCAGCAGCAGTCCTGCACAGCCAGAGCAGAAGGTAGCTGTGCAGGAAGAGAAGAAGAAAGCAGAAACACCCGAGATCAAATATAGCAAATATGACTTTTACAGTCCCAGAAAATTCACTAAGGATAAGCTGAAGATCCTGACCAGTGTGTTTGAGAATTATGCGAGGATTATTACGTCGCAGGTCAACGGTGTGTTCAGGGTCATGACCGACATCACGGTGATGGAGGTTCAGGAGCGGCGTTACTATGAATTTGTAAACTCTTTGAATGAAAATGATGTGATTACTCTGGTCAATGCCAGCATGGAGAATTATAACCGGAAGCTGGTGCCGATGATGATGTATGTGACACCAGGCCTGGTGATTACTCTCATAGACCGTATGCTGGGCGGAGAAGAAACCGTAGTTAAGGTAAAGGATGGTTACCGGTATTCGGATGTGGAAACAGCGCTGTACCGCAGGGTCCTTTCCCAGCTGATACAGGCGCTGAAAGATGGTTTTGCCAGCTACATAAGTGTGGATTTCTCTGCTTACCGGATTGAGGAGAATCCCACAATGATGCAGGACGTGGGCCTGGATGAGACAGTGGCGATTATTCATCTCAATGTAGATGTGACCGGACTTGCAGTGGAGCGGATACGGATCTGTATGCCGGGCACACTCCTGGAGTCCATGTTCCAGGTGATGGACAGCCACAGACATCTGGCCAAGGGTTATGCTTACGAAGACAATCGGGAGACCATTCTGGAGAATATCCGTCAGTCCCAGCTTCCAATCACCGGACAGCTTGGGACAGTATCCTTGGATTTGGATGATATCTATCATTTGAGAGTGGGTGATGTGATTGATATGAATAAGCCGAAGGACAAAGAAGTGAAGCTTTATGTGGGAAGACAGGCATGGTTTACCGGAAAGATGGGTATTTATAAAAAGAATGTTGCAGTCCGTATTAACCGGAGGCTTTACGAAGAGGAGGAAGAGGAAACTTCCCAGGAAGAACTCCTGCCTGTCCAGGAAGAAGAGGAAGCTGTTCTTGACGGATAAGCTTTATATCGGTAAAATAGGGTAAGAGGTTGCTGGTTTTTAGCAACATCATATATTATTATTTTTTAAAGAAGAGAGGGGAACACAATGCCTAAGATTATGTTAGTTGACGACGCTGCATTTATGAGAATGATGGTAAAGAATGCCTTAACAAAAAGCGGATATGATAATATTATAGAGGCTCAGGATGGGGCAGAAGCAGTGAAAAAGTATGCTGAGGAGAAGCCGGATATGGTGTTTATGGATATCACCATGCCCAATATGGATGGCCTGCAGGCGCTTAAGAAGATCCGTGAAGACGACCCGAATGCCAAAGTCGTGATGTGTACGGCTATGGGGCAGGAGGGGATGGTAGTGGATGCCATCAAGTCGGGCGCCAGGGACTTTATCGTAAAACCATTTAACGCTGAACGTATTGTTCAGACCGCACAGGCAATCTTAGGGAGTTAATATCGGGCAGGAGGAATTTGAAATGGCATTTTTGAGTTCTTTTGACATCAGTGCATCTGCTTTAAGCGCTCAGCGTGTCCGGATGGATATTGCAGCAGAGAATATTGCCAATATTGACAGTACCAGAACAGAAGGAGGCGGCGCATACCGCAGAAAGGATGTGCTTTTTGAGAGTTATGGGGCGACTTCCTTCCGTGAGGCGTTACGGAATGCTTCTGCAGGAAAGGGATTTTCCGGCAGGAATGCAGGTGTTCGGGTTGCGGGTATCATTGAGGACGACCGGGAGATGAAACAGGTATATAACCCAGGCCATCCGGATGCAGATGAGAACGGGTTTGTAACTTTGCCCAATGTGGATCTTCTGAAAGAGACAGTAGACAGTATGTCGGCTACCAGATCTTATGAAGCCAATGTTACGGCATTGAATGCAATGAAGCTGATGGCGCAGAAGGCGCTGGAAATTGGAAAATAATGTTCCGCGCATAAGAATATTTGGATAAAAGGAGATTGAGAAATGGGCGCTAGCAGCTTTAACGAGATGGAACTGGACGCCATAGGCGAGATTATGAATATCAGCCTTGGAGCTTCAGCAACCGCTGTTTCCACGATGCTGGGCACAAAGGTGAATATTACCACACCGGTTGTGCTGGTTCAGACGCGCGAAGAATTTGAATTCAAACGTTTGGAACCGGCTATTGGTGTTGAGATTGATTATGTGGAAGGGTTGGACGGTAAGAACATCATGATGTTCCGGAAAGAGGACATCCGGATTATCGTGGGAACCATGATGGGAGAAGAACCGCCTGCCGAAGCATTTGAGATGATGGATGAACTGTATATCAGTGCCATCTGTGAAGTCATGAATCAGATGATGGGGTCTTCGGCTACGGCTTTGTCGGAGTTCTTGGGCACCGTTGTAAATATATCTACACCGAAATCTTTTGAGGTCGGTGAGCCGGAAGAATTTAAGAACAAATACTTTACGGAAGAGAGCGGCATGGTGATTGTCCGCTTCCGGCTGGAGATCGAGGGGAAACTCAACAGTGAATTCATGAATTTGATGCCGGTAAAGCTGGCCAAGAGACTGTTGGAACCGTTTGCGGACAGCTTGGGAGAAACTGCGTCGCAGCCGGTTGCAGAGCCAGAACCTGCGCCAGCGCCGCAGCCCGCGCCAACACCGGAGCCAGCGCCGGCGCCGCAGCCTGTGCCAACACCGGAGCCAGCGCCAGCGCCGCAGCCTGTGCCGCAACCCGTGCCAGCCGCAGCGCCGCAGCCGATGCCCGCGCCAGCCGCAGCACCGATGCCTCAGGACCCGGCGGCCATGCAGGGGGGCCAGCAGCCGTATTATGCTTATCCGCCCGTGGGAATGGACCCCATGATGATTCAGCTTCTCAATCAGATGCAGCAGACACAGATGCAGATGATGGAGATGATGAAAACAACCAAGCCGCATGAGCCGGCGTCTTCCAATACAGGCAATTCCATTATTCGCCCGCTGGCTTCCCCGCAGATGCAGGGAGACGACAGCGACGGGGAAGAGGATAAGGCAAATCAGGAGATGCTGATGAAAGTGCCTCTTGAACTTTCCGTAGAGATTGGAAGAACCAAGAGACTGGTGAAGGATATTCTGGAGTTTACACAGGGTACTCTGGTTGTTCTGGATAAAATGGCCGGTGAGCAGGTGGACCTGTTTGTCAACGGGCAGTGTATTGCCAGAGGAGATATCGTGGTTGTAGAGGATAATTTTGGTATCCGTATCACGGAGATCGTATCCAGAGAACTGCATCCGGAAAACTTATAAGATGGAAAGCCTGACAATGTTTCGTGCTGCGCTGACGGTTGTGGTTGTCCTTCTGATGGCGTGGTGGTGCAGCCGTTTGCTGGGAAAGCAATGGACAGTGAGAAATTCTGGTTCCGGCAATATCAATTTGATTGAACAGCTTCAGGTAGGACAGGACCGGAGGATTCTGCTGATTAAGGTGGGAGAGAAGCATTATCTGGTGGGCGTCAGCCCGGCAGGGATTCAGCTTTTGTCTGAGGTGGAAGGGGATTTTCAGTCCCGGATGCCGGAGATGTCCGCCAAAGCACAACTTCCTTTCCGGGATTTTCTTAAGGAACACCTGGATAAATGGGAGGGAAAGCGATGAATGACCTTCTGACACAGTTAAATGGCGGGAATGTTCCTGCCTTGGAATTAATATTTCTGATTACTTTCGCGGCGCTGCTTCCTTCGATTGTGGTTATGATGACCTCGTTTACCAGGACAATCATCATATTATCATTTACGAGGAATGCCATGGGTGTTCAGCAGGCGCCGCCAAACATGGTGCTGGTAGGCATCGCCATGTTTTTGACGCTATATATTATGAGTCCGGTGATCAGCCGGATCAATGAGGAGGCTTATCAGCCTTATGTCCGCGAAGAGATTTCCCAGGAGGAAGCGCTGGAACGGATGGTGGTTCCTTTAAAAGAGTTTATGCTCCGCAATACGGAGGCGAACACGATGGAAACTTTCGTTCAGATGTCTGGCACGGAAGTTCCGGAGAATCCTCAGGACTATCCCTTGACCGTAGTGGTTCCGGCTTTTATGACCAGTGAACTGAAGGCAGGGTTTACGGCAGGTTTTTTGATCTATCTGCCGTTTTTGCTGGTAGACATTATCGTGTCTACTACGCTGATGTCCATGGGTATGGTAATGCTGCCTCCGGCCATGATTTCCCTGCCGTTTAAACTTCTGCTGTTTGTGACAGTGGATGGCTGGGAATTACTGTTCTCCAGTATTGTGACAAGTTTTCGTTAGGATGGCGTTTCGGGAAGAAAGGAGAGAAAAATCATGTCAGACCTGCAGATTATGGATATTCTGTATCAGACTTTCCAGCTGGCAGTGCGGCTGACCATGCCGTTTCTGCTGATCAGCATGATTGTGGGTGTATTGATTGCGATTTTTCAGGCTGCGACCCAGATTAATGAGCAGACTCTGACTTTCGTGCCGAAGTTCCTTTCTATTCTGGCGGTGATGGGTTTTCTGGGAAGCACAATTCTGGCTATGCTGCAGGATTTTACCAGACTTATGATGTCCTTTATAGGGGGCTAAACCATGTTGATCTTGTTTGCCCTGATTTTTATGCGGATGAGCGGAGCCATTGCCTTTAACCCAATTTTCGGCAGGACCAATTTTCCGAGGATGGCAAAAGGATCGCTGATTTTTCTGCTGTCCTTAATGCTGTATGTGGGAACGGACGGTGTGCTGAGCCATCAGCCGGCCAATATGATAGAGTATGGCGTTATGCTGATAAAGGAATTAATGGTGGGGTTTGTGCTGGGGTTTACCATGGAACTTACCTTTTCCATTGTCCGCTTTGCATCGGCAATTATGGACCATACGATGGGCCTTTCGATGGCGCAGGTATATGATCCGCAATATAACACGCAGATGACGATCACTTCCGGTCTTTATTATGCTTTTCTGGCGATGATTTTTCTTGCGATAGACGGGCATGTGAGACTGATTGCTTTGTTTTTTTCTTCTGCCAGGCTGATTCCCTTCGGGGAGGTTGCAATCCGGCCGGAGTTGTCGCAGCTTATGCTGGAGGTTTTTTGCACCAGCGTGGCGACAGGATTTCAGTTTGCTTTTCCGGTAGTGGCCATGGAATTGGTGACGGAGGCGGCGGTAGGGATACTGATGCGTATGATTCCCCAGATCAATGTGTTTGCCATTAACTTCCAGATTAAGATCCTGGTGGGACTTATGATGCTGGTGTATTTGTTCAGTCCCATGGCGGCACGGCTGTATGTGATGATTGACGATATGTTTTTATATATGCAGCGTCTTTTGGCATTGATGGCATAGTGTAGCGGCCGGGCGCGGCATCAGCGTATGGATCGATCGGAATGACAGAAGGGAGTGGTGAACTTGGCAGAGTCGAACGGACAGGAGAAGACCGAGAAACCGACCAGTAAACGGCGAAAAGATGCCCGTAAGGAAGGAAATGTATTCCAGAGCAAGGATGCCGTTACGGTTGTGATGCTGTTCGGTGTGTTCTGTATACTGAGGTTGGTACTGCCGCTCCTGTATGAGACCATACGGGACTGTATGGTTTATTTTTTTAGCGCGGTCGGGACGGAGAATCCCTTCGGGTCTTCGCCTCATATTTATATTTATATGGTGGTGGCAGTGCTAAAATGTGTATTGCCGCCGCTGCTGGCTTCCGTGGTGCTGGGAATCATTGCCCATGGGACTCAGACCCGGTTTAATATCAGCTTCCAGTCGCTTCGCCCTAAGTTCAGCAAGATGAATCCTATAAACGGGATTAAGCGGATGTTCGGCATTAATAAGCTGGTGGATCTGGCCAAGAACCTGATTAAGATTGCGCTGTTGGTGGCGCTTCTGGTCAGCCTGCTGAGGACGGACCTGATTGAGGTATCGCAGATGCTGGATATGCAGGCGTATACTTCGGCTGTCCGGATGCTTCAGCTTGTCTTTGAACTGGTGGTAAAAGTCTGCATAGCATTTACAGTAGTAGCATTTTT
>CAMSTY010000011.1 GCA_947063875.1 uncultured bacterium
CCGACCGGGCGCTCCTGCTCTTCCTCCCCTTTGCGCTTATGGCGCCCCTGATCCGTACCAGGCCATCCTGGTCCGGCTCCCTGGTATCCATGTTCTTCTTCTCATTTTCACCTTGTCCTTTCTATAATGTTCTTTGTTCTCAGGCGGCATCCACAGCACTGACCTTTACATGGAACGTCCGGAATTCCGATACCGTCACAAACTGCTCATAGATCTCCGGGTACTGCAGTTTCAGCCTTGTCAGGTTGTCCTTGTCAACGATCATCTTGCGCACCGGGTTGTATGTCAGCGTGTAACGGCTCCCGTCCATATCGCAGACGGCCCTGCAGCTTGTACCCATCTCCGCAGCCAGGATCGCTTTCAGCCTCTGGATGTCGGCCTCCAGCTTTTTGGAATATTGATCTGACTGTTTCTTCTGCTCCTGGAGCTGCATATAACGCATCAGTGTGGACGGCATGGTCCCGTTCAGGACAATGGCCTCAGCGTCCTTGTCTGCCCTGCCGCAATACTGCCTAGCGCTGGCAAGGATCACATCCCTGTCCTCCAGATAGGGCGGCGGGATCTGTTTCTGCACGTGGCTGTTCCAGAATTCCTGTTCCAGGAATATCATCTCTTCCTCATAGGCCATGTCTCTGCGGAGTTCCCGGATAATGACCTCATCTTCCGTGTTGCCGTACAGACAGCAGAAAAATACCCGGTCCATATCCATGACGGCCATGTAATGCCTGCCCTGGGCTTCGTAATGGACCGGCACGGTCTCCCTGCCATCCTTCCACCAGTGGTCTTTTGCATTATAGTTCGTGGTCTTGATCTCCAGGACGGCTTTCGTGCCGTCCGTCATGGTGATGAAGCAATCCACGTCTGCCAGCATGAACGGATAAAGGGGATGCCGGAACATCTTTTTGACCTGATAGATCTTAAGCCCTGTCTTTCTTTCAAATATCTTTGCCACAAGGTCTTCCAGGAGATGGCCCATTTCCATAGCCACCCAGTTGCCTTCATTTTCCTCCACCGCCGCAATACCCACTTTGTCATAATAGATATCCCGTGCGGTGCGGAAAGGGGAGAGCCCGATGATGGCAGAGACATCACTGCCGCCGATCCCGCGGCGCCGCCAGTCCAGCCATTCTTCCCTGGTAAGGTCTTCCGTATCCACCAGCACCAGCGGGCTGTGCCTTTCCCTCTCCATGTTCGTATCGGGCATGGTCACGCCCCCCTTCTGGCCCTGTGCGTGAAGTTCACTGTACGGATCGTGGTACAGTTCTTCCAGTACTGGTCATTGGCTTTCTGGACAGCGGTATCCCTGAACGGGTATCCTGCCGCCTGTTTCTGCCAGCTCCTGCCGGCCTTTTTGTTTCTCATGCTCATTCTTTGTACCTGCCTTTCTAAATTTTTATTGCGCTCGTTCCTCGCTCCATAAAACAACGGGAACCCCAAACTCCGCTCTGCTTCGTCTGGGCAGCGGGTCATTTCGCCTGTCGGCTCAATGATTCTTTATCCTCAAAGCCGTTACCGGCATTTGGGCTGAAAATAAAAAAGCGGAAATGACTATTTGCCAAATCCCTGGCGTCCATGGATTTCCATGGACCAAAGTCATTCCCGCTCCCAAAGGGAAAGTGATCCCTTAACATAAAAAAGCCAGTACACCACCAGCCAAAGGGCATAATGGTACTACTGGCACAAAAATACAAACTTAACAGCGTGTGCAATGCGGACAGTATTCCGCATACAGTCTGAACGGACTGCATTTCCCATACGGGTACGCACAAAAATCAATTACAAGGACAGTTTAACACAATATATTGATTTAGTCAAGTTGTGAATACTATATATGGTGTTTTACAAATATTTTCATCCTCATGCATCGATCACTGCACTCATATTAAACACTAATAACAAAAGACTCGTTATAATATGGAATCAAAGTATCATGTGTCATAAACTTCATTCCTTCCGATTTTGCCTGCGCAAGCAAAATCCTGTCAAAAGGATCTTTATGCGGAGGAGCATCCTTTGGCCGTACCAAAGATTCTAACTCAGCCACATGTTTATTAAATACAGGCAGCGAGGAAAAGCCATTCTCTTCACATCCTTTCTCCAGGTATTTCCCACTGAATAAAAATGTTTCCGGATGTGTCATATGCTTAATCGTAATCTCCCACACGGAAGCGGTACTGTAATAGATTTCATTGTTCTCGTCAAGTATCATTGCCCTGGCTGTATTCGACAATTCCTCCGAATCCAGTACTGCCCATATCGCAATATGTGTATCCAGCAAAATCTTCATCAATCATCCACCCCAAATAATCTGGCTATTTCATCATTGCACTCGTCTATATCATGACCATCCGCAATAAATTTCTGCCCTTTCATACTTCCAAGCCTGCGTTTTTTGCCCTGTGTGGCAACGCCATAATTTATACTCACACGCCTTGATTCTGACGGCTGCACAAACCGCTGTATCATATCAAGAATAAAGCGCAGGCTGTCATCAGAAAGTCCCTCCAGAGATTGTGTGATCTGATTCTGTAATGTTGACATAACAGACACCACCTTTCTACATGATTTAAAAAACATATATCTGATTAAATCTTTACCTTCTGTCACGGTTTTATTATACTAAAGAAACCGCTTTTTATCAATCTTTAAGAGTTCTCTACGCCCGTATCTGTCAAATAATGAAACATTTAGAAAAGTTCGATAATATCTCCCAAATTCCAACGCACTTTTAGACAAATCAACGATACCCAAACAACCGAAACACCGTTTACTTCTCTCCCTTATCAAATTACACTCTACATTACTTGTAAATAAAACTCAACCTTATGAATATGCGTATTATTATCAATTATTACTACATCTTTAGGTACTCCTATTATTATATATTTTTCATCAAATGCAACCGAAAGGTAGCTGGTTTCCTTGGTTTGAATCACCTTATCTTTCGAACATTCTGGCATAGTCCTTTGAATAACAGAAAGTGCCTTTTTAAAATTATAACATTCCGTGTACCTTATCAAAGATAACTTTTTAGAATTAAGAATTGACAACACTCTACCACACCATTCACTTTTTGCCCAATCATCCAGATGATAAACATAAATTTGAAAGTTCTCACATTCCTCAGCAAAATATCTCAATAATATCTCAAATTCTTCATCTGCTAATTTCCTATTGGAAAAAATCTCCTGTTCAATTATTAATTCTAATTGATCTCTGTCATCTTTATTTTTTATATACTTTTGCAAATCATTTTTTAACTTCTCATTTTCTTCTAAATTGACTGCTGGAAACGGTTTTCTTAAACCATATTTAAGAAAAGTATTCTTGAGAACCCTCTTCTTCCTAATTTGCTCTATTATTTCGCTTTTAAATAACGCCAACAAAGGATCATTTCTCCTATTAGCAGCCATAATATCCATATCAATCCCCTCCAAACTTACATAAATATAAATGGGAATTCTAGCAAATTTAACATAAACATTTTCTATACTGTCTATACTTAATAGTTCATCTGGTTCACTCTTAGTTTTGTCATTATAGATATCCATTTCATCAAGAAAAACTTTATTTACACTCTCGATATTCTCCTTAAATATTTCTATATCATTTACTTCGAAATCCACATCTAATTTTTTATCATTGACAATCACTTTATCAACAAGCTGATAATTTCCATACTCTAGAATGACCTTTCTATTAATAGGATCTAAAAAGACATTTTTAATTGTATCTTTCTTCCTTTGCACTGTCCTCAATTCCTGCAATGCTTGTTTCCCTTTATTCAGCAAACTGCAGCGATTTGTTGTACAATAAATTATATCTTTTACACTTAAATCTGCAAGTGTTACTTCCAGTAATTTTCTATCAATCCCCAATATATTTACTAATTCATCTATTTCTTGTACACCTTCATTTATCAAACGTAATACAATCTCATCTAATAATGGCAGGGAATAAAATGAACGTTTGGTAATTGAAAGTATAGTTCTCATTATCGGGACATAAATTTCATCACGTTTCACAAAAAAGTATCCTGCATTTTTTCGTACATTCAAATTAGACATTGTTTCAATCAGCTTATTCATTATAATTCACCTCCTAGTATAACAAGGCACTCCTCTTCATGTTCACAAATATAGTCAATAATCTCAATAAATTTATTATCTGGATCATCAAATTTATAAAAGAAGTCCATATCTCCACAAATTATAAGTAAATTTTTTGCCCTTGAAAAAGCCACATTTACCCTTTCCTTTTCTTTTTGGAAACCAATAGAATTTTTAGTTCTAACTGTACTGTATATAATAATATCATTTTCTCTTCCTTGAAACGCATCAAGCGTATTAATATCAATTTCTTTTGCAATTCTATCATATCCACTATTATTTACAGATTTTCTTACTAAATCTTTTTGCCCCCGATACCCCGTAATAATACCAATGTCCAGACTTGGAAGTACTCCTTCATTTTTAAATTCCCCTAACAATTTTTTAATCAAAGCATTCTCTGCATAGTTGCAATAGGAGCCTCCCTTAAGTCTACTTTCACCTTTCCTATCCATCATTGAAGTATCAATCCAAATAATAGATTTTCCTGCAAATTTTTTAATTGGATGTATTCGATTCTTATCATCCACCTCTGTTGCAATCTTACCATCATAAAATACTTGACTAATCAAATTTCCAATATTCTTTCGCATCCTATATTGCACGGTCAAGATTTGTTTATGTGTATCTGGTAACAAATCAAACAATAAATCAAATAATCGATACTTTGGCTCTTTTGTCAACTTTGCTATTATCGGAGATAATTCTTGATCAGCATACGCCGGTAATTGGTTTTGATCTCCTACTAATATAATCTTCTTCGATTTAATTATAGATACTAATAATTCTGGTGTTGTCGCCTTTGCAGCTTCATCAATTATTACATAATCAAAATCTAACTCTTTAATAAAATCATTAGACAAAAAGCCAACGCAAGTACCCGCAATAATTGTTGCGCTTTTTATCACTTGATAGTCTAATGTTTCTAAATTGCTACATCTGTTAATCCAATCTGATTGAATATCTTTAATTCTCTCCCATCTATCCAATAATCTTTGCTCTGTAATATTGGAATATAACAAATTCTGCTGTCCAATATATGCGTTAGATTTTTCTTTAATATTTGTAAACATCTTTTTTCTAATAGCATTCATAGTACAGGTTTCTTCAATCTTTAACGATATATTTTCCGCACGACCAATTCTAATAATATCCAATTTCCCCTCATCTATTTCAACAAACCCTTCAATAATATTATCTACTGCAGTATGCGACTGAGATACAACCAAAATCCTTGATGTGTCATCAAATTTATTTATTTGCATTAAAATTTGTCGCACAATTTCTTTTATAACTGTTGTCTTTCCTGTTCCTGGAGGTCCTTGTATTAAGCTGATACTATCTGAATACAAAGCTTTTTTTATTGCTTCTTTTTGAGATGAATTTAATGTATCTTTGCTAAATATAATATTTTGTAGAAAAGGGGTATAAGTTGGTTCATCCAAATTAAGTAATATATCTTTCAAGTTTTTAGATGAATAATTATCATCATGTAATGCTCGAATTGCATAATACTGTCTCTTGTATGCACTTATATTCGCTCTGAAATCCTCCATAACCGGACTATTTTTTTTAAGCAACGGGCGTACTTTCCCCATTTGCACTTTCTTATCCAAATCAATGATTAATAATGTTTCATTGTCTTCATATTTTATTTCGTGGTAAGTACCTATATCAAAGTAGTAAGACTTCCCTCTACTATCTACCTCCTCAATAATATATTTCTTATCATTCTCTAAACTATCAATGTCATTATTTTTATATTCTTCAAGAGTTAAAATTAGTTGCTGATCTATTATGTTAAAAGCAGAATAAACAATCCTTCCTATCCGTTCCTTCTCATTTTTCATGGACTCATCTAATCCATCTTTCCACTTTCCAAATAATTCTTCAAATAATTTATCTTGCTTTTGTAATGTGCTTTTACTATTTATATTATTTTTAAATTCTATTATTAATTTTTCATTATCATTATTTGATCTTTTTAAAGCATAATTGTTTCTGCTACTTTCTATAAATTGAACTGTACCATCAATATTAAATCCTCTCTTTTGATTGCTGATTCTTCTATCAACAGATAATGGCATAATTTTATTAACCATAAATAGCTCATCTTGTTGATTATATATACATTCCATCGCTATTTTCTTCCCTGAAAAAACATAAACATTCGTACTTTGATTATAAAAAGCAAAGCACTCCTTAAACTGACTTTTTAAATATGATTTCGTAAAAACGGTCATATTGGTATTTGATTCGATTAAAGAAATGCTCTTTAAATATCTTAATTTGTCGACATCTACACTGCACAAATATGTAGCTTTTTGTGAAGCATTATCACCAATAATTTCTTCGAAAGTATTGATAACCACACCAACCTCTTGAAATCTATCCTCCGGTTCTTCCGCCACCATCTGAGAAATCAGTTGCCTTAAATTTTCTGGAATTTCTAAATTCTCCAAATGTTTACATACCATCTCTGTTCCATTTGGTAATATGCTAAACAGAATGTAAAAAATTACTGCCCCTAACGAATAAATATCGCTAGCTTCCGTTGTACTATTCCCCTTAACTACCTCTGGCGCCGAAAAATTAGGAGAATAAAATGGAAGGGTAGTCTCTTGCTCTACTATTGATTTTATTTTGCTTGTCCCAAAATCAATAATCTTCACTTCACCAGTTTCAATATTATACATAATATTAGACGGTTTTATGTCACGATGCAAAACATTATTATTATGTGCTTCTTCTATAGCCTTTAAAATCTTTAAGCAAAGCTCATACTTCTCTACCTGTGAAAAATTACTTAAATCTAATTCCTCAAGATTTGTTCCATCGACATAATCTAATAGAATTAGGCCCCAATCATTTTTACCTCTAAACTCTGCATTTAGCATATAATCTCTTATTTTCACAATACTATCGCAAGAGTTTAATGTTTTAAGCGCATCAACCTCTCTTTTAAATATTAATTTTTGAAATCTATTATTTAACGAACCAATTAATTTTAATGCATATACTTTATCACATATTTTTTTGTTTTTTTCTTTCACTTTCAAAATAATCGTTTCGCTAGTCTTAGACGCATGAATCACTTCTAATACTTCATAATTATCCATATTATTTTGCATCTCCTTTTTTGAGTAGTATTCTAATTTTATCACGTTTTATCTGTATTTTTCATCCAAAAACTGCAAGACCACGGATAGTAAAAATATCGATATACCCATATTTACTCATAAATATATAGCCACAGAATATTCTATTGACTCCATTAAAGGTTTCTGAAATATCCTCCGCTGATAATTTCCTTTATCCCACCAATAACCGTTTCGTAGGGAAGATATGTAAATAAAAGCTTGCCAGTAACCGTTTCATAATCATTCCGATATACTTCCTTATCCACAATCTCTGCCAGAACGTCATTGATACATACCCCTGTCTTAGCAGACGGACAGACCGGAAGAGGTTCCCGCAGGCTCCGAACTTCCTGGGCAAGTCCTGACAAAGATGCATCCGGCTTCGTGTATTCCATAATCTTGTAGATATCATATAAATGCCGTGAATGTCGGTCAACCTTATCTGACAGATAATAATCACAGAGAGCAAAAACCTTATCAATAAGAGTCCGTTCAATCGCCTGTGTTGTGATCTCAAAAGGCATAAGTCCAAATTCTTCTGCCAGTTCCCCCTGCTCCGTCATTTTCAGGAAACGGTAAATATAATTATCGGCCATACGGCTTACTGTCGGAAAGGGCAACAGGGCGATATAGGTCTCAATGACTAATTCCGGCTTTAATTCCAATAACGGGGAATAGATACTGGAATAACTGGCTCTGTAACAGTTATAACTACGCCGGCTGCGGGTTTCTTCGAGGTTTGCAACAGAGAACCCCATAGACTCTATGGAAGAAACAACCGCCTTTTTTAGCTGCCGCTTGCGGCTTTCGCCAGGAACACCTTCCGATGCTGCATAGGAAATATCAATATCTTCCGAAAAGCGTTCCAATATCTGATAGCATTTTGTCAGGGATGTCCCACCCTTAAAGACCATTCCCTTTACCCTGGAGGCCAGCTCCCGGAGCGCAAGTGTAACATAATAATCTTTTTCAATGATTCCGGGAGGTATATGCAGTTCGTTAGAAGCAGCGATGATAAGCTCGCTGAATGCTTCGTGGTCATGATGTAAATTCATAAATAATTCCCCATTCAATCAGTTTTTTTGCAGTAGAACCCGTAATGCCAGGCAGCACGCCGGAAAGAAGCTCCTTACTGTAATTTTGCTGCTTCGCATAGTTTTTCAGAAGAATCCCAGTATCAGAATCAGAAAGCTCGGAATATTTTTCTGCCTGGGAGACGGCATCCAAAAATTGGAGCAACCCTGCGTTTTCCGATGTTATAGTTGTGGCGGGCCGTTTCAGCCGGACGGCCTGGGAGCCTACGGTAACGGTACGCCCCTTTGTCGATTCTTTTGACGTTACAATCTCCAGTGTTGCCGGCATCTGGGTTGTCAGACCAATCTGATTGGCAAAAGTGGCTCCGGCGAAGTATCCATAGGTTTCTGTTGTGCTTTGGATATATTTGCGCATAATGACTTTCATGGGATCTAAATAACTTTTTTTCAGCAGCCGTGACGCTTTGGGAAGATAATAAATCCCAGTATCAAAACGCGCCAGATCGCCTGACTTGAGCATCCGTTTGAAATACTGGCGCAACGCATTGTCATTAAGTCCATCCAGCCGGATCTCGTTTATGAAGATTGGTTCGTTGTAACCATAGTTTTTTTCCAGATATTCCTTCAGCATACAGGTATCCACTCCTTCCACCTCCATACTACTATATTTATACCCAAAAGGTCAATAGATGTGTCAAAATATAGTTTGTATGTTTTTTGCAAAATTATACAGCGAGGATAACGAAGCGGATACCTTCGGCCATCTATAAATCCATATGTTTTCGTATATATTCAAAGGCATACATTGGTTAGGTAACAGAACCTTTTTACCGTTCTCCGTCTGGCCGGTCATACCTCAAATGCCCCTGCGACACTTTTGCATGATTCAGAATCCGGATGAAAAACCTGTCCTGACTCCCCAATGCCTTTTTATATCCCGCTTCTGTCAGAAACAGCCGCATCCTATGCCCTTTATCTCCTACGGAAGATTTCCTCGAAAGCACATCAAACACAATCATATGCGTCACTTCCGGGTCAAAGCGTTCCAGTACCATGATGTCATGCCCTTCCAGTTTCTGGGCACCGGATTCCTGTCTTGCCACAGCGATCATCTCTCCAACGGTCCTTGCTTTCCAGGGCAGGTGATAGTTTCTTTGAATATCACAGATCAACTTCTTGCAGTCATCCTCTGAAAGCTCACGGAGTTTCTTTAGCAGATTTTCTGCAGTGGCCTTTTTATTGTGGTCACGAGTATACCGACAGAGCACAGTGATCTCCTGTATCGCATCATACCTGTGGCAGTCCTCCAACTGGAAAACCGTCCTCTTTTTTTGTGATGACAGCTTCCATGTTCGATTTTGAAACGCTGGATAATTCCTCTGAAACGCATACCTCATGCTCTGTAACAGCGGAATCTGCCTGCAGATCTGTTTCATCCATTTCATCCGGCATTGTAAGATTGATCTTCAGGACCATGGCAACCTCCTCCTTATCAACAAGGACATCTGATATCTGGAACATAGTGGAAAGGTAGCTGTGCAGATAGATCACGCTGCCCGTTCTTCCGGGGAATGACATTAAGGAGATATAGTCCATGTCAGCAAGTTTTTTCAGCACACGCCCTGTTGTGGCTTTGGAGATGCCCCAGCGGACAGCCATTTCACTGTAAGCTGCCAGCGGAGAGCCGGTGCCGTTGCGGAAATAGACCACCGGGCCAATCTCCGAACCCTGCACCTGGCTGTCATTGTAGACGGCGGACATCCACAGATCCAGCAGGATATCCATTTCAAAGCAGCGGCCGGCGCTGACCAGTTCTGTCGCTTGCATAGTTGCAAAGCACCGTGTAATAAAAAAGACCAGAACCCCCTCTTGCGCGAATGCTCCGGTCTGCCATTAAGTTCTGGATAAAGTGCCGGTAGATCCGGCATCGTGGTTAGTCCACGATCTGTTTGATCTCTAATTGATATTCCGACATAATGTTTTCCTCATTTCTCATAGTTTTCTGCAAAAAATAGTTCTGTCTGGCCTCCTAAATTCCCACAGGCTGCAGGACTGGAAAGCAAAAGTAAGTGCTGCCAGGAGAGCCTTCTCCTAACTGCACTTACATCATAAATAAAAATCCTCACTATATTAAATACTTGGCCTTTATGTCTTATCCATGCCCAAAAACCATTTTGAATGTTCAATTAAACAAAACATAGCCACGCCTAAAACCTTTTCAGCTTCTCCTCAAACCGATCTTTTTTCGTATCTGCCGGAACCGCCGTTGGATAGGCGCCATCAAAACAAGCACTGCAATACTCCGCACCGCCGGCCAGTTCGCAAAGCTGCTTCACCGGAAAATATCCCAGGGAATCCGCACCGATGATCTCTGCAATCTTCGCTACGCTGTGGTTGCAGGCAATCAGATGATCCCGGGAATCAATATCCGTTCCATAATAGCAGGGATTCAAAAACGGGGGCGAGGAAATCCGCATATGAATTTCCTTTGCCCCTGCCTCCCGCAGAAGGCGGACAATACGGCCGCTCGTCGTTCCCCGCACAATCGAATCGTCGATCAAAACCACCCGTTTCCCCCGCACGCACTCCTCAATCGCGCTCAGTTTGATCCGGACCTGGTCCAGCCTCGCCCCCTGTCCGGGGGAAATAAAAGTTCTGCCGATATATTTATTCTTGATCAGCCCTATCCCATAAGGGATGTTGGATTGCCTGCTGAACCCAAGAGCCGCATCCAGTCCGGAATCCGGCACTCCCACCACCACATCGGCCTCTGCAGGATGCTGCCGTGCCAGGATTTCCCCGGCCCGGAGTCTGGCCGCATGGACAGATATGCCGTCAATCACGGAGTCCGGTCTCGCAAAATAGATATATTCAAACACACATAACCTTTTCTTCTGCTTTTTGCAATGCTCTCTACGTGAAATCATTCCATCCGGGCCAAATACCAGAATCTCCCCCGGCTCCAGGTCACGTTCAAACTCTGCCCCGATCGCCTTCAGCGCACAGCTTTCCGAGGCGACAGCGTATATGCCGTCCGGCGTTTTTCCGTAGCACAGCGGGCGAAAACCATACGGGTCCCTGGCGCAGATCAGCTTCTGCGACGACATCAATACAAGAGAGTAAGCCCCGTCAAGCGAATCCATGGCAGCGCTGAGCGCATCCTCAATGGAAGCCGCCTTCAGCCGCTCTCTGGTCACAATATAGGCGATAATCTCCGTGTCGCTCGTGCTGTGAAAAATGGCGCCGGACAATTCCAGCTTATTGCGGAGTTCCACGGCATTGCTGAGATTCCCGTTGTGGGCCAACGCCAGTTTTCCCTTCTGGTGGTTTACCTCAATCGGCTGACAGTTTTTGCGGCTGTTGCCGCCGGTCGTCCCATAGCGTACATGTCCGACTGCCATATTCCCTCTCGGAAGACGTGAAAGCACATCACCGGAAAACACCTCGCTGACCAGTCCCAAATCCTTATGAGAAGAAAATACCCCGTCATCATTGACCACGATTCCGCAGCTTTCCTGGCCCCGGTGCTGCAAAGCGTACAGTCCATAGTATGCCATATCCGCCACCGCCGCTGTGCCCGGACTGATAATGCCAAACACCCCACATTCTTCATGAAGACTCATACTCCACCTCCGGCCGGATATTTCCTGGCAGCTCCCACAAACCCCTTGAAAAGAGGATGCGGATGGTTGGGCCGGCTCTTAAATTCCGGATGGTACTGGACCCCCACAAAAAATGGCTGCTCCGTCAGCTCCACGGTCTCCACCAGCCGTCCATCCGGCGACATGCCGCTCAAAACAAGTCCGTTTTCCTGCAGCAATTCCCGATAGTCATTGTTAAATTCATAACGATGGCGATGGCGTTCACGGATTGACCTTTTCCCATAGCAGCGTTCCATGACCGTTCCCGCCTTGATCACGCAAGGACATGCCCCCAGCCGCAGAGTCCCGCCCTTGTCAATCTCCTCGCTCTGGCCGGGCATAAAATCTATGACCTTGCATCTGCACTGCTCATCAAATTCACCGGAATTTGCCTCTGAAATCCCGGCGACATTTCTTGCATACTCAATCACTGCCACCTGCATTCCCAGGCAGATTCCCAAAAAAGGCAGCCGATGCTCCCTGGCAAACTGCACCGCACAGATCATTCCTTCCACGCCGCGGCTGCCAAAACCACCCGGCACCAGGATGCCGTCAAGGCCCAGAAGCTTCTCCTCCCTGTTCTGAGCATTGATTTCTTCGGAATCGATCCAGTGGATCTCAATCTGCGTCTGATGATAAAATCCGGCATGGCGAAGCGCCTCCGCCACCGAGAGATAGGCATCATGAAGGCCAACGTATTTTCCCACCAAACCGATATGAACGGTCGCATAGCTGCTTTTGCTTTGCTCCACCATCTGCGTCCATTCCCGCAGATCCGGATTGGGCGCCTGAATTCCCAGCTCCCGGCAGACCACTGCCGAAAAATCCGATTTTTCCAGCATCAGCGGCGCCTCATAAAGATTGGGAATGGTAATATTTTCAATGACACAATCCTCTTTGACATTGCAAAATAAGGATATCTTTTTAAAGATTTCTTTCTCCAGCGGCTCATCGCAACGCAAAATGATAAGATCCGGATTGATTCCCATTCCCTGAAGTTCTTTTACGGAATGCTGAGTCGGCTTTGATTTATGTTCATCAGACCCCCTCAGAAACGGCACCAGCGTCACATGGATAAACAGACTGTTTTCCCTGCCCGCCTCAAGAGAAATCTGGCGGACGGCCTCCAGAAACGGCTGGGACTCAATGTCACCGATCGTTCCCCCGATCTCCGTGATCACCACATCCGCCCCGGTTTCCTTCCCCACATGGTATACAAACTCTTTGATCTCATTGGTGACATGAGGAATCACCTGCACCGTAGAACCCAGATACTCTCCTCGCCGTTCCTTGTTCAGCACATTCCAGTATACTTTTCCGGTGGTGAGATTGGAATAGCGGTTCAGATCTTCGTCAATAAAACGCTCATAATGCCCCAAATCCAGATCGGTTTCCGTGCCGTCCTCTGTCACATACACCTCTCCATGCTGATAAGGGCTCATGGTCCCCGGATCTACATTGATATAGGGGTCCAGCTTCTGCGCCGCCACTTTCAACCCCCTGGCCTTCAGAAGCCTTCCCAGCGAGGCTGCCGTAATTCCTTTGCCCAGTCCCGAAACCACGCCGCCTGTCACAAATATATACTTTGTCATAAGAACTCCTTTCCCGAAGCACGTGAAAAAGGCGTCTCTGAGTCCTCAGCTCAAAGACGCCTTTGCCTTTCCGTAGCGAATTATATATCTGTCCCTCTCATTTGTCAAGCAGTTCCTTTTTGTTTTCTAACGGTTTTCTATCCGTTTACCGGTTCAGAATCTCCATAAACTCCTCCCCGCTGATCGTCTCACGTTCCAGCAGATACTCCGAGATCTCATTCAGCTTTGCCGCATGGCCCTTCAGGATCGTGACCGCTTTCTCATACTGCTCCTTCACAATCCGGATCACCTCTTCATCCACCATCCTGGCCGTCTCCGGCGAACAGACCATGGAAGTATCGCCGCCCAGATACTGATTATTAACCGTTTCTAAGGCAACCATGCCAAACTGGCTGCTCATCCCGTAGCGCGTCACCATCGCCCGGGCCAGCTTCGTGGCCTGCTCGATATCATTGGCTGCTCCCGTCGTGATGGAGCGAAACATAAACTCCTCGGCGGCCCGGCCTCCGGTAAAGGTCGCGATCTTGTTCAAAGCCTCTTCCCTGCTCATCAGAAAACGCTCGCCCTCCTCGACCTGCATGGTATATCCCAATGCCCCGGAGGTACGCGGAATAATCGTGATCTTATGAACCGGCGCACTGTTGCTCTGACACGCCGCCACCAGCGCATGTCCCACCTCATGATAGGCCACAATCCGCTTTTCCTTCTCTGATACCGCGGCATCTTTGCGCTGGTACCCGGCAATTACCACCTCCACACTCTCTTCCAGATCCGCCTGGGAGACCACGCTGCGCCCCTGGCGCACCGCCCGCAGCGCCGCCTCATTGACAATATTGGCAAGTTCCGCGCCGCTTGCTCCCGAGGCCGCGCGGCCGATGGCCTCAAAGTCCACACTGCTCTCCAGTTTTACATTTTTCCCATGTACCTTTAATATTGCTACCCGGCCTTTCAAATCAGGCAATTCCACAGGCACCCGCCGGTCAAACCGGCCCGGGCGCAGCAATGCCTTATCCAAAGACTCCGGACGATTGGTCGCAGCCAGAATCACCACGCCCTTTTTGCCGTCAAAACCGTCCATCTCTGTCAACAGCTGATTCAGCGTCTGTTCCCGCTCGTCGTTCCCTCCTATCCCGCCTCCATCTCTCTTTTTCCCGATGGTATCAATCTCATCAATAAACACAATACAAGGCGCCTTCTCATTCGCCTGTTTAAACAGATCCCGCACTTTGGCCGCGCCCATGCCTACGAACATCTCCACAAATTCCGAGCCGGAAATGGAAAAAAACGGCACATGGGCTTCGCCGGCCACTGCCTTTGCCAGCAGTGTCTTACCGGTTCCGGGAGGGCCCACCAGCAGCGCGCCTTTCGGCAGAACCGCCCCGATATCGGCATACTTCTGGGGATTATGCAGAAAATCCACAATCTCCTTCAAAGCCTCCTTGGCCTCTTCCTGCCCCGCCACATCCGCAAATGTCTTCCCGGTCTCCGTCTCTGCGTAAATCTTTGCATTGGATTTGCCAAAGGTCATCGCATTGCCCATGCCGCCCATCTTCTTCATCAGCATCCGGCTTAACAGCTGCCCAATCACCACAAACATCAGGATCGGCATAATCCAGTTCATAAAAATCGTCATCAGCGGAGACGCCTGCGTCGGAATCTCCTGGGCAAATGCCACGCCTGCCGTTCTCAGACGCTCTGTCAGGCCCTCATCCGGCCAGAGGCCCGTCTTGTAAGCCCCAGTCTCGCCCTCTTCATTCCTTCCCTGAAAGGTAATCTGCGTATCTTGCATGGCTACCAGATCCACCCGGCCCTGCTCCAGCATGTCCAGGAACTGATCATAAGACACTTCATGGACGCTTCTGGCCACGATGGAGGGAAATACCAGTGCGTTCAAAAGCATCGTTATCAGCAGCACCACAAAATAATAATAAAGCCAGCTTTTCCTTGACGGCTTTTTCGGGTCTTCTCCCTTTACTCCCATTCCACTCTCTCCTTACTTTCATTATTGACCGCTCTTTTGCATAAACGTTTCCTATCAGTATACAATAAAAGCGAGGTTTTTGAAACCTCGCCCATCTAAAAAAAATATAAATATTTTCTAAAGGTTCTGCTTTCTTTAATCCGGCACTACCGGCACGGCGTCTGCGGGAATCGGGCAGACATAACCGTTCTCTGTGCGCCTTTCAAACTCCTCCCGGGCCGCCTTTAAAAGTTCCGGCTTCTCCAGCAGATCAATCACGGTAGCCGCCAGCACCTTGCCCGCATGGACTGCCGCCTTATGCCCGATCTCCGTGCGGTCGCAGGAGACATTCTGCCAGCTATGGCCCGGACAGCCATTCGGCCAGGCCGCCACATGAATCTGCGCAGTGGGAGTCAGCCAGCTTACGTCACCCACATCCGTGGAACCCGCATGGAAAGCTTCCCCTTTATAAAGAGGCGCCAGAAAATCATTCATCGCATGG
Source organism: uncultured bacterium (assembly GCA_947063875.1). Taxonomy (GTDB): domain Bacteria; phylum Bacillota; class Clostridia; order Lachnospirales; family Lachnospiraceae; genus Brotaphodocola. Next base: position 15,979 of record CAMSTY010000011.1, read on the forward strand.
CCGTTTTGGGCACGCAGCTGCCTTACCTGTTTCCTGGCATTGTCCTCATAACGGGCGGCAATCCCGGGAATCCCGTCATTTCCGGGATAAGTGGCAGCCAGCGCATCGGCAAATTCATGTTCCTCTTTCGTATATCCGGGCACTCCCAGTTCTTTATAATTATCATATAAAGCCTGTTCCAGCACATAGTTGCTGACGGTATCCGCCAAACCGTCAATAAACTGACGCTCAAAGCTCGTATCTGTCATCAGCGCCGCTCCCTGCGCAATGCGATCCACCCGCGCCTGCAGTTCCACTGCCTCCGACACATGATTGGAACGCACCATATAGAGCACGCTTGCCCGCGGCTGCACCACATTGGGACTGCATCCTCCCGCATCCGTAATCGCATAATGAATTCTTGCCTTGTCGCTCATATGCTCCCGCAGAAACTGCACGCCGATGTTCATCAGTTCCACCGCATCCAGCGCGCTGCGTCCCCTCTCCGGCGCCCCGGCCGCATGAGAGGCAACCCCGGTGAATTTATACTGCACCTGGATACAGGAATTGGAAGAGCCGGTCCGAACCTCGTTGACATCCTCCGGATGCCAGGTCAGCGCCGCATCCAGACCCTTCCATACCCCATCCCTGGCCATAAACGCCTTGGCAGCGCCCCCTTCTTCCCCGGGACAGCCATACAAAGCCACGGTCCCCGGGCAACCCGCCGCTTCCAGATAGGCCTTTACCCCCAAAGCCGCCGCCAGGGCCCCGGCTCCCAGCAGGTTATGCCCGCAGCCATGTCCGGTCCCCCCGGGGATCATCTCCTCCCTCACCAGGCTCCCTGCCTTCTGGGAAAGTCCTGACAAGGCATCATACTCCGCCAGCAGCCCAATCACCGGCCTGCCGCTTCCGAAGCTGGCCAGGAACGCCGTCTCGATCCCGCAGATCCCCCGTTCCACCCGGAAACCTTCTTTTTCCAATAATTCGCAGTAAAACTGCGCTGATTTTCTTTCCATCAACGATAGTTCCGCAAATTCCCAGATATGGTCTGCCGCATCGGCAATCAGTCCCCTCTTCTCCTCAATGGCAGCTATCGCCGCCTGCTTATTGCTTGACATATCCATCCTCCCATACCGCTTTTCCTACAACACCTTGGCCAGAAAATCCTGCAGTCGCGGACTCTTCGGATTTTCAAATATCTCTTTTGGCGATCCCTGCTCCAAAAGCATCCCATCCGCCATAAACAATACCCGGTTGCCCACTTCTCTGGCAAAACCCATCTCGTGAGTAACCACCACCATGGTCATCCCTTCTTTGGCCAGTTCCTTCATAACATCCAGCACCTCGCCCACCATCTCCGGGTCCAGCGCTGAAGTCGGCTCGTCAAACAACATTACCTCCGGTTCCATCGCCAGGGCCCGCACAATCGCCACACGCTGTTTCTGCCCGCCGGAAAGCTGGATGGGATAGGCGCTTGCCCGGTCCTGCAACCCGACCCGGTCCAGGAGCGCCAGGGCCTTCTTTTCGGCATCCGCCCGGCCCATCCCTTTTACTTTCACCGGGGCCAATGTCATATTTTCCAGAATCGTCTTATGGGGAAACAGGTTGAAATGCTGAAATACCATGCCCATCTTCTGCCGAAGAGCATCGATATCCAGCTTTACCATTTTTCCTGACTGATCTTTATATTTCTTTCTGGTGATATCCACGCCGTCAAACACAATGGCTCCCCCGGTCGGCTCCTCCAGAAGATTCAGGCTTCTGAGAAATGTGGATTTCCCGGAGCCGGACGGCCCGATTACCACCATCACATCTCCCCGGTTGATATCGACTGTCACCCCATCCAGCGCCTTGATGGCTCCCATATGGTAATGCTTCTTTAAATCTGTCACCTGAATCAGGCTATCTCTTGTCGCCATGGCTCATTCTCCTTTCAAAATAGGCAATGATCTTGGAGGTAGGGAAGCACAGGCAGAAATATACCGCCGTGGCTACCAAAAGCGGTTCCACAATCACAAACGTGGCTCCCTTAACTGCATTGACTGCCGACATGATATCCTGCACGCCGATCGTATAGGTAATGGCAGATTCCTTGATGATTACCACAAACTCATTGGCAATGGCCGGCAGGATGTTTTTCAACGCCTGGGGCAGGATAATATAACGCAGGTTCTGTGTCTGAGACAGTCCCAGAGAACGGGCCGCCTCGGTCTGGCCTCCGTCAATGGACTGAATCCCCGCACGGATAATCTCGCACAGATAAGCGCCGGAGTTCATCCCCAGGGCCACCACGCCCGGGAAGAACCGGTCGAACTTGATAAACCCAAACATCTGGAAGGAGGGAAGCTTAATCAGGCTGAACACCCCGTAATAGACAATAAAAATCTGGACCAGCACCGGCGTGGAACGCAGAATCTCCACATATGCGGTGGCAAGAAAGCTTAAAGGGTTAAACCTGCTTACCAGAGCCAGAAAGCCTCTCTCCCGCAAATGCCCGTTTTCATCCAATCCCAGGCTGCGGAAAGGGCGAATGTTGGACATCCGCATCAAAGCTAAAACCAAAGCAATACAAAAACCAATCACCACCGTAAACAAAGACAAAAGAATTGTCACCAGCATCCCCTGCTTAAAAAGCTGGGCGTACGGTGCGATTTTTGAGAAATTATCCAGCTGAACAAACTGATCCATAAAACGCTCCTTCCATAGTAAAGTAAAATCAATCCCCCGCAAACACAGATTCCTCCCCAATGCAGCGGGGAGGAACCGGATATCTATGAATAAACTTACTGCTGAACCTGTCCGCTTTCATTCAGCAGACCTTCGTACTTCTCACCGGAAGCCAGTTCATTCGCCTCTGCAATGAACTTCTCCATAGAGCCGTCCTCTAACGCTTTGGCAATCGATGCGTTCACCGCCGCCAGAAGAGGCGCATTGTCTTTGCAGACACCGATGGAAGAACCTTCCTGATCATAGGGAACTTCCATCACAATCTCCAGTTCCGGATAATTCTTCTGATAACTCTTGGCCACATCTGTCTCAATATATGCCGCATCCATCTTTCCGGCCAGCAGTTCCGCAATAATATCGGTCACTTTGGGAAGGGCCACAATATCCGCATCCGGGCTGTTGGCAGTAGCCAGGTCCATCTGGATGGAACCGATCTGGGCGCCTACGGAAACCTCCGGCTTATTGATCGCCTCAAACGAATTGTATGTATCCGCATTCCCTTTTACCGTCACCAATGACTGTCCGCCGATATAATACAAATCGGAAAAATCCATAATGCCTTCCCGCTTGGGGTCCGGAGAAAGCCCTGCCATGCCAAGATCCACCGACTTGGTCTGCAGTTCGCTCAGCACGCCGTCAAAGTCTACCGTAACCACTTCCAGTTCCAAACCCAGGTCGTCTGCGATATATTGCGCCAACGCCATGTCAAAGCCTGCCAGCGCCGGGGTCCCGTCCTCACCGATCGCATAAAACTCATAGGGAGCAAAGTCCGGACTGGTAGCCACAGTCAGCTTTCCTTCCGCCACGGTCTTCAATTCCGCCGTTTCCGTCTCCTCTGCCTCCGATGCCGCATCCGTACTTTCTGCGCCGTCTTCCGCAGACGCCTCTGCCGCTGTAGTCGTCGCCGTCGTCTCTGAAGAAGAATTGCCGCCGCATGCTGCCAAAGACGCCGCCATACACATGGTAAGACCCAATGCCCAAATTTTCTTTCTCATAATATCCTCCTCACGCGCAGGTATTTTTATTCGGTCCATAATCCTATGGCCACCGGTACCTCGCAAAATAAATAAACGCCAAAATTAATATTGACTTTATCCATTATACATATTTTTCGGAAATTATCAAGTGTAATTGTATAAAAATGCAAGTTTCAACTGCTTTTCCCATCTTATTCCATCCATACGGATTCCCATTGCTCCTTGTCAGAATCGCATCATTGTCACTTTCAAACCATCCAACGCACAAAACTCCAATTGCAAAAAAATACACGGCCCCATCACATTCCACAACAGTCCGTTAAAACTTCGACAATTCTCTCACAAAACATAACATAGGTTATATCTTTTCTCTCGGTTGTATGCTACAATTTTACTATAAGTTACAAATTTAACAATCTTTTTTAAGGGAAAGGGGTATTTTAACAATGGCTAGTACAGCTAACAAAAAAGAGCAAGCCACTCTGATTCACTCCGCTGTCGGTGTAGGTATCATGTTATTCTTCCGATTCCTGCCTCTCAATCTGCCGGAGGTCACTCCGATCGGTATGGAAATCCTGGGCGTATTCCTGGGAACCCTGTACCTTTGGACATTTGTAGACCCCATCTGGGGAAGCATCATGTCCATCGCCATGGTTGGTTTTTCCTCCTACAGCAACATGTCGGCCGTTATCGGTGAGGCCTTCGGCTCCCCGGTGGTCTGCCAGGTATTGTTCATGCAGATCTTATCCGGCGGCCTGTCCTACTACAAGATCACCGGCTACATGGGGCGTTTCTTCCTCACCAGGAAATTTACCAACGGCAAACCCTGGCTGCTGATGGGCGTCATCTGTATGGGATGCTACTTTATCGCCGGTTTTGTCAACGCTTTCACCCCCATCTTCGTCATGTGGCCCGTACTTTACGGAGTCTTTGACGAGGTAGGCTACAAAAGAGGAGATCCGTTCCCGAGAGTTGCCATTACTCTGGTTGTGATCGCTTCCCTGATTGGTTTCCCCATGGCTCCCTTTGCCCAGAACGGCCTGGCCCTTCTCAGCAACTTTGAAAAGATCAGCGCCGATATGCCTGGCGGACCGGTTGTCATCAACAGCGGCGGATATCTTTTGACCGCCATTATCCTGGGTATAATCCTGATTACGGCCGTAGTCCTCTTTGCCAAGTTCGTCCTGCGCCCGGATGCTTCCCGGCTGAAGGACTATGATGTGGAGAGCTTAAACCGCAATCCGCTTCCGCCTCTTTCCCTTGGCCAGAAGCTGTATATCCTGGGTTTTGTGCTGGTAATCCTGGGAATGATGATTCCCTCCCTGGTTCCCACCCTGCCTCTTATGGGATATTTAAAAGGCTGTGTCTATGGACTGGCTATGTTTATCGCCGCCTGCCTGGCTGCCATCCGCATCAAGGGAGAGCCTGTGCTGGATATCGGCAAGGTCCTGGCAACCAACAGCTGGGGCGCATATTTTATCATCGTTGCCGCCATCCTCTTAGGCGGTGTCCTTACCAATGAGGCAACCGGTATTTCCGGATTTTTGAGAGTAATGCTTACCCCGATATTCCAGGGTATGTCTTCAACCGTATTTATTATCCTGCTGCTGGCACTGGGAGGGATTCTTACCAACCTCTGCAACAGCCTGGTAATCGGCATGCTGCTGCAACCCATCATTATCACTTACTGCACTCAGTCCGGCGCGGACCCCAGGCCCATCGTGACTCTGATGATCCAGTTCGTACTGCTGGCTGCCTGTGTGACCCCGGCCGCTTCTCCTTTTGCCGCGCTTCTGCACAGCAACAAGGAATGGGTTCCCACCAAATACGTGTATTCCTACACTCTGCCCATGGTTCTTATCGAACTGGTACTGATGCTGATTATCGGAATCCCGGTAGCCACCATCCTGTGCGGCGCATGAATTTAAAACCCGGCAAGACGTGTCGCTGGTACGTTTTGCCGGATACTTTGCAAGACCATTCCGGCAAAGTGCAAGATCATCGCCTTTGCTCAGGTTCGACGCTTGGCAATCCAAAACAAACCCTTTGAAAAAAATCAGCAATAAAATAGGGTTCCGCACAAAAAATTAGTTTATATTATAGATTCTCCTGGTAAAAAACGTTATAATATAGTTATAAAATCAGGGCTTATTTGGGAGAAACATAAGCGCCACAAGGAGGTTGATTACAATGGCACAATACGATCTGATCATTATCGGCGCCGGCCCGGCCGGCATGACCGCTGCAATCTATGGGGCACGGGCCGATATGAATGTCCTTATGTTGGATAAGCTGGCCCCCGGCGGACAGATTATCAATACCAATGAGATTCAGAATTACACCGGCGTAGGCACGGTCAACGGCGCCGAACTGGCTTATCAGATGTTTGAACATACCCAGCAGTTCGACACCATCACCTTTGACTACGCCACCGTGAAGGAAGTAGTAGACAACGGGGAGGAAAAGCTGGTCCGCTGTGAGGAGGATGACAAAGAGTTCACTGCCAGTTCCGTGATTCTTGCCACCGGCACCCGCCCCAGATGCCTGGAAATTCCGGGAGAAGACAAATTCCGGGGCAACGGCATCAGCTGGTGCGCCATCTGCGACGGAGCCCAGTATCGGGACAAGGATGTGGTAGTTATCGGCGGCGGCAACTCTGCTGTGGAAGAGTCCATCTTCCTGGCAGGTATCGTAAAGTCCCTGACCATTGTCACTATGCTGGACCTGACCGCCGATCCCATCGCCTGCGATAAGCTGCGGGCCATGGACAAGGTAACCATCTATCCCTACCAGGATATCCTGGAGTTTGTAGGCGATACCCGCCTGGAGGGCGTCCACTTCCGTTCCACCAAGACCGGAGAAGAAAAAACCGTAAACTGCGACGGTGTATTTGAATACATCGGACTGACTCCCACCACCGAATGTTTCCAGGACCTGGGGGTGCTAAACCAGTTCGGCTATGTGGAAGTCAACGACCGGATGGCGAGCAAGGTACCCGGCATTTTCGGCGCCGGCGACTGTGTCACCAAGAACCTGCGCCAAGTGATCACCGCCTGCGCGGACGGCGCCATCGCGGCTCAGGAAGCTTCCCATTACGTAAAAAACCTGAAGTAAATTTTTTGAAAATCTTTTAAAGCAATCTTTGGAGGCTGTCATGAACACAAGGAATTTCATGGCAGAATCCCATTATAACTAAAGGAGGTACATTATGCTAAAAGAAGTAAACAGCGAGGAATTCAAGGAACTTGCCGGAAAAGGGCTTGTGCTGGCTGATTTCTTCTCCACCACTTGCGGACCCTGCAAAATGCTGGCCTTTGTATTAAAGGACGTGGAAAAGGAATTCGGCGATGATCTCACCATCTTAAAGGTAGATTTTGACCAGAATAAGGAGTTAACTGCGGAATATGGCGTATCCGGATATCCCACCCTGATCCTGTTAAAGGATGGGACTGAGATGAAACGCCTGCAGGGGTTGCAGCAGAAACCGGTTATTGTAAATATGGTAAAAAAACATATCTGAAAATGGAGGAAAGCCATCATGAGTGTAAATTATATTTTTGAAAAGCATCTGATCGACCGCCAGGCAGAGGCAGAAGAAGCAATGCTAAAGGAATTTGAAGCCGGCAATTATACCATTCAGAATCCTCTGGTAAAATACAACCTGTATGAGGTCAGCCCCTTAAGCGCCGTGATCTGCTTTGAGACGAAAAAAGAGGTTGCCGTAAGCGTTACCGTGCTTGGTAAGACCAAGGAAGCCAATATCGGACACACCTTCCCCAAGGCCAAGAAACATGTGCTTCCCATCGTAGGACTGTATTCCAATTACTCCAACAAGGTAGAGATCCGGGCTTACCGGGGGGAATCCAACGTGATTACCATCGATGTGCCGGATGTGTACGACGGCGAGAATCCCATCTACCATATGAAAACGACCCCGGAATATCTCCAGGATAACGTGATTATGGTATCTCCCGCCGGCCTGCAGCTTTCCTCCGCCTTTGACTATGCAGGGGATGCCCGCTGGCATATGAACGTAGCCTGTGTATTTGATATCAAGCGTTTAAGAAACGGCAACCTGATCATGGGCACCCACCGTCTGCTGAAGATGCCCTACTATATGTCCGGCCTTTACGAGATCAGTCCCTGCGGCAAGGTCTACAAAGAATTCCGGCTGCCCGGCGGCTATCATCATGACGAGTTTGAGATGGAGGACGGCAACCTCCTGGTGCTCACCGATGATCTGGAAAGCGATACCGTGGAGGATATGTGCGTTCTGATCGACCGTAATACAGGCGAGATCTTAAAGACCTGGGATTACAAGAAATTCCTCAATCCTGAGACCGTAAGCCATTCCGGAAGCTGGTCTGAGGAAGACTGGTTCCATAACAATGCTGTATGGTACGACAAGAATACCAACTCCCTTACCTTCTCCGGCCGTCATATCGACTCCATGGTAAATATCGATTTTGACAGCGGGGAACTGAACTGGATCATCGGCGATCCGGCTGGCTGGCCTCAGGACATGGTAGATAAATATTTCTTCAAACCCATCGGCAGCAACTTTGGCTGGCAGTATGAGCAGCATGCCAATGTGATCACCCCCAACGGAGATGTGATGTGCTTTGACAATCACCACTATGGCTGCAAGCAGGTAGATCAGGCAACCAAGAACCTGGCCGCCAAGGACAATTATTCCAGAGGCGTCCGTTACCGCATCAACACCGAAGATATGACCATCGAGCAGGTATGGGAGTACGGAAAAGACCGGGGCGCCGAGTTCTTCTCTCCCTACATCTGTAATGTAGAGTACTACAATGAGGGGCATTATATGATTCACTCCGGCGGTATCGCCTATGACAAGGATGGCAATCCTTCCGAGGCTCTGGGTGCATTTGTCAAGGATGTGGGCGGCACCTGCCGCAGTATTACCGTTGAGGTCTGCGACGGCAAAGTTATGCTGGATCTCGAGGTTCCGGGCAACTACTACCGCGCCGAGAAGCTGAAACTGTACAGCGACGGCATCAATTTGGAACTGGGCAAAGGACAGGTTCTGGGCGTTATGGGTCACACCAAAGAATTTGACACCGATATCCCCATGGAGAACTCCGGCGAAATGCTTCCGGAAAGCTGCAACGCCAGGATCGAGGAAGAGATCGACCGCTTCACCTTCTTCTCACGGTTCGAGAAAGGCCAGATGGTTATGATGCTTTTGGAGCAGGGCGAGGAAGTTCACAGATACTTTATCTCCACTACTGCCGTCTCTTACCTGGCTATGTGCTGCGGTACCTTCCTGGATTCCGATGAGCGCAATACCAGAACCAGCGTCAACAAGACGGGACTGAGCGGCGTCTATGATGTAAGAGTTATCATTGATGACAAGAAATATGAGACCGGGGTCAAGATTACCTGCTAACGGATCAGAGTTTTCCTGCCAACATAAAAAGAAGGACACAGCTACCAAAAACCGGTAGCCGTGTCCTTCTTTTTATCCTGTATTTTCCCCTATATCAGGCGCTCACACCTCTTTAAGGCCTCTCTCCGCTTCTCCTCCTCCAGATCGCCGGGCCTCTCTCCGCCCAAAAGGCCGGAAAGGGGCAGCTTTAATTCCTCTTGCGCCCTCACCGCCCCTCCTCGAGGGTTACGGCAGTTTCGGCCGCCCGGGATATCACGTTCGAGGCAGTTGAAAATGCATGGTCATGATCAAAAAGCGGGCAATATCCTATCAATTTGCCGGTGTCATTCTCCATAAAAAATCCCCAGTTCTGCCTCTCCCGTCCATGATGGGGATTGCTGCTTGCTAGCAGCGAATCTTCACTCCCGTCTCATACTTCTCATCATCCACAATCACCCGGACGTCATAGTCCCCGCTCAGTCCGGCCTTATTGACGCTTAAGGTCACCGCACGCGCATCCTTGGTGATAAAGGTCCCGCAGCACAGTGCATTAAACTTGTTGGCCGCCGTGGAAATATAATAGCGGTGCTTCTCGTCTCCCTGCTCCAGCATCAGCATAACCAGCTGTCCCTTTTCAAAAATTGCTTTGTAGGTAAAGCGGTCATCCTCCTCGATGATCTCGGACTCATAACGCTCGGGTATCAGCTTTCCGGAAGTTTCAAGAGGAATATCCGTATCAAATTCCTTGGTCACACCCATGACGCCCAGGTATTTCCCCTTCCCCAAAAGCAGTTCTTCCTTATCATGATACAAATGAAGCTTCTCCGCCCGATAGAAGTTTCCCTCGACCTCCAACTCCAGCATCACCTGGTCATCCAGCACTTCAACCGTAATGCTTCTGGTAGATACATCCGGATCATCCTGCATCATAGCTGCAAAGATCTCTGCCGCCTCCCCTTTGTAATACTGAATGCCGCCGGAATGGACCATATAATGCCCTTCCTTATAATACTCCACATTACAGATATACTTGGAGAAGAACTCAGCGCCCCTCTCTTTACCATACTGCCATACCTGCTTGATGGTCATATCATCGGTGTTGATCTTATAGCGGACGCCGCGGGAGAAATTATCCTTATTGGCCAGATATTTCTCCGGGATCTTGGAACGGAAATGTCCGTTGTCAAAGCACATGACATCGCCGTCCGGGGTAATCAGATTGGCATGCTGCTCGTACTGCCAGTCAAACTCACCGTCCCCTACCGGGGTAAACATATACTTCTGATATTTCTCCGGCCATCCGGTGGGATCGCCAATAATCCAGTTCAGTTTCCCGCTGTCATAATCAATATTCACCATGGCATCCACATGACGGCCGGAAAAAGTCAGGGAATTGGTATTCTTATCATACCACACCGCGTTGTTGTGAAACCAGTCATGGGCGGACCAGCTGCCCGACTTGCTGCAGCCCGGGTCCAGGAACTTTTTGTAATCCCAGGTCTTTAGGATCTCACCCGTATTGCGGTCAACCAGCACGCACATATCCTCCACGGTATCGCTGCGCAGGTCCTCAGTCAGCACCAGCAGATTGCCGTCCTCCAACTCAAACTGATCGTGGTGATAACCGCCGGGGATGACAAATTCTTTATAAATCTTACCTACCATACTCATCTCATAAATACCGGACATGTAGTAGGGCATCTGCAGCAGGCGATCTGTTCCGATGCAGATATTGCCGTTTTTCAGACGTTTTAAATCAAATACCACCGGGATATTCAGATACCAGCGGATCTCTCCCTGATAATCGAAACCGGTAGCCAGCTGAGTCAGGGCCGGAGTAATGATAATCACCTGATCCCGCAGATAGCCGGCCGTGGTATTCATATGAATCAGCTTCGGCACATCTTTCCCCAGCGGCTCGGTCTTGATGTGAACCGTCTTTTTATATCCGCGGTACAACTCAATCTCCACCGTATTGTCATAGTCTGCATACAATCCCATCACCGGCAGGATATGGGTGGTAGTCCTGGGATATGTATGGCTGATATTTCCCTGTGGCTCCTTGCCCAGCACCGTCACGGTCACAGCCGTCTCTTTTTCCGTCTTAAAAAGCACTACGGCCGCCAGCGGGTTGATCAGATAAGGATTATACTTGACCAGAGGCTCCTCGATTGTATAATTGCCGGCTTCAAACTCTGCCAGCATGGCCTCTTCTGATTCTGCCTGGCGGGTCAGGATTGATGGTAAAAACGAATACTTAATAGATTCCATAAAAAAATACCTCCTTTTGCTTCCTGTTGTTCTGTTATTATTTTAACAGTTTCATGGCCAATACCGCATAACATATGTTAAGTTTTTTCAAAAAATATAGTAAAAATCTATAAAAAATGATATAATCAAAAAGGCAAACCAATGAAAAGAATATAAAGCGTCCAGGAACAGGATGCAGGTAAGCAAGGATGGTAAAAAAATAATGGCAACAGCAAAAAACGGATTATTTGATTGCTTTCTCGCCAACAGTGAAAAACTTATCATAGAAAAAAGCAAGATCATATATTCCCCGGACAATCATTCTCAGGCGGATTCTTTGTACTATCTGGAATCCGGTCTGGTAGCCTTGATGAGTTACTCCCGAAACGGCGAGGAAAGAGTGTATCTGTACATGAAAGGGCCGCGGATTATCTCCTTTATGGCCCTGCTCCTTGACATCACCAAAACCAGTGATATTATCGGTCCCACATCTCCCTCCCATTTGGTTCAGATGACCAAAAGCCGCTGCGTCCTATATCGAATGAGGGGCGTTGTTTTCCGCCGGCTTTTAGAAAGCGACCTGAAGTTCAACTGGCTTATGCTGCAGGCAACTGCCGCCAATTTCCAGGAAGTCCTGGCCCACTTCCAGCAGGCTATAGAAGACAGCGCCAGTGTCCGCCTTTGCCGCCTGATGCTGGATTTCTCTGTGGTAAAAGACGGCAGAAAAATCCTTCCCAAGACCATGAGTTTTCTGGAGGTGTCCAGATATCTTGGTACACATCCCGTGACCGTATCCCGGATTATGTCCGTACTTAAAAAAGAAGGCTGCGTTTCCAAGGAAGACGGCTACGTGGTGATTTTAAATGAGGGCCGGCTACATGAAATGATTGAAAACGGGATTGATATCCGATAACGTATTTTATAGAAAAGAATCGAAATAAAAGAGAGAATCTCATGGAGTTCAGGTTTTTAAGCCTTGAACCCCCATGAGATCCTCTTTCTTTTCTGCCCTTATTAGGGATGCAGGAAACATTCGTTCTTACTCAGTCCAGCACGCTATATCCATAGCTGTTGACGATAGCATCCAGTTTCACGCCGCTCTGGCAGTCCGGACAGTTATTCGGATCGGCAAGCCGGAAATCCGGCAGGTCCGACACGCCGAACACGGAATTCACCGGATAGCCATCAATCTCGTCAACCGCTGAGAAAATCACGGAAATGCCCTCAATGATACCGCCATAGGAATTGATGCAGCGGATGCTCTTGGCAATCGTCCTCCCGGACATCGCCGTGGCCAGCACCACCAGCACATGCTTATCCTTCAGCATCGGGCGGATATTATCCCGCACCACCATCTGGCCTGTGGAATCAAATTCCGGGGTAATGATATAGCTGGTATGATGGCTGTTTAAAGTGGTTACGCCAATGCTGGAAAGTTCCGAAGCCACATACGCCCCGATCACTTCACACCCATCCATGCAGATAATGGTGTCAATCGGTGTCTTGCTGGCCAGAGAAGCCATCGCCTCCTGCATCTGTGACCCTGACAGGGAAAAATTCCCTTCCAGCTTTACCCGGTTTACATAACGGGACACCATGGCCTTCGCCACCTCCTGCGCATCCTTGCGGCGCATCTTTAAAGAAGTCATGTCAATGTAATAATTAATATGAAAACGGTCAGAGGAAAAATGTCCCTTTGTAACCTTCAGCGCTACCTCCGGGTTGTCCTTCGCATAGATCTTTGTTGGTTTTCCCATGCTCATAGTCGATACCTCCTGTAATATTATTATTACCAGCGTACCGCAAAATCAGAAAAAAATCCATAACGGAGGTTAACAAAGAGAAAAATGTTCCGTTTTATTTCAGAATTTTCTCAATCACTTCTCTCGGGTGGTCAATGACAAACTGTGGGCAAAACGCCTCCAGTTCCTCCCGCCCTCTAAACCCCCAGGTCACTCCTACCGTAATCAGTCCTGCTCCCAGGCCGGTTTTCATATCCGTATTGGTATCACCGAAATAGAGACATTCCTCCGGTTTCACACCAAAATTCTCCAGAATCCGCTGTACTCCCGCCGGATCTGGTTTTTTCGGTATTCCAGGCTGCTCACCGGCAATATCATCGAAATACCCCTTTCCGAAAACCGCCTCGATATTCTCCACTGTTCTCGCGTGAGGCTTATTCGACAGCACGGCTATCCGGATTCCCCTTGCCTTTAATTCCTCAAGCAATTCCAAAATCCCTTCATAGGCTTTCACCTGATGCAGGCAATGTTTCGCAAACAGATCCGTATAAATAGGAAAGCTTTCTTCCAGATGTTCCAGCTTCTCATCCCCGCAATAACGCAATGCCCGTTCCAGCTGCATCCGGTAGCCGTCTCCGACAAAATGTTTCATATGCTCCTCATCCACCGGCCCCAACCCAAAATGTTCCAATACCAGGTTCGTCGTGTATGTCAAGGCTTTCAAGGTATCCAGCAGCGTTCCGTCAAGATCAAATATACAGCAACGTATCATCGGTATTCTCCCTCCCGCATCGTCATATTTTTCTGTACTTTTTCAGATTATACCTCACTTTGTCTTGTCCGGCAAGATCCTGTTTTTTACGGTTCGTTCTTGAAAAAATATTTACTTTTTTCTCCGATTACGATATATTTAGAACAGCTTAGAAATAATTATGGGAAAGGAATCCATTATGCTGACCATCGGATGTCATTTATCTTCCTCCAAAGGCTATCTCGCCATGGGGAAGGAAGCTGTCAAAATAAACGCCAATACCTTCCAATTCTTCACCAGAAACCCTCGCGGGGGCAACGCAAAAGAACTGAATCCCTCTGACATAGAAGCTTTTCTGGCCTATGCCCAAGAGCACGGAATCCACCGTATTCTGGCTCATGCCCCTTATACCCTGAACGCCTGCGCCGCCGATGAGCATCTGAGGGATTTTGCCCGGCGTACTATGGCGGATGACTTACAACGTCTGGAACATACCCCCGGCAACTGCTATAATTTCCATCCCGGAAGCCACGTCAGGCAAGGAGTCGAGACCGGCATCGCCTATATCGCCGATATGCTGAACCAAATCCTAAAACCAGAACAGAACACCACAGTTCTTTTAGAAACCATGGCTGGTAAGGGAAGTGAGATCGGCCGCAGCTTTGAAGAACTGCGGGAAATCCTTGATCGGGTAACTTTGTCCGATCACATGGGAGTCTGCCTGGATACCTGCCATATCTGGGACGGAGGTTATGATATTGTCCACCGTCTCGATGAAGTCCTTCACGAATTTGACCAGATAATCGGCTTAAAACGCCTGAAGGCCATCCATCTGAACGACAGCATGAACCCTTTAGGCGCCCACAAGGATCGTCATGCCAAAATCGGCGAAGGCTGTATCGGCAAAGATGCCCTGATCCGGGTGGTAAATCATCCGGCGCTCAGGCATCTCCCCTTTTATCTGGAAACCCCAAACGAACTTGACGGCTATGCCGCAGAGATCGCTTTGATGCGGGAGAACTTCCGGGAAACTCCGGCGGCAGAGGATTAGTCTGCCGTCAAACCCCGTCCGGACAATTCTTTGTTCCCCAAAAAACCCCTGCGTCCATAAACGCAGCTGGAAATAGGAACCATTATTATAAGGAGGTAACTCATGAACGAACGCACAAATCCTTTAGAAAAACGTTTTGACAAGCTTGGCCCCCGGGTTGCCGAGGCCTTACGGCGGCGCCATTTCGACGCCTACTACTGTCCTACCGGTGAGGAAGCCGCCCAAAAAGCGCTTTCTCTGATTCCCGCAGACGATACCGTCGCCTGGGGCGGCTCCGCCACCCTTGCCCAGCTGGGAATCATCGAAAAAGTCAAACAGACCAACCCTGTGATTGACCGCGCCGATGCAGCCACTCCGGAAGAAGGCCAGGAACTGATGCGCAAGGCGCTTCTATGCGACACCTATCTGATGAGCAGCAACGCCATCAGCGAGGACGGACAGCTTTACAACATCGACGGCAACGGCAACCGCGTGGCCGCCCTGGTTTACGGCCCTAAAAGCGTGATCGTAGTAGCCGGCATGAACAAAGTCACCAAAACGATAGAGGACGCCGAGGCCCGCGCCCGTTTTATCGCCGCTCCGATCAATGCCCAGCGTTTCCAGCATCAAAACCCCTGCCTCAATACCGGCACCTGCGCCGACTGCTTAAGCCCAACCAGCATCTGCGCTTCCATGGTCCGCACCCGGATCTGCAGGCCGGCCGGGAAGATTAAGGTGATACTGGTGGGGGAGGAACTGGGATTCTAAGAGGACAGCCCCGTTTGATAACGGGGCCGTCCTTTTATTTATTCGTTTTTCCTACTGTTTTTGCTTCATCCACCCCTTTCCTAGCATGTCTAATTCCATACTGATGGCCTTCAATTATAATAGTCCATCCGTTCCGAATCGTAAGAACACCAAATACCATGGCCTGAACAATTCCATCTTCCACCTGCTCAAATGTTATCTCTATATTTTCATAATTGAACTTCTTTTGCGGATATAAGCGTTCCGTCTATCGTCTGGTACGATATTTTGATGAAACGCATAAAGAATCTATATAGCTATTAGCACAACAAGTCAACTTAGCCGTCTCTATAAAAAACTCCTCTTTGATAAGAATTTTCGTATCTGAATTCTTATCAAAAAGGAATCTTTATTTTTCCAAGTGTGCGAACCCTGTTTCCTCACAGCCTTCTTATTTTCTTCAGGAGCCTGTCAGTTCTTCCCCTCCACTCACTCCCGCAGCAAATTCCCCTCCCCATCCACACGTGTCCTTCCTCCCAACAGCAAAATCCCTTCCGCAATCCCCCAAATCCCCATGGCCATCGGCACCCAGAAAGTCATAAAACCCTTGCAGGAAAGCAGAATCCCCAAAACTGTCGCCAACAATTGCACAATCGCCTTCCCCTTATAACCCAGATAAAAATTATGTATGCCGAAGCATCCGAAGAATATTCCCATAAAACCTGCAGCCATTCGTGATTTCTGCTTGTTTACAGCCGCTGTATTTAGCACTGCCCCGCAGCTGCCGCAATAAACATTCCCCTTAGTAACAGGAATTCCGCAATTGGGGCAAAACCCTGTTCCCATTCCCCGTTTTGTACCGCATTTTGCGCAAACCTCCGGCTTATTCTCTGCAAGCTGATCACCACAATTTCTGCAATACATTGTGCTCCCTCCCTTTTTCATTCTTCTGATAAGTCCTAATGCTTCATCCAGCCATCCTAATTGCTGGCCGGATTCTACTAGTGTATCGACTCATTTACATTTCGACAAATGACTTGCCTGAATTTCCATCTGCTGCGTTGTTGTCGGTCAACGATGCTACCGCATCGCCTCCCTCCGCCGCCTTGCAGACTGAAAATTCATTCTGCGTCATTTGGCTGAAAGTAAATGAGTCAGCACATTAGAAGGGGTTAACAAAAATCCACATGAGCCATCCATAAAGCGTCACACACCCCATAACTACGCCGATTCCGCCACAAATCACACCAATAATCGCCATTCCGCGGAAACCTTCATTCTTAGTCATGCTGGCAATTCCTATAATGATTGCAGACACTGCCAAAACCAATGGCAATATCGGCACGCAGCAGCTTACAATAGACAAAATTCCCAGTATCATCGATGTAACGGCACAATTTCTCTTCTGATTTTCCATAATGATTCTTCCTTTCTTTTCCGTAAAATATATTTTTTAATAAATATCTCTAAATAAACATTTTTATAGGGAACACTCTGTCACAACACATTCCACCATTCCCAGTTTCAGAACGTCACCTTCCTGCAGCGGCATCGGCAATGTAAGCATTTCACCGTTCAAATATGTATGGTTGGCAGAATCCAGATCCTCCACGAAGCAGGTATCACCATCCCGAAACAGCCGGCAATGCTTTCTGGATATGGACTTATTTCCCTCAATCACCACATCCGCTTCTCTCGCATCCCGCCCGATCACCAAGGATTCCATCACGTTGCAGATATAAACCTGAGAATCCGTCTTTCTGTCCTGAAGCACCACATGGAAAAATTCCGGAATTCTCTGCCCATTCCCTTCCGAGTCCAGCAGGATCGTACAGTCATCGTCCCAATCTGGCATCATGGTATTCTCGTCATTCCAATCTGTCGCAGATGCTGTTTTTGAAACCATAGCATTCATCGATGACATAGCAGATGAAACTGCCGAGGCAACCGACGGTATGGACATGGTGGCAGCTGCCGTTCCTTTGTAACCCGAAGGCTTTTCCGGATCTCTGGAAGCCGAAAACATAATCAGCATAAATATAGACAGTCCCAGCACGATCCAGGGCCATAGGGAAACTCTGATCGACTCCCCTATGGTAACCGAGTCCGGACGCCACCCAATCGTGCTTTCCATCTTCCAGGCCACAGTATTGTTGATCAAAAATCTCATTCCATAAGCCGTAATCAGAAATAGCAATGCGGATATCATCTGCACAATCGATGCGCCTATAAACCATTTCCACGCCTTTCTCCGTGCCTGATTGATCACCCATGACAGAATCCCAACCATTGTAAGCAGTATTCCGATCAGCCAGAGAATCAGCGGAATTGCCAGAAACAGGGCGAAAAAATCCAGTTCTCTTTTACCAGTCAGATCCGCGATATCCTCCACAAGCTGAACAGCTTCCCACAAATGATAGCGTTCGTCAAATCCTATAAAGCGAATCCTTATGCGAATCCATCTCATAAACCCCATAGTAATCACAAACGCATTTAAAATCACTGCCAAAATAAAGGTAATCCTCCTGCCTGCAGCCGCATGCTCTGTTTCAGCCATGGAAACAGCCGCCGCTTGCGAAGCCATCCGCCTGGCTCCTTCTCTTCCCCTTGTGCCGCTGCCGGTATCCCCATCATCCAGAACAGTACCGCAATAGACACAAAATTTAATGCTTTCCTCAGATTCTCTACCACAATTCGTACAGTACATAGCCTCTCCTCTTTCTCCTTTTCAAGCTGTTTTCGTTGTTTTTTCCTGATGGTTAAAGTCTATCACAACCTGCTCCCATTTCGGCGAATTCCCGACCAATGACCTGATTCAAGAGACCGATGACCTGTTTTCCTGCATTATCCGACATAATTACTTACCATATCCACAGCCTGAAGGATACGTCCGTTGACCACTTTCACCTTCAAAACCCCTCTGTATTCTTTTTCCAAAAATTCAGACATGGATTGGGTGTCACAACCCCATTCCGGGTCCACCATTACAAAATCCGCGTTCTCACTGAATATCAGTACAACATCGTTTTCTATGATTCGATACAAAGAGCAATCCATACTGCTAAACTGCCACCAGGTCATAGAATCTGAGCAAAATGTATAATATTGATCCCCATAAGGATCATCCGGCGGCGCCGTTGACTGCGTGCATACCGCTCTTCTCACCGTCCCATCCTCCTGGTACTCTCCGTCTGCATTATAAGAATATCCGGGATAGTCCGTTACCTCCGTAATCACAGATTCCGTGTCAAACACACATGCCCCGACCGGGGCGTCGTCTGCCGGCCTTAGGATAACGTCTCCGACCTGTAAAGATCTCAGATATTCTTCTGACGCATATCCCGTATCGCAGATATCACCTGTGATCAGAAATCCGTTGCCATCCTTTCGATAGCTTGTGGGATGAAATACACACTCCCCATAGATCCTTTTATCTTCACTGGCCAGTCCGGTTTCATCCAGCCAATATCCATCTGGGGTCAGGGTATTGACCTGCATCACACCATCCATACCAACGTAATAATTCCCTACCCAGGCATTGGTCATCATTTCTCCTTGTTTATCATAGTAGCGCCACTGATTATCGATCTGCTGCCAGGTGTTTACAGGAGCCGTTTCCGCTTCGCTCATCACCATTTCTGGTTGGGTATCATCGATGTCTTTACCGTCTCTGCTCTCTTCCTCCTGTTTCCTGCTGCCTGCATCCGCTTCCTTTTGTTCCCCATCTTTCCGATCGCTGCTTTCCGGCTCCTCTTTTTCATTTCTCATCAAAAAAGACGTTCCGTCCTCATGATACAATATACGATATCTTAAAACGCCGCCGGTCACTGCCAGCAGCAGAACAGCAGCACCAGCCAGCAGGATCGCTGGCTGGTGAAACAAACCTTGTTTTCTTTTCTTCTCTCCCTGTGCGGACATTGCATTCCCATCCCCGGTATGTAATGCCGCCCCGCAGTTTCTGCAGAAATTCTCATCTTCCCTGATCGGATTACCACATTTCGGACAAACCATAATTTCTACCTGTTCCCTTCCTTTTCCCTTATCACCCTATTTTTTACAGAATCCCTTTTACAGAGCATCTCTTATCCGACATAATTCTCATCAACATCTATAGCCTGTTCTATGTGGCCATCCGTCACCTTAACGCCTAATACGGTTCCGTATAAATCTTTCAGAAACTCTGTTATGGTAGGATGGCGGTCGCTAAATTCGTTTTCTGTCATATACTTCGTTTTTTTATCTGCAATCAGCAATACATCTTCCTGAATCAAGCGGTACACCGGACACTCCATGCTCCCGGATTCATGAAATGACATTCCGTCAGAAGAAAACAAATACCCTGCTTTATAAAGATCCCAGTCTTCAGGACCCTTCCTAATTTCTGTAACACGAACCGTTTTTCTGCCATCTGAAATCTCAATATCTGTCACCTGGTCCGTCTCATTAAATCTTGACAATACTCCTTTTGATCCTCCCGGCACTGCAATTGTGTCGCCAACCTTCAAACGATCGATATATTCCTGTGACGCATATCCCGAATCGCCAATGTCTCCCCAAATCATAATCTTGTCTCCCACTACCTGATAGCTGGTGGCAGCGAACATACACTGTCCATAAACCCGTTTCTCCTCGCTTGCCAGGCCGCTTTCATCAAGCCAGTACCCGTCTGATGTAAGTGTGTTCGTCTGCATTACGCCGTCCGCACCTACATAATAATTTCCAACCCATGTGCTCCTCAGCATGTCTCCCTGCTCGTTATAGTAGCGCCACCGATCCCCTTCCTGCTCCCATGCCGCCAAAGCTGTCATCGCCGATGCGGCTGAAAAAAATACTGTCATCGCCCACATTGCCATACCCTTTTTCATAAAAATTCTCCTTTCCGTCTCTTTCCTGTTTTGTTGTCTGCTAAAAAGCAGAAGGTATTGTAGAAATAATAAAATCACCCAGGTTGTCCTCATTCACTCCGTTTTGTCTGATATCATCGACAGCCTTTGCCGTCCCCATAGGGTCCAACAGGCTGGTAATCACAGCTTTAATTTTTTCAGGAATTTGGGACAGGCCCAAATCATCGAATATGCCATTCACAATCGAGGTCCAAAGATCATCCCATAATTGCCATACATAATTCATGGCATCCCTTCTCACCCCCTGCGCATTTGTTTTTCCAAATTGAACGGGCACATCAAAGTACATCGCGGTATCCATGAATCCATGATTACGGCTCTGGCTTGTCCCTCCTGGCATCCCGCCGGAAGGAACCGGTTCCAAATTCATCTCAAATTCCTTCCCTATCTGCTGCCACTGGTTGATCTGCCCCTTGGAAACAGTTCCTGCGCTAAAATCCGCAATCCCTTTTTCCGAATTCCGATAATTGCTGGCAATCAGTCCCAGCGCACTGCTAAGCCCCGACATCATTGCTGTCTCTTTTTCCAGATTCTCCCCAATCTTTCTCAGCCTTTCCCCAATCTCTTCCATTGCACTCAGTTTATGCCGCATGCTGTTTTTGATATCAGAAATATTTCCCTGCATCGCCTGAATCTGTTTTCCATAGTCGTCCATTCCTTCTGCACAGGAATCCAATTTCTTTGTATCTACTTTGAATTCTTCCATCTCTGTCCCCCCTCTTTATCCTCTTACGGCCACGTGCGCCTTCTGCATCCAACTCATACAGGCATTGAAAAAGTCCGTTTTTCCTGGCTTACTGACAGTGATTCTTCCCGTTCTCAATTCCACCATCGTCTGATCATCTGAGGACTCCGTAACTGTCATCATCCATTGTGCTTTCTTGTCCTTTCGGTTTTTACCTATCAGAGTCCACTGCCTCTCCGCCTGGCCCCATTCTGTTCCCAGTCCAAGATCCTTTGCGGCTTCATCCAGAACAATTTCATTTATGATTTCTGCCGACTCCCTTTTTATCTCTATCCGGTTAGCCAGCATACCTGCCGCCAGGGGTAAAGACGGTACTTCAATCAGATCATACTGCTGCCCCTTTTGTTCGGCAAAAACAATCCGGTCCTCGTAAAAATAGAATCCAAAACTTTGCCTTTTTCCGTCTTTTTGCACTTCTACGGCACAGAATGCTGCGTCGCATATCAGAATTGACTGCATCAATGTCATCAAGGAAACAAGTACCTGAGGCTGCTGATTTTCCTCTTCCTGAATATAACCCTTTTCTATCAATGACTTATGCGATACTGCTGCCCGCCCCTCCTTTGGCCCGCTTCCTTTCTGATATTTCAGTGTTTCATCCGAATGAATCAGCATGATCAGGTATTCCAGTTCCGGCTGGCTTAACTGAAACTTCATTTTCATGGTTTGCTCCTCCTTGGTCTGTCTGTCCTTTCGATGTCCTTACTTTATCAAACATTCCGATATTTTTGCCTCTTTCCTGACGGATGACCTATTTAGAAGGCTCAATAACACGCTCTAGCGATAAGAAGCCCCCTCATCCAGCAAAGTTCTGATAAACGCATTCATTTCGGGGTTATCATTGGTATTTCCTCCGCTTTCCGGACCTACTCTCCGGATAAATTCACCCTGGCAGAAATAATAACGGTATTCCTTTTTGTCGATCACTGCATAGATAAAGATCGGATAACCATCCCCGCCAGACCAGTCCTCATAATAATACTCAAGGCTATATGTGGTATAACCGTTTTTATGCATTACCTCGTCCAATACTGCATTCCCGTTCGATACTACGGCTTTGGCCAGCACTCCATCTGCTGTATAATAGCATCCTCCGGACTGCCGGTAACTTCCCTGATCCCTCACCGTGCGGTTGTAGACATCCCGAATATGCTGGATCTTTTCATCCTGAGACGCAGCCGCTGAAATTGATGGATATGTCGCGGACTTTTGTGATCTGGAAAAATCTGAAATGGATTCTGCCGGCGGCACCGATGCGGCCGCTGACTGACTTCGATAAGAAGCCCCCTCATCCAGCAAAGTTCTGATAAACGCATTCATTTCAGGGTTATCATTGGTATTTCCTCCGCTTTCCGGACCTACTCTCCGGATAAATTCACCCTGGCAGAAATAATAACGGTATTCCTTTTTGTCGATCACTGCATAGATAAAGATCGGATAGCCATCCCCGCCAGACCAGTCCTCATAATAATACTCAAGGCTGTATGTGGTATAACCGTTTTTATGCATTGCCTCGTCCAATACTGCATTCCCGTTTGATACTACGGCTTTAGCCAGCACTCCATCTGCTGTATAATAGCATCCTCCAGACTGCCGGTAACTTCCCTGATCCCTCATCGTGCGGTTGTAGATGTCCCGAATATGCTGGATCTTTTCATCCTGAGACGCAGCCGCCTGCTGTACAGCAGGAACCGGCGAATAGGTCTGAGATTCCTGCGGCTTGGAAAAGTCTGAAATGGCAATCTGGACTTCTGATTTCTTTGAAATTTCTGTTTCTTTTTGCTCCATGCCTTCTGTTTCTTCTTTTATTTTGTCCTCTTCTGTTTTATCTTCTTTTATATTGTCTTCTTTGCTTTCTGACTCTCGGGTTTGTGAAATATTCGTGATATCTTCCGTTTGTTTTTCCGTACTGACGCAGGCTGTTAAGAATACTACATGCAAGAGCATAACCAGCCATAAACTTTTTACTTTTTTCTTCTTTACATCCAATTTCTGCATTATTTGTCTTCCTCTCTCCCTCAACTTTCGTCACTGATGTACTTATTTCATAACTTACATCATACATCTCCGTCCCTTCACCATTCCCTGCATTAGGCAAATACATTTTCACATTCTTCAATTTGTTCTGCTTTCTCCAACCCCTGAAGTTCAGGAAACGCAGAAAATGGCCCAATGTCATATACGGATATAAAATAATTCATCTCCATTTGATTTATTGTAAAAGCTGCAGCCATAATTCATCCCACCTCTCTGAAATCTCCTCTTCTATCCGATAATCATGTTTTTATTTCTGCAGTTATGCCTTATATCAATATGCAGGCGGAACCTCTCCCGCCTGCATTTACCTGCCATTTACCATGAAGCCCCATCTCAGTTTCTACAACACATTCCCTGGTAGATCTCCCGCAATCTCCTGGCTTCTTTTCTCTGCATTCTGATAGATCGACGCCATCTCCTCCAGATCCTTCACATGTTCGTTAATCATGATATGGATTTTCTGGATATCGTCCTCCAATTCATTAAACTTGTTCATATATGCGGAGGCTGCCTCACCCTCCCAGAAGCTGGACATTCCACGGATCAGTTCCATCATATTGGATGTCAAAATCTCTACCTGATTCATACAGGTGCTGAATTCTCCTGAAGTCTCTTTCAGTTTCTCCGGTGTTACCAATAAATTGCCTTCCATAGTTATAATCTCCTTTTTCCTTTATTATTTTTATCTCTTTTCAATATACGCTTATGCTTTTAATAACCTTTAAAAATTCCGGGCTTTAGCCGTCTCCGTATTCAATTTCTCTGCATTCTCGTACTCGATTGCAATATTGTCCAACGCTTCACAGTATTTCGTTACCAGCGTATGAAACTGTTCCATATACTCTTTGTCACTGGTAAAGGCTATATGGAACGCCTCCTTTGCCTGACCTTCCCACATGCTGTTCAGGCTCCCCTCCGAATCCTGAAGCTTCTGAACCTGAACGCTGAAATTCTGGTTATAATCCCGCAAAGAAGTTGCAGCGCTCCTCACCTGTGATGCCGTTACTCTGATCTGTGCCATAATAAATTTCCTCCTTGTGATTTTATTTATATAAATATTATTGTTATCCTCGCTTTTCCTGTTTCCCTAATCTCGATTGTGAGCTCGTTCCCATGCTTCCATTTCTGCCTCATAGATCACTTCTGCAATCTCCCGAATCGCATTGGCAACATCGCGGATGGAACCTGCGGTAGCCGTGATATTCTCCTGCAGAACCCTTCCTTTTCCGATATATTTTACGGAATTGTCGCCGGTCCAGTGCGTACCCAGCTGCTCCAATGTACCCTCCAGCTGCGTCCCGGACAGCTTTGTCAGATTCTCAGCAACCTCATCCAATTCCCTGGCCTGCCGCTTCGCCTTACCGAAATCCATCTCAATGCTATGTAAACTCCGCGCCACTTTTCCTGTCTCCTTTCTCTGCTACAGCACATCTCCGGGAAGAGACTGAATCGCACCCTCAATCCTCAGTTCCGTATCCGAATAGGTCTGTGCAATGCTTCTCAAATCTGCCGGATGTTCAGACAAACGTTTTAAAATCTGTTCAATATTTTCCTGCTGCTCGGCATAATTCTGGCGGTGCATATCTCCTGCCTCTCCAATCCAGTACCCTTTGCTCTTTTCCACCAGTGTTTTCATGGCCTCAAAACGGGTCCGCATATTGGATACATTTTTTTCCACTTCTACTGCTTTTTGATTCAAGACCTCCGGTGTTACCAGAATTTCCACTGCTCCTGCAATTGCCATCTCCTCTTCCCTCCTATATGCGGATTGCATCGATTTCCGCAGAAACTGCGTCTTCGCATCTGCGATACTCATCCCTGGCATTTTCCATGTAGGCAATCAGGCTGTCAATCGTGCCGCACATCTCGTTCATCGCCTCATGATCGGACTGGAACGCCTGGTTGAAAGCCTCGTTTGCCGGCCCGTTCCACATGGCATCCAGTTCCGCAACCGATTCAAACGCTTTCTCCATCTCGTCGCGGAGTTTCTGGACCTCTATCTGCATTTCCCCAATGTCAGCTGCCAGTGTTCCAATGTTGATTTCAATGATGTCTGCCATCTCTCTCCTCCTATCTGATCTGGTATCCTTTGATACTGTCCCTGACCTTTCCCAGGCTGACCGTATCCATATTCCGGTAATAGTCCACTTTTCTGACCTGTTCCCCGTAATCCACGATGTTGCGTTCGCTCTGCTGATACATTTTCTGTATCTGGTTTAACGCCGCCATCAATTCCATCATTCTTCCCTTTTCCAGTTCCAGGTCCTCCAGTCGAAACCGCAGGGTTTGAATTACATCCCCATAAGCCGATGACCGCCGGATCGAGGAGACAATGCCTTCTGTTTCCTGTATCTGCTGATTCAGCTTGCGAACCATCTGCTGCAGTTCCTGCGAGGATTCTGCCAGTGCCCGTATCGCTACCGTAAACATCGTCTTCTCCTTTCTGATAGCCAAAGTCTATCACATGTTCCCATGATTCTGTTCCTATTCTGACGAATGACCGGTTTTATCATCCGAATAACCCGTTTTTTGTCTTTCGTCTGCTTATACCAGCAGCAAACGGTCGCCCTGAGCGATCTTATAATGAGCCAGCGTCAGGTCTGAATTCAGAATCTTTTTCTGATTCTGGCTTACCAAAAGCAGCTCTTTTACACTCCCGTTCAGTGTACAATGTTCCTTTTGGCAAATCATCCCGCTGATTTCTTCCAATAAAAGTTCGATCTTTACATTTTCATCCAGATTAAAATCGTAAGTCTGGTTTGCGCCTGGCGCATAGATATCTACCAGTATCATCCTTACCTCTCCTTATCCTCCCGCCACCAGGATTTCAAAAATTCCCAGGCATTTTCCCTGGTATACCGTTCCCAGGACAGGCTCTTCCCGCTTTTCGCATCCTGCAAGACCATGCAGTATTCCAATGCCAGATCCAACAGGATCATCCGCCGGTGTATTGTGCCATTCTCCTTATCCCTCATCGTAAAGACACTATGCACCTGTTCACACTTCAGATATTCCTCCGTCTCTTCCTGGCAGCCTGAAAGCAATTTTTCTTTCAGTTCCTCAGAGATACGGCTGTCCCAATATCCGGCATAATCATAGGAACCCAAATCTTGTGTCAGGCGGGGGTTTGGCAGTTGATTCAATTCCTGCAGCTGTGCAAAAAAACCTTCTTCCGTCAGGCCGCAAAGGCTGACCTCGGATTTCTCCTGACGGCAGTTCTCGACGCACACATACTGTCCCCCCGCAAAATAGATGCATTGCCGCGGCAGGGCATATTGTCCCCGGTCTGCCACCAGCACCCCGCAGGAACCCGCAATCCGATCCATAAAATCAGAAAACGGCGGCTGAATCAAAAGTCCTTCCTTTTCCTGCTTTAATACCCCGGAACGCACCATCTGATATACGGTGTAATAGACCTCTTCCTTGGCCGCTTCCTCCCTGGAAAAACCATAATAGACATCCATATTTCTGGCCGCTGCCAGTACCTGAAATTCCAGTAAATCCAAGATATAAATCATTTCTGCTCCTTAAATGCCGGTTTATAGCTGCGCGAAAGAGGAATCTCTATCCCTTGCTCCAGTTCAATCAGGTTCTTGGAAAGCATTACCTTGCGAATCCGTTTTCTGCTGACAATAAAGCTGCGATGGCAGCGGGCAAACGAATCCGGAAGGCGTTCTGCCAGATGCTCAATCGTCTCATAAAATGCCAGTTCCCGTTTTTTCAGACGCACATAGATTCGTTTTTCCCTGGCCTCAAAGTAATAAATCTGAGACAGCGGGACATAGGTTTTCCCCTCCCTGGTCTCAATCACCAGGCTCTCCTCCTGCCCGTCGGACGACTGATCCACAAACCGCTCCACCAGGTCCGTGATCTGATCCTGCGCCTGTCCGGGCGAAAGCGGGCGAATCAGCAGCGAGGAGGCAAGAATCGTCGGACGGATATATTCCATCGGCGACATTGCGGCATCGGCAATCAGCAAAAGCAACGTATTCTGATAATTTTTCCGGATTCGCTCCAGGTCCTCGATGCTTCCTCTGGGCGACACGTCATAACAAAGCATGTCAAGCAACGGACGATCATTTAAAAATGCCGCCACCTGCTCCCTCTTTGCAAAAAATTCCATCTGCCATTTTTCTTCTGTCAGTACTGCAGCTGCCTTGCGAATCAGAACCTTCATCAGTTCCAGTTCTTCCGGCTGCGGATCGTATACCATCATGGAAACCATCTGTCTTGTCTCCCCTATCCTTTTACCAGCGGCACTACCACCCTGGCCACATTCTCGTCATTTCCGGTTGGCAGCAAAGCAGTCCCTGCTTTCATTGTCTTTGCCTGTTCCGTGTAGTTCAGATAACCAAAATCCATATACCGCAGATTGGACACGGCGCCTCCGAGATGGATACCTGTGCGATATCCGGTCATATTCTCATAGGCCCGCAGTCCGACTATGGAGGAAACTGTGTCCGGGTTTATCCCCGCGAAGAAGAATACATTCAGCATTTTGCCTTTTTCCGTAATGTTCTCCAGGAACGGGCGGATATTCAGCACCCCCTCTTCCGGTTTGTACACGGAATTGATAAACTCGTTCATGTCGGCGATGAAAATATAATATTTTTCTTCCTTCTGCATCGCCTCATAAACCTCTTCCTCCCGCCCTTCCTCAATCAGCGCCTTTTTGATCCCATTGCGCTTTTTAACCGGCTCTATGAGTCCGGCAAAGAAATCCGCCTGCAGCTTTTGACTGTCAATATATTCTGCCTCTGTCTTTGCCGCTGTGGCTTTCAATTCGTCGGAACCATGCTCGATTACCACCACCCGGCCGCCCTTCTTTCCGGCGGCGCGAATCAGCGCTTTCATGGCATTGGTCTTTCCTGTCCTGGCTCTTCCGGATATCAGGTAACAGTAAGTCCTGCTTAAATCAATGCCATAAGGAGAGGCACTCTCCTTTTCATATCCCAGTGGTAAATGTCTGTCATCGGCGGACAGTTCCTCCGTCTCTGCCAGTTCCTCGAACTCGGACCATACCGGTTTTTCCGGAATCACCGGAATCTGTTTCGCTCTCCTGCCCATCCATGCCTTCTGCATTTGCCGGCATTCCTCTTCGATCCTGCCCAGACGCTGGTAATCATCCTCTGCCTCCAGGGAAAGGGCCGTCTGAAACTCCAGAATCCGTTCTCCGACACGGGCCAGGCCGCGGCCCCGGATATCCGTCTCCGGCAGGGTCTCCACCCTGGGAACCCGCATCGCATCCGCATACTGGAATTTGTCATTCATCTGCAGGCAGACCACGGTCTTGATATTGTCCCCGACCTTGGTCTGAATCTCACTGGAACCAAATCCGCCTGCCGTAATTGCCAGGAAAATTCCATAGCCGACGCCGTCATGGGCCAGATGCAAGACCACATCTTCATATTGATTGTTCGTCTTCTCCCGGAAGCTGGCATAGTTGTCAATCGCAATCACCACCGCCGGCACCCGCACTCCATTCGCACGGACATACTGACTGTAATTGCCGCCCTTAAACAGTTTTTTCCGTTCTTCCAGCATCTGGTTCATCATATGGAAGAACTTGTTCATTTTTTCTGAATCGTCCTCGTAGATAACGCCGCCGACGTGCGGTGCATGCTCAAAAGCAGACAACATATGGCTGCTGAAATCAATCGCATACAGATTCACATAATCCGGAGCATATTTATGTACCATTGCATAGAACAACGTCTGCAAAAGCGTGCTCTTGCCGCTGACGATCCTGCCGCAAAAGGCATGATGGCCGTTCTCGGAAAAGCTGATGACAAGCGGCATCTGAGCCTGGTTGACCGGATCGTCGCACAATCCCAGCGGCACCTCCAGCGCCCATTCCTCCGCCGGTTTTTGCCATTGGCTTCCGTCAAAAATACGGTCCTTGTAACCTGCCAGAAGGCTAATCGGGAAGGAAACCGGCAAAAGCGGCATCCACAGCTGGAAGTTATGATTGTAACCATGTTCCCTGGCTGTTTTGGCCAGATATTCCACCATGGCATCCAGCTGGGTCTTCATCTTCTGTTCCGGAAGTTTTACATTATTCTGATCCGCATATTTTAAAAGTTCCCCGACCTCTTCCTCCAGGCTTCGTGGCGCATCCTTGCTCACCAGATCCGAAATATCCAGATAGCTACGCAGCAGCTCCTCCAGACGGCGGCTATTGTATTCACTCCTGGGATAATCCGCCCCAAACTCTTCCAGCTTCTGATAGACAGACTCCATCGCATCCGGGTTTTCTGAAAACGCTCTTAATGTCATAAGCCGGTCTGCCGCCGCATACTGCATCATTCGTATCAGGCTGCAGATCCAGCTAAGACGCAGCTTTGCCTGCTGCTTTCGTTTCAGGTTGCTTCCGATCAACGCCTCTTTACCAGTCATGGAAATCATCGAGGCAATCCCTGTCTGGAAGGAACCAGCGTTCTCATCATAGGCCGCCCCGCTGTAACCGGACTGGAACAATTCGTATAATTCATCATTTCCCACCTGCAGGTAGCAGCGGCCTGCCTGTGTGATATAAGCCGCATCCGGTTTGTGCAGCATATCGTTACTGTCCTGACGGTCCTGCACGCGCAGGCACAGACGGAACTTGGAGTTACTCCAGATATTGTCATCCACGGTCCCGCTTGGCTTCTGCGTTGCCAGAATCAAATGCACTCCCAGGCTCCGCCCGACCTGCGCCACACTGATCAGTTCCTTCATAAAGTCGGATTCTTCCCGTTTCAGTTCGGCGAACTCATCAATGATAATAAACAAATGCGGCACCGGCATCGCGGCTTCCCCGTTCTTATAAAGCTTGGTGTAAAGATTGATGTTATTGACATTATGCTCATTAAACACCCTCTGGCGGCGCTTGTTTTCGCTCTTGATGGAAACCATCGCCCTGCGCACCTGATTGCCGGACAGATTGGAGATCTGCCCGATCAGATGGGGCAACCCGTCAAAAAGGTTTGCCATGCCTCCGCCTTTATAATCGATGATAAAAAAACTGATATCATCGGGACTGAAATTCAGCGCCAAAGAAAGCATATAGGTCTGCAAAGTCTCCGATTTGCCGGAACCTGTCGTGCCTGCCACCAGGCCATGCGGCCCATGGTATTTCTCATGTACATCCAGATAACACAATTCTCCGCCTGCCCTCACACCGACTTCCGCTCTCATATTCTCGTAATTACGATTCTTACGCCAGCGTTCCTCTGCTTTCAGTTCCTCCGGCCGGTTGACGTGGAACAGTTCAAAAAAGGTCAGGGAATTGGGGATGTCGCCACCCTTTTCCACTTCCTTTACCTCGATTCCGGACAGGTTGCGCGCCATCTGCTCCATCGCAGACGCATCCGCCTCATCAAATTTTATCTGGTGCCGTTCCACGTCAGACAGACGGTAGCATCCCTCGAATTCCCTATCCTTTTGAATCACAAATTCACAGAGATTCGGCAGCTGCTCGTAGTTCTCCGCCATAATGCAGGTGGTCAGCCCCACGGATTCCTGGCCGTCATAGATATACTTGGTGATCAGTTCCCCCTCCAGCACCGAGGCGTCTGCCACAAACATAATATAATAAGGTTTGGGCACCGGCTCCTTTTTCTGCTGCTCATCCTCCGACCGCATGCGGAAAATCTTGACCAGTTCATAGAAAACATCGCTGGCCTCCTCTTTGCCGGAAGCCACATAGCGGGTTTTCTTGTCCTCGGACCAGACATGGGGCAGCCATTTTGCAAATCCCCAGTCCTCCCCCTTCTTTTTTCCATCATAAATATAAATCAGTTTGACGTCCGTATAGGAATTGTTGGCGGCAATCTGAGAAGAAAGGATATGCATGATATCGATGGCTCCCTGCTTGCCCACTCCGCCAACCAGGCCGATTACGTGATAATCCGCCAGATTTACCCGCACCGGGACATCATACAGAGTCTCATACTCCTGGCGGATCATCTGCGGCTTCTGCATCAGGTTGTCATCCGACATGGTAAACCTTTCCTTCGGCGCATCGATCGCAATCTGGAACGGCAGGCTCCCCAGTCCCAAACGGTGAGAGAGAAAATCCTCATGCCGCCGGTTCCTGCTCCAGAGCGCCGGGTTTGTGCGGTCATAACGAATACATTCTGCCACATCCGGATACAATTCCAGCAGCGTCCGGCGGGTCTGCTCATATTTTTCCTTGATCACTTCTACCTGGCGGATCAGATAAGCGCTGTAAGCCTCAAAACGTTTCTGCTCCTCCTCCACGGTAATCTTCTTTTCATAACGGATATTCATCAGCGCCCAGAATACTCCCAGAATGGCAGAACCCACGGAGGTGACAATACCCGTGTACATAAATGCCCCGGAATATGCCACGCTGTTGGACCGAAGATACATCGTCAGCATCGTCCCCAGAAGCATGGGTATCATCATGGTAAAAGACGGCCCGATCACCATCAGCAGCGGCCTGCGGTTGATCACCCGGGGAGACGGCGGCGCCTCAATCACCACCGGCTCAGTCTCCAGAGGCGCCACGTTTCTCGGAGAACGATGGAAATAATTCTTCCCCTGTATTCGTCTGCTGCCTTCCTGACTTGCAGCAGAGGCTGTCCTGACATAGTGAAGCGGAAGGATCTGGCTGCTCAGCCTCAGCTGATCATTTACCGCCGAAATCGCCAGCTTCCCACCCAAAAAAATAATCTTCAAGCCATAGATGCTGATACAGTCTCCCAGTTCCAGCGTTTTCCGCCCGGTCAGTTTCTTTTCATTCAGGAAGATCCCATTGGCGCTCAGATCGTCAATCACCCATTGACTGCCGTCTTTCCTCAGAATCGCGTGCCGCCGGGAAACCAGATCCAGAAACCGGTAACGGATATCATTTTCCGGGGCAGAGCCGATCGTCACCTGTGTCAGAGAGGAAATGCTGTACTTGTTTAAGACCTCAAACGTGCTCTCCCTTTGTGTAACCACCAGCGTAATCTGTTCATCCAGCCAGGTTGTGATCCGGATAATGTCATCGGACTCCAGATAATCATAAGGATCACCGCCTTCCTTCTGCAGCTGGCAGGCCCGGCTGTGCCGCAGACGCCAGCGGCCGCTTACCGCCTCCATCCGCAGCGTCAGATCTTCCTTCAGCCGAAAAAACCGACAGGAAATCCCAATATCATAATCCGCATTACTCAATGCTGGCAGCTGAAATTCCTTATATGCGTTCTTCGTATAAACCGATAATACAATACTCATTTTCCCTCTTTTCCTATCCTGTTCCCCGGACACGACAGCATCTTTTGTTACATCAATTGTCCTTTATAATCCATCAGAAATACCTGGACGTGGCAGGTCCCGATCCTCATCTGGTCTCCGGTCAGCAGGCGAACCGCCTTGTCCACCACTGCTGTTTTCTGTTTCTTCCGCTGCAAGATGACCATATGGCCGGGGGTTAAGTTCCTCACATACACCTCTTCGTGATAGAGAAAGATCTCGCACTGCTGCGGCGCCATATCCTCCGCCGGAAGCACTATATCATTCATCCCCTCCTGGTTTCCCAGCAAAATATGGTCCTCCGGATTCAGCATATAATTTTGCAGTTTTGCTCCCATAACAGACAGCTGTATGACGATGCGGCCTCCCGTCGTGGCCTCTTTCTTCCTTGTCTTCTGCTCCAGTTCCATCGGCATCGCCTGACCGTTTTCCGAAAACACGTTTTTCCGGCTCCGGCTGTTTTTCAGGGCCTCACTCAATGCCTGATCCTTCAAAAGCTTCTGGTATTGTGTCCTTTTTTCTTTCCGTTTCTTCAGATAATGGCCGATCAGCGCAAAAATGATCACCAGAACCGCCGCTGCCGCCACATAATACCATCTTTCCTTCAAAAACTGTGTCATCCGCTTTCCGACTCCTTATTCGTTGATCTGCCTGACCTGTATACGGAGTCTGGCGGAACCCATGCGAAGCACACTGCCGGATTTCAATTCCGCCTCCGTTATCCGGTTCGGACTCTCATCCAGAAAAGTTCCGTTCTTCGACTCCAGATCACGCAGAATCATTTTCCCATCCTGCAGCACAATCTCGCAGTGGCAGCCCGACAAAGTCCGGTTGTCAGGAATGCAGACCATACATTCCCGGCCTCTGCCAAGAGTAATCCTGTCAACGACATTTACCTGATATACCCGTTCGGGATTATCCAGATCATACAATTCCAGGCGATAGCTCTTTAACCCCGTCTCCGGATAGTCAAACAGACGCCGTGTGCAGTCATCATCATCCAGATTCAGCGAAACAGACGGATTGACGGAAACGGACGGTTCCTCCGCTAACTCTTCCAGCACTTCAAAAGGCTCTGCCTGGCTGTCCTTCCTTTTCTTTATCACAATCGCTGCCACCGCTGCCGATATGCCTGCCAGCAAAGCAAGAATCCCCCAAAACCATTTTTTCAATGCCGCCATCCACTTCTCTGCCAGCGTCCGTTCTTCTGTCTCGACGGCCGGCGCCGGCTCTTCCACCTCAAATCCCGCCGTCCCCTCCACCACATTGTTCTCCATAGACAAATCGTAGATGTTGGTACAGGCGATAGTATATGCTCCCGGCTTCAGTTCCTCCGCAAAAGTCAGCACCACCTCATTGGCGTTCTCCGTACTCACGCTGACTCCCGTCACAGCCACGATCTGCCTGCCGCTATCTCCATCCGCCCGGGTGACCATATAAGAACCCGCCGCTCCGGCTCCCCGTACCGGTTCCGAAAATTCCAGCCGGACCTGGTTCGGGGCCGCCTTCTCGGCATATAAAACCGTCGGAGCTATCCGGTCTTCCTCATGTCTGGCTACCAGTACATCCCGGGTCAGGGTCTGATTGGCATCGGTCTTAATGGCAAATGTCTCCATGCTGTTGCTCACGGTATTGCTTCCGGCCCGAAACTCCACCACATCTGCCATGTCCATCTCCTGCGCAAAGGCATCCAGAAACGTCCCCGCCTCTTCCCTGCCAAAGATCATCAGCTTCCCACCGGAAGTCCTCGCAAACTCCCCAAAATTGTTAATATTTTCACGAGCCGTATCTTTGATGGCGCACGCATAGGCCGGAATGCCCTTGCGCCTTAAATTCTCCTGCGCCTCCTGCGCCACCGTCTTGCCGATGGTAAAATCCTCCCCGTCGGAAATCACCACCAGCACCTTCCGCTTGCAAACCTCTGCCGGCACCTGTTCCGCCCGGTCTGCCGCCATGCTGACGGCCTCAAACAGCAGCGTCTTATTGTCCACGTTGTCAATCGAATCCAGGACAGCCTGCATATCCTCGGGCGCATGATCCTCCGCCAGCCTCAGTTCCACCTGCTCGCCAAATGTATAGAGTGCCATGCAATCACCCGGCCTTAACGTCCCCTCAAAATTCCGAATCGATTGCTTGATCTCATTAAAATAAGCCTCCGGCATAGAATTGGACACATCCAGCAGCACATAATACCAGACCGGCTCCCCGCTCTGGCCAAAAGAAGTGCTTCCCACTAATTCCAGCCTTTCTTTTCCCAGCCAGGCCTCTGTCACATTTTCTCCGACCCCCTGCCCGTAGACAGTCACCTCCGGCATATTGATATATACCTGCTCCAGGGACGGGTTCTCATCTGCTGCGCTTACCATACCAAAAGCATAGATCCCCGCCAAACATAATGCTCCTGCCAAAAAGCCGCGTATCTTCATATCCTTTTTCCTCTCCGCTGTCTCTTTTAAAACATCCCTTTCCCATTTTGGGTTAAATAATTTTGTCTTTTTGGAATATTTCGGATTGTTTTGTAATTTCTTCCATTTTACTAATCTCCGCTGTCTCCATCAATATGTACCACCAATTGTACCGCTCATCTTTTCTCTGTACACCAGGAAAAACATCTCTTCCCAAACTAATCGTTGACAACCCGTCACTCCCATCTTATAATCCAGTAAAACCGTCACGAAAGAGGTCTTTCCATGAAAACGTTCGGAGAACTTTTAAGAGAATACATCGAAAAAAGCGGCTTTACCATTTATCAGTTTGCTAACATTTCCGGAGTCAACCGGGTCAATATCCAGAGATATCTCGCCGATCAACGTTTCCCGTCCCCGGATATCTATGAAATTCTCCGAAGCCATCTCCAACTCCGGCCCTCCGAACAGCAAAAACTCGAAACCTCCTATGAGATGTCCAGAATTGGGAAAACACGATACCTTCAGCGCGCGGCTGTCAAAAGGCTGATCGAGTCCGCAACCCTCATCTATGAAAGCGAAAGACAGATGCCCGCCTGTTTCGGCAAATCTCCGGACAGTGTCTTGCACGTTGCCCCCCACTGTCCCAATGGCGTCTGCGCAGTCTCCGGTTCTCTTAATGCCTGCCATCTTTTCCAGGCGGAACTGACCCGCACGGTTCTCTCTCATGAAGATCCTCACGCCGGTTTATTCCTCCCTGCCAAACCGGAGCATAACCTGTTAAATACCAGTCTGACCATCCTTGCGCCGCACCAGGATCACCCCATACAGATCACCCAGATCTTTCCGATGGCCAAGGCACAGGCAGATTTTGACGGCCACAATCTGGATGTGATCGCCGCCGTCCTTCCGCTTTGCTTTTCCGCCCGCTTTCGTTATCAAGCCTTTTTTTACTATGACGATTGTCTGAGCGACAAAAATTATGGACTCCTGTATCCTTATTATGCCATCTTTCCTGACAGCCTTCTGCTTTTCTCTCAGGATATGGAAAATGCCTTATTATGTCAGGATAAAACCATGGTCGGGCTTTATCAGACCCAATTTGACCATCATCTGCGCCACTGCAGCAAAATCATAGATCCTGTCCGTCCGTTTTCCGGCCCCGCCCATATCCTGAGTTACTATCCGTGCCTGACCGCGCTGAACGAGCCGGAAAAGGCGGATCTTCTCCTTTGGGAAGACATGGAAAAACAGGAGATATTTCCGCATGCTGCCAGCGGGCAATTTCCGGATTGGCAGGACCCGGATGAATGGCACTGCCATTATTTTGCCGAGCAGGGGTTGATGGAATTTGCCAAAACCGGGGTTCTCATGGAACTGCCGCCCTCCCTGACCCAGCCACTTCCTCCCAGGCACAGGCTTATTTTTTTGAATCGTCTGCGGGAAATCTGCAGCGAGGCGCACACCTTTCTTTATTTGATCAATTCGGATGCTTTTCGGGTTCCTCCCTGTCTGAATCTGATCGTAACAGAAAGGAACGCATCCCTGTTTCACCTGATCGGATGCCCGGACGAACGTGCTGTCTCCATCCGGGAAACCGGAATCTGCCTTGCTCTGGCCGATTTTCTCGTCTCCCTTCCTGACAGTCCTTACATATATACAAAAAGCCAGTCTCTGGAAATCATAAACCGTGCAATCCGTCAAATTACATAGCCGGCATATTTCGCCGGATCTTCTGCAAATCGAGCAGGGGATGCCCTTCCCCTTACTCGCCATGCCGGGACAAGAGTACAGTTACCAGTTTTTGGCAGCTGTGTCCTGTATTCCTCTCCACCCCGTGAGCACCAAAAAGACAGGCAGATGGCTGCCTGTCGATTTTTTAACAAATATATCTTCTGCCTGTCAGTGACCATTCGTCTCCAGGCACGCCAGTATCATCTCCACACAACGCTCAATCCCCAGTTCTCCGCTATTCAGGCTGATATGGTAATTCCTGGGGTTCCCCCACTCATTGCCGGTAAAATATTGGTAATAATCCCGCCTTCTCTGGTCAATCTCCCGGATACGGGCCTCCATCTTCCTGCTGCTTTCCTGCTTCAGCTGCCGCATCCGCTCCACACGCTTCTTCATACTGCCGCAAATGAACACGCGGAAACCATCCTCCACGATAAAATCCGAACATCTGCCGATAATCACACAGGGGCCAGACTGCTCCAGCCTTCGTATAATCTGGGACTGGGCCATAAAAAGCTGATCCTGCACCGGGACTTCATACAGGACGGAAAACGGATTGACCGATACATACTCATGGTCCGCCCGCTCCTGCTGCCCGATCACCTCATCATGGGCGTGAAACACATCCTCCGCAATATTGCTGTCCTCCGCCGCCATGGAGATAATCTCCTTATCGTAGAACGGAATCTTAAGCTTTTCTGCCAGGCGGAATCCGATCTCTCTCCCACCGCTTCCAAACTCACGACTGATCGTAATCACTTTTTTCATAATCCTGCCTCCTCTTTCTCGTAAGATCCCGTCTCATCCCTGGTGTCATCATATCATATCCCATTCCTCACTTCAAGACTTTTCCAATCTATCCCTGTTCTGACACAATCTTTTGGCCATACTTGAGTCACATTTTCAGCAAGCTTTTTGATGTCATCAATGGAAAGTTCGGGAAAGCACTCCTGTATCCCTTCGATTGTAAATTTTTGCGGCTTTGCCATTTTTATCGCAGATTTCTCTGCTTCCTCTCTCAACTGCCTGACAGCCTCTTCCTTCTCTCGTTTCTCGTTTTCCTTCTCTCGTTTCTCGTTTTCCTTCTCTCGTCTCTCCTCTCTCCTCTTCCTTCTCTCGTCCCTCCTTCTCCGTCGCCTGCCTCACGATCTGGGCAATCTCCGGTTCCATGCTTTTCAACAATGCCTGGTGCATGGCCCCATCCCCTTTCAATTCTTCCGCTATCTCACGGTTCGCCTTAACGCTTACCTCCAATACCGCATCCGCCTATTCCGGGTTTATTGCTGCCGCAAATCCGAAATGCCATTGTGCTTTGGCTTCATTCATCTTCCTCTTCTGTCTGTATTTTATTGTACCATATCCCGATTGCTTTGTGCAATCCCAGGATTTCTTCATCCACGCCCAACGTAACACCATAACGGTATTGGCCCATAACTGATCGGCAGCCCTCAAACTGCCTGTTTTCACTTTCTCGGATTTGTAGTATAATAGGAACACTTAGCGAGGTATTTTACGAACTTAGTGCGAGTAATACCTGGCCACTTAGCGAATGGGGGCCGAAGGCGCAGCATGAGGTTCGCGGACAGGGTATCATAAGACATTACATATATTAAAACAGATAAAGCCAAGGAGATTGCCCATGGAATACATCCCCGCAAAAACCATTATCACCGCCACAAAAAGCCGGGAATGGTTTGGCATTGACTACAATATGAATATCTATCGCGGTTGCAGCCATGGCTGTATCTATTGCGACAGTCGGTCTGACTGCTATCACATCGAAGACTTTGACCGGGTACGTGCCAAAAAAGACGCGCTGCTTATTATCCGCAACGATCTGCGGCGCAAAGTCCGCACCGGCGTTGTCGGCACCGGCGCCATGAGCGATCCCTACAACCCTTTTGAAAAAGAACTTTTACTGACCCGCCACGCCCTGGAACTGATCGATGCCTTTAACTTCGGGGCCGCCATCGCCACCAAGAGCACCCTGCTGCTTCGGGACCTTGATATTTTACAAAGCATCCGGGAGCACTCGCCGGTTCTGTGCAAGGTGACCATCACCACTGCCAACGACGCCCTCAGCAAAAAAATCGAACCAGGCGCCCCGGCCTCCGGCGACCGTTTTGCCATGCTCAACGCACTCAGCGAGGCTGGCATTTTCAATGGAATTCTACTGATGCCAGTCCTTCCCTGGCTGGAAGACAGCGAAGAAAATATCCGCGCCATTGTACGCCACGCCCAGGAAGCAGGCGCCCGCTTTATCTATGCGGCATTCGGCATGACCCTGCGCGGGAATCAGCGCGACTGGTATTACGCCCGCCTGGAACAGCTCTTCCCCGGCCAGGGACTGCCGGACCGTTACCGGCGTCAATATGGCTATCAGTATGAATGCCGCAGTCCCAACGCCTCCCGGCTGTGGAAGCTCTTTGCCGAAGAATGCGAACGCCGCAAAATTCTCTATCACATGAAAGACATCATCTCTGCCTGCCAGAAAAAATATCAGATGACACAGCTGCGATTATTTGATATGATGGAACCGTAACCAAAAACCCATTCAACCAAGAAAGGCTATCTACTATGGAAATCCGAAAAACCACTATGGAAGATCTCGGCACTGCGCTGGAGTTGTATGCCAAGGCGAGGCAATTTATGAAAGATCACGGCAATCCTAGCCAATGGGGCGACAATCACCCTCCCAGGGAACAGGTCATCGATGATATCCGTCGAGGCGAGAGTTATCTGTGCGTGGAGGACGGACAAGTTCTGGGAATCTTCTACTTTTCCCTGGAGCCGGAACCCGACTACGCCCAAATCTACGAAGGCGCCTGGATCAATGACAGGCCTTATGGCGTCATGCACCGGGTAGCCGCGCCCGGAATCCGCAAAGGCACAGCCTCCTTCTGCGTCAACTGGTGTTTTGAACAATGCAATCACAATCTGCGCATCGATACCCACCGGGACAACATCCCTATGCAAAAGATGCTCGAAAAAAACAACTTCCAGTATTGCGGCATCATTCATATAAAAAACGGCGAAGAACGAATCGCCTTTCAGAAAACAGAGGCGGCGCACTGAATGCCGCCTCTACCGGTTTTCCGGCGGGTTCACTGCCGCCGTTCTTGTGGCCACCTTCCCGGCAAATGCCTCATCATGTTCCACCAGAATCATCGTCGGCCGAAACTTTAAAATCAGCTCCTCAACCTGTATCCGGGAGTCCATATCGATATAATTCAAGGGTTCGTCCCAAATATACAGATGCGCCTGCTCGCACAAGCTGCGTGCCAGAAGCACCTTCTTTTTCTGTCCCTCACTGTAATCTTCCATCGGCTTTTCAAACTGCTCTCTGGCAAAATCAAGCTTGCGCAAAAGCGCCAGAAACAGTCTTTCTTCCACACCGCGCTCCCTTGCGTATTCCTTCAGGCTCCCCCTCAGAAACGCAGTTTCCTGTGATACATAAGATATCTTCAGACCGCCGGCCAGCCAAAGTTCCCCCTTGCATAATTGAACTCCAAACTCACTATTATTTCCGTTTTTCCGGTTTTTTTCATCTAAAATCAGCTTCAGTACACTGGATTTTCCGCAGCCGTTTTTCCCCTGTAAGAAGATTCTTTCGCCC
Source organism: uncultured bacterium (assembly GCA_947063875.1). Lineage (GTDB taxonomy): Bacteria > Bacillota > Clostridia > Lachnospirales > Lachnospiraceae > Brotaphodocola. Next base: position 56,252 of record CAMSTY010000011.1, read on the forward strand.
TGGTTTATCTCCAGAGAAACCTCCCTGTTCACAGCCTTTGGAGGGCAGCCATATCCTGCTTCCACATGGTTCAGGACCGCCAGTCTCTCCGAGTGATGCGAAAGCGCAACCAGTTTCAGCTCTTCCGCTGTCTCTATATTTTTCAGCAGTTTTTGTTTTTCTTCCATGGCATGGTTCTGACGCCGTTCCAGATTCTTTCTCCTCTGCTGCATGCGGCGCGATTTCTCCCCGATATAGGCGCGGGTTCCAATAAATGTTTCCTCCTTTTTGGGAATTCTCCCGATCTTTGCGGCTTCCGCCCGGTCTGCCCAGCCGCCGGACTGGCGCGCTGCCGCCTGCAGATGGCGGATATCCTTCTTCAGACGTTCATTCTCGGCCATCTCAAAGGCATCCTGCCTCCGTTTATTTTCTCTCCAGGACGAAAAATTGCCCTTCTGCACCTCAATCCCCGCCCGGTTAATCGCCAGGATATGATCCACGCATCCATCCAGGAACACACGGTCATGAGATACCAGGATAAAACCTTTTTTGCCATTCAGATACCGGCTTACCAGTCTTCTGCCATCCTGGTCGAGATGATTGGTCGGCTCATCAATCAGCAGAAAATTCTTCTGCAAAAATAACGCCGCCAGCAATACCTTCGTACGTTCCCCTCCGGATAGCGTCTCAAATGGCCGGTATAATACCTCTTCCTCCACCTGCAGCCTTTTTAGTTCCCGCAAAAGTTCCCAAAATTCATACCGGCCGCTGCCCGGCAGGTCCTCCAATATCTCATATGTCAAACGTGCCTGATCCTTTACCGGACAGGGAAAATAATCAAACTCCGTCGATGAAACGATGGAACCGGTATAGTTCAGCTCTCCCTGCAGCAACCGCAAAAGCGTGGTCTTTCCCCGTCCGTTTCTTCCCGTCAGTCCCAATTTCCAGTCCGTATCAACCTGAAACGACACCCGTTCAAATACCGGGTCAAAGCTTCCCTCATACGTAAAACAAAGATCCGAGATCTGTATCAATGACATAAGCATCCCTCCATTCACGGCCAAAAGGCCGCAAAAAAACAGCCGCAGGAATCTTCCCACAACTGTTTTCTATACAGATGCCGATTCTGTTTTAAACAACACTTTGGCCGGATATCTCCCCGGACGTATTCCCCCGGTCTGCCGCTATCGTTCCGCTTCCTGCCGTATATATGCCGCCTGCAACAAAATCTTTCCTATTAAAACAGAGATGAGAATGAAGTAATATTCCTGCAAAAAAAAGTAACTAAAATACAGACATGCAGAATGAAATCCCCACATGACTCCGAAAATATCGTTGCTTTTTACAGGAAATTTACTTCATCCTTTCACCCCTTCCCATTCTGTTCTCGACAAAGCCAAACCGGCCCAGGCTCTTTTCCGTGGCCGTATCCTCATAATATCACAGGCGTTCTGACTTGTCTACCATTTCTTTTGAAAATAATAACCATCAAAAATAACAACCCTGAAAGCAAGCGATTTGTCTTCCCATGGCGGACAGATTAGCGGATAAAATTCGTCTTTACCTTCATCTCTGTCTCAGGATATCCGATCCCTGCCGCTTTCCCGGCTTCAATACACTTCACCATCCAAGCCATATTCTGTCCGATCACCCGCATGATCTGCAGGCCTTCCAGATCCTGCTTCACCTCCATGGGCGTATTCCCATGAACCATGTTCCAGTAATTAGAAGAAACCACCGGCATCCGGTTGATGGTAAAATATTTGTTCAGCACATCCAGCGAGGCCGTGGTTCCGGCTCTCCTGGCAGAGGCCACCGCCGCCCCCGGTTTAAAGGCAAACGCACTGCCGCCGGAATAGAATACCCGGTCAAGAAATGATAAAATCCTGCCGCTGGGATGAGCATAATATACAGGCGTCCCAAACACAAAACCGTCTGCCTGCCGCGCCAGTTCCACAAACTCATTGACCCTGTCCTCATCAAAGACGCATTTTCCCAGCTTTCCGCAGCCGCCGCAGCCGATGCAGTCCCGAACCGGGTCCTTTCCCAGCTGGAAAATCTCCGCCTCCAGCCCTTCCTTTTCCAAGGCAGAAACGATCTCCTGCAGCGCCGTATAGGTGCATCCCTCCGCATTGCCGCTTCCGTTTACCAGTAAAATCTTTGCCATTTTCAATTTCCTCCTCTTTTCTTTATCTGCGCCTTTCAAGAGCCGCCCGCACCAAATGCTTTGCCAGAACCGCCGTTGTCACCGCACCCACGCCGCCCGGCACCGGGGTTGCCATGGCCGCCGTATCCTGAATAGCCTCAAAATCCACATCCCCGCACAGTTTTCCATTCTCATCTACGTTAATCCCCACATCCACAACCACGGCCTCTTTCCCGACATACTCTCCATTCAGCATTTTGGCCCTGCCTGCAGCCGCCACCAGAATCTCCGCCCCGCGGCAGGTCTCCTCCAGGTCTTTTGTCCGCGTATGGCAAATGGTCACCGTGGCATTCTCCTTAAGCATCAGCATGGATAAAGGCTTTCCCACCACCATACTGCGTCCTACGATCACCGTTCTTTTTCCGGTAATCCCGATATCGTTCTGTTTCAAAACCTCCACAACAGCCTCTGCCGTGCAGGGCGCAAATCCCGACGCATCCCCCGCAAACACTTTCGCGATATTTGCCGGAGAAATCCCGTCCAGGTCTTTCCCCGGATCAATCATCTTCTCTATATCTTTCTCACGGATCTGCTTTGGCAGCGGGCGCAGCAGAAGGATTCCGGACACGTCCCTGTCCTCGTTGACTGCGCGGAATGCTTCCTTAAAATCCGCATCGCTGATATCCGCCGGATAGGTATAAGAATCCACCCTGAGACCAAAACTTTCCAGCTTTTTTTTGGCCCCCCGCTCATAAGACATATCATCCGGATTCTCTCCCACACGGACAATCGCCAGCTTCGGTGCCGGGCCGTCCCATCCCTCAAGCATCCTTTGTACCTGTTCTTTGATCCTGGCAGAAACCTCCGCCCCTTTTAATACGATCATACTGCTCCTCTCTCCTCCTCTATGATCCGGAAGTCTCTTTTATTCCTGATTTTGCAGCCGCTCTTTTTCAGATACCTCTGAACTTCGTCATGTCGTGCCTGCCAGCTGCTCCAATACACGCCCATAAATATCATCTGCCTTTTTGGTACCGGCAGCGATCATATCCCTGGCTTTCTCATTCAGTTCCCTTGCCTTTTCCTGGTTCTTCATAGCTTTTGTATTAATATAGACATTCATCACCGCACCGGTCAGGGCTGTGCGGGCAAACTGCACCGCCACCCCTACATCAGACACTGCCATCCGGCTCCCCTTTTCCCCTAGAAACTCCAGAATATCCAGAAGTTTCAGCGCCTTTTCCATCATCTCCATCGGCACCAGGCTGGCAGCCAGCAGACGTTCCTCCATAACCCGGGCCTTTTCTTCCTTCTGCCCGGGCGTCTCGGAAGGCATCCCATAAGCCTCCGCCAACGGCGCAAACACCCAGGCATCCCGGTCTGCCAGTTCAAGCAGTTCTTCCTGAAGGCCTCTTAGCGCGGCCAGACTCTTCTTTACTTCCTCTTCCGCATCCGCATACCGCTTCTTTCCCACCGTCAGATTGGCAACCATCTGCCCCAACGCCGCTCCCAGGGCTCCTCCCAGAGCAGAAGCGCCGCCTCCGCCAGGCACCGGCGCCTTCGAGGCCAGCACGTCAATCCATTCCCCTACAACTCTGTCTTTTGTCATTATGATCTCCTTTCCGGTATGCTTCTCATCCTCTGCCTACTCGTGTGCGCATCCGGGCACGTTCTTATTATATACATATCTCCTGCCACATTCAAGGATTTTTCTCTCTGTCACTCCACGGCTTCCATCCATCAATACGTTTTTCCCTGCTTTTATCTCAAGGAACTTACTCCCCACATCAAGTTCCCTCCCCGGCATCCGTCGCAAAAGGCCCCCTCAAAGAACTTTTGTTCTTTGGGAGGGCCTTGCTTCCAAAACAGGTGTGCCTTCTTCTCACACTGCCTCAATCGCCGCCTTCAGCCGCCGCACCATCTCATCCACATCCGTCTTTTCAATCACCAGCGGCGGTACAAACCGGATCACATTGCTGCCTGCACTGATCAGCACCAGCTTCTGCTCCAGAAGGGCATTGGCTACCACCGGGGCCACTGGTTTTGTAAACTCCAACCCCTGTATCAGTCCTATCCCCCGGTGCGCCTGCACGCAATCATATTTTTCCACAAACTCATCCAGCCTTGTCCACAGATAGTCTCCGGTTTCCCGCACATGCTCCACAATCTTCTTTTCTTCAAAGACATCCAGCACCTTGGAGGCCGCCGCGCACACAAAGGGATTCCCTCCGTAGGTGGTCCCGTGATCTCCCGGCACAATCGCAGAGGCTGCCTTTCCCGAAGCCAGAAACGCCCCGATCGGAACCCCGTTTCCCAGAGCCTTGGCCACAGACATGCCGTCTGGCTTCACACCATATCCCTGCCAGGCAAACATATGGCCGCTCCGCCCCATGCCGCACTGGATCTCATCCAGCAAAAGGAGCGCGTCATGCTCATCGCACAGGCTTTGCACGCCTTTTAAGAATTCCTCCGTGGCTGGGTAAATCCCCCCCTCTCCCTGTATCGTCTCCATAATAACTGCACAGGTTTTCTCGCTCCACACTGCCTTTACGCTGTCCAGATCATTGAACATGGCAAAACGAATCCCCGGAATCAAGGGCGCAAAAGGCTCCTGATAATGGTCGTTTCCCGTCACCGACAATGCCCCCAGCGTTCTCCCATGGAAAGAATGCCTCATGGCAATAATCTCATAATCCGGCGCCATCCCCTTATCAAATGCATGACGCTTGGCAATCTTCAAAAGTCCCTCGATAGCCTCTGCCCCGCTGTTGGTAAAAAACACCTTCTCCATACCGGAAGCCTTCAGAAGCTTTTCCCCCGCCTCAATGGAGGGAACATTGTAGAACAGATTGGAGACGTGAAAAAGCTTATCCACCTGCCCCTTCAGGGTTTCTTTCAGCTCCTGGCAGCCGTACCCCAGGCCCATGACGGCAATTCCCGCCCCAAAATCCAAATACTCCTGCCCATCCGTATCATACAAGCAAACCCCCTCTCCGTGGTCGAACACCACAGGGAAACGGTTATAGACCTTGTAAAACGCCTGCTCCGCCCGATCGATATATTGCTGTTTCTCCATATTGACTCGTCCTTTCTTTCTATGCTGGCCGGTTCCTCCCGGCCATTCCTGGCTGTGGCCATTTTCATCCTCGCACTCCGGGATGATAGTACCTCTCATCCCCATCCCGCAGGATGGCAGTCCCGATTCCTTTATTGGTAAAGATCTCCAGCAGCAGGCAATGGGGAATCCTGCCATCCAGAATATGCACCCGGCTCACCCCATTCTGAATCGCGTCAATACAATTCTGCAGCTTCGGCAGCATCCCGCCTCCCAGGCCGCCGCCATTGACAAACTTCTGGGCTTCCTCCACCGTAATCTCCGAAATCAGGGAACCCTTGTCCTCAAAGTCCCGGTAAACCCCCTCCACGTCCGTCAGAAACGCCAGCTTCTCCGCGCTCACCGCCCGGGCGATGGCACAGGCCGCATCATCCGCATTAATATTATAGCTGAGGAAATTCTCATCAAATCCGATCGGACAGATAATCGGCAGGAAATCCTTTTCCAGCAGATCATAGATCACCTTAGGGTTCACCTCCGTGATCTCCCCCACAAACCCGATATCCTCACCCTTGGAATGCTTTTTCCGGCACTTCAGCATCATGCCGTCCTTGCCACTGATTCCCACGGCCTTCACACCCAGTTCATTGACCAATTGCACCAGGCTTTTGTTCACCTTATTCAGCACCATCTCGGCGATCTCCATGGTCGGCTCATCCGTCACCCGCAGGCCATTGACAAAATGAGGCTCCATCCCCACCTTATTGACCCATCTGCTGATCTCCTTGCCTCCCCCATGGACAATAATGGGCTTAAACCCAACCAGCTTCAAAAGCACCACATCCTGTATCACCCGATGTTTCAGTTCCTCATCCACCATGGCGCTCCCGCCATACTTCACCACAATAATTTTCCGGTTAAACCGCTGAATATAAGGAAGCGCCTCAATCAGCACCTCCGCCTTCTGCATAACATTTTTATCCAGTTCCATAATTGCTTTCCTCGTTCTTCCTTCCCGGCCGCTATGACCGGTAATCCGCATTAATCTTCACATAATCAAAGGTCAGGTCGCATCCCCAGGCTGTGGCAGAGGCATCCCCCATCTTCACATCTGCGATAGCCGTCACCTCCGGCTCCGAGAGGATTCTCGTGGCCTCCTCCTCACTGTAAGGCAGGGCCACCCCGTTTTCAATAATCTGCAGCCTTCCTGCCTTGCTCTCAAAGAACAGATCCACCTTCTCCGGGTCAAACTGCGCCCCTGAATATCCCATGGCGCACAGAATCCGCCCCCAGTTGGCGTCATGGCCGAAAATAGCCGCTTTCGTCAGGTTGGAGGTGATAATCGACTTAGACAATGTCACCGCCTGCTCCTTGCTCTTAGCGCCAACCACCTTCACCTCAAAAAGCGCCGTGCAGCCTTCGCCGTCCCCGGCCATCTTCTTTGCCAAAGTCTCGTTTACCATATGCAGCGCCTTGCAAAAAGCCGCATAATCTTCATTCTTCTCCGTGATCTCCGGATTTCCCGCCATGCCGTTTGCCAGCAGCAGCACCGTGTCATTGGTAGAAGTGTCCCCGTCTACGGAAATCATGTTATAGGTATCCTTGACGTCCTCGCTTAAGGCCTCCTGCAACAGTTCCTTGGAGATCGCCAGGTCTGTAGTCACAAACGCCAGCATGGTGCACATGTTGGGATGGATCATCCCCGAACCCTTGCACATGCCGCCTACCGTCACCGTCTTTTTGCCGATTTCTGCCTGCACCGCCACTTCCTTCTTTTTTGTGTCCGTGGTCATGATCGCTTTTGCAGCCGCCGTGCCGCTCTTTGGCCCGCCATCCAGCTTAGGCGCCATCATCTCCACCCCGGCTTTGATCCGGTCCATGGGCAGCTGCATTCCGATAACCCCTGTGGAAGCCACCAGCACCGCATTCTCCGGCACCCTCAGCGCCGCCGAAGCCGCCGAAGCCGTGTCCTTGCAGTATCCATATCCCTCCGCCCCCGTACAGGCATTGGCAATCCCCGCATTGACCACTACCGCCTGGGCAAATGCCGACTCCTTCACAATCTTCTGATCCCATTTCACAGGCGCCGCCTTCACCACATTGGTGGTAAAAGTCCCCGCCACACGGCATGGCGTCTCACTGAAAATCATCGCCATATCCATCCGATCCTTATACTTAATCCCGGCTGCCACGGAAGCTGCCTGGAATCCTGCTGCCGCTGTCACGCCGCCCTCAATCCTTTTCATCTTTTCCCTCCATTTTCCGGCTTCTCTTCGCCCCGCCCTCATAAACAAGGGATTTTTACCGGCTCACAGGCCTTATCGCCGACAAGCCTCTTATACAAGTTTCTCACTTCACAAAATCCGTAACGTTTTCCTCATTCAGCGTATAATCATAATAATTGATGTCATCCCGCTTCGTCCACCCCACGCCCTGCCAAAAGGCGTTTCCCACCTCGTTGCTCTTAAAAGCAATCAGGCTTACCTTATTAATCCCTTCTGCCATCAACGCCTGCATACAATGCTGCGCCATCCGATGTCCAACCCCATGCTTGCGGTAATCCTTCGCCACGCACACGTGATAAAAACACCCTCTTCTTCCATCATGCCCGCAAAGAATCGCCCCCACAATCCTGCCGTTCTGCTCCGCCACCACGCTGGTTGTGGGATTGCGCCGCAGGAATCGCTCCACGCCTTCTCTGGAATCATCCATAGACCGGATTCCAAACCCCCGAATCCCAATCCATAATGCATAAACCTTATCGTAATCATCCATCGTCATCTCCCGGATGATAATACTCATGGTTCCGCCCATCGCTGATCCTGCTCCTCCTTCGTCTTATTCCGCCGGCTTCACGCCCCACATCCGTCACGGGAATGCTGCAATCTGCTTCAGTCCCGTATTTTCCGGGAGCCCAAACATCAGGTTCATATTCTGAATCGCCTGCCCGGCCGCCCCCTTCACCATATTGTCAATGGCCCCCATCATCACCAGGCGATTGGTTCTCTGATCAATCTGGAATGCCACATCCACAAAATTGCTTCCTTCTACCCATCGGGTCTGAGGCACCATCCCCGGTTCCATCACCCGCACAAAATACTCCTTGCCATAATATTGATTATAGATGGCCTTCACTTCCTCTGCCGTCACCGGTCTGGCCAGGGCCCCATAAGCCGTCACCAGAATCCCCCGGTTCATAGGCACCAGATGAGGCGTAAAGCTGATCACCACCGGCTTGCCCGCCGCATAGGAAAGCTGCTCCTCAATCTCCGGCGTGTGGCGATGGCTGGCCACCCCGTAAGGCTTCATGCTCTCATTCACCTCACAGTACAGGCTGGGCACCTTCGCACTCCTGCCCGCCCCGGAAGTCCCCGACTTGGCGTCAATGATAATCGTGCCCACATCGATCAACCCCTCTTTCACCATGGGATACAACGTCAGAAAAGAACAGGTGGGGTAGCACCCCGGATTGGCGATAAGCCGCGCTCCCCGGATCTTCTCCCGGTTCACCTCCGGCAATCCATAGACCGCCTCTTCGATAAACTGCGGTGTGGGATGTTCGATCTTATACCATTGCTGGTACACCTCTACATCCTTGATTCTGAAATCCGCACTCAGATCAATGACCTTTGTCTTGGACAAAATCTCCTCCGTCACCTGCGAAGCACAGAATCCCTGGGGCGTTGCCGTAAAAATCACATCCGTCTCCTCCGCCAGCTTTGCCATATCATCATCCTTACAAGCTTCATTCTGCAATACATGAGCCACATTCCTGTAAATAGAAGCGAAGTCTTCTCCTACATAGCTTCGGGAGCCATACCAGACAATCTCCACATCCGCCCGCTGCAGCAAAAGCCGCACCAATTCCGCTCCCGCATATCCCGTCGCGCCAATAATGCCCGCTTTAATCATCATTTCCTCCATTCTGCGTACGTTTTACAGCACCGCATATCCCTCTTTATCGGGCGCTTTCCGCCCTTAATCATCCTCTCTTAAATCTCCGGCCCAAATACTTGTCTTCTATAAAATTTCTGCTATCCGGACCGGCTGCCGCTATCCATTATAGTGATTTTCTTCCGATAAGAAAAGACCTTTTTTCCAAAAAGTATCAGGTTTCCCGCTTTTCATTAATCATCCACAGTTCTCTGATACTGGCAAAGCAACTGCCAAAGACCCGAACGGCATCACACCGTTAAGCCTCTCCAAAAACCCCCTTTCGCCCCCAACCATCCCGAGGTCTCATAATTATACATTATATGCGAATATTATGCAATCCCTATTTTCGTTTTTTCTTCCCTTCCCCGTCATCCCCCCTCCTTTCATTTCCTTCCAATCCTCATCCTTCTCACCTGTCTCCCTTCCAAAACTCTTATCAGCGACAAACAAAAGCAGCCAAAAACAGGCTGCCTTGATATTTTTTCGCCATTTTCCACAATCCCGCGCCAATTCTTCCCTCAAATCCATCCATTTGCACAATCTTCAAAACATTCCTTGTTTCCCCTTGCATTTTTCCAAAAAATATTGTATATTTATAAACGCTATTTACGATGACATTCCATCAAAAATCTGCGGCTGCTTCTTATCTCACGCAGCTGCCAGCATATGCAATACATAGCAGCACACAAAAGTATACAAATTTCAAAAAGAAAGAGGAAACCATCATGAAAGAAAAAGTAGTACTTGCATATTCCGGCGGTCTTGACACCACTGCCATCATCCCGTGGCTGAAGGAGCATTTCGATTACGAGGTGATCTGCTGCTGCATCGACTGCGGCCAGGGAAACGAACTGGATGGCCTGGAAGAGCGCGCCAAATTATCCGGCGCCTCCAAGCTGTATATCGAAGATCTGGTAGACGATTTCTGTGACAATTACATTGTTCCCTGCGTACAGGCCAATGCCGTCTACGAGAACAAGTATCTGTTAGGCACCTCCATGGCGCGTCCCGCTATTGCCAAAAGGCTGGTGGAGATTGCCCGCAAAGAGGGCGCCACTGCCATCTGCCACGGCGCTACCGGCAAAGGCAATGACCAAATCCGTTTTGAACTGGGCATCAAGGCCCTGGCTCCCGACCTGAAGATCATCGCCCCCTGGCGTATGACCGATGTATGGACCATGCAGTCCCGCGAAGACGAGATCGAATACTGCCGCCAGCACGGCATCGACCTGCCCTTCTCTGCCGACAACAGCTACAGCCGTGACCGCAACCTGTGGCACATCAGCCATGAGGGGCTGGAGCTAGAAGATCCGGCCAGCGAGCCCGACTACGATCACCTGCTGGTTCTGGGCGTGACTCCGCAGAAGGCGCCGGAGGAAGGGGAATACGTAACCATGACCTTTGAAAAAGGCGTCCCCACCAGCGTCAACGGAGAGTCCATGAAGGTCTCCGATATCATCCGCAAGCTTAACGAACTGGGAGGCAGGCATGGCATCGGCATCGTGGATATCGTAGAGAACCGCGTTGTAGGCATGAAGTCCCGGGGCGTCTATGAAACTCCTGGCGGAACGATTCTAATGGAGGCTCACCAGCAGCTGGAAGAACTGGTATTAGACCGGGCCACCATGGAAGCCAAAAAAGACATGGGCAACAAAATGGCTCAGATCGTATATGAGGGCAAATGGTTCACTCCCCTGCGGGAAGCCGTACAGGCCTTTGTGGAATCCACTCAGCAGTATGTGACTGGTGAAGTCAAGTTCAAACTGTACAAGGGCAATATCATCAAGGCAGGCACCACCTCCCCCTACTCCCTGTACAGCGAGTCTCTGGCTTCCTTCACCACCGGCGACCTCTATGATCACCACGACGCAGACGGCTTCATCACCCTGTTCGGCCTTCCCTTAAAGGTCCGTGCCATGAAGATGGCCGAGGTTGAAAAAAACCAGAAATAACGACTATAACGAAAAGCCGGGATACACGCTTCTTGTGTGTTCTCCCGGCTTTTTATGTATTCTCTCTGACTGCCTGTTAGTCGCCTGAGCGCAAAATACAAAGGTATCCGCACCCATCACGAAGCCTTTTTCTTCCCTCCTGCCTCCCGCAGCATCTCCACCGGAATCTGCGCCAGCAAAATCCCCGCAAACACCAATGCGCATCCCAGCATTTCCTTCCCGGACAGACGCTGTCCCAGCAGCGCCCACCCGGCCAGCACAGAAAACACGGATTCCAGACTCATCAGCAGCGAAGCCACGGTAGGAGGAACATCCTTCTGGGCGACCACCTGTAAGGTATAAGCCACTCCGCAGGACATCACTCCCGCATAGAGAATGGGCATCCACGCCGCTGCCACCGCCCCCCAGGAAGGCTTCTCAAACAACAGCATCAGCGCTCCCGAGACCACCCCGGCCGTAAAAAACTGCACGCAGGAAATCAACACTCCATCCGCCCTCGGCGAAAAATAGTCAATGACCAGAATGTGCATCGAGAATCCAATGGAACACAAAAACACCAGAAAATCTCCCCGCCCCACAGAAAATCCTTCCTTGATACAAAGCAGGTACATCCCCACTGCCGCAATCACCACGCTCACCCATACATTCAGTCCCACCTGCTTCTTCATAAAAAGTCCAAAAACCGGCACCAGAATAATATACAGCGCTGTGATAAATCCCGCCTTCCCCACAGTGGTATAGGCAATCCCAAACTGCTGCAGTGAACTGGAAAGGCACAAAACCAGTCCGCAGCATACCCCTCCCAGGATTCCCATCCGCTTCCGGCGGCTTTTCTCCTCTGCCGTCAGATCCCGATATGGGTCCTGGTTTACCTTTCCAAGCAGAAAAATACAGGGAATCAGCACGATCCCGCCCATCACAAACCGGCAGGCGTTAAAAGTAAATCCACCTACATAATTCATCCCCTCGCTCTGGGCCACAAAAGCAATCCCCCAGATCAGGGCTGTCAGAACCAGCATCGCACTGCCGGCCATTGACGTTTTTTTCATCTGTCCTTCCTCCCACAGTTCCTTTCTCAATCCCGTATATAATTTTTAAATCCTGGACTGAACACTTCCCTCCCGTCTTCATATACCCAGAACGCCTCCGTATTGTCCAGAGATCCGATCAGTTCCATCCCTTCTTCCAGGGGCAGATTAAACACGGCTGTAGAAAGAGCATCCGCCTCCCCGCCGTCCGGACTGAGAATACTCACCGACACAAACTCCTGCCGCGGCATCAGGGTCTTAGGATCAATAATATGATGGTAGCGCACTCCATCCACCTCATAGTATCGTTGATAGGTTCCGCTGGTCACCAGCGCCAGATCCTTCAGTTCCACTGCATAAAGATAAGACTGCCCTTGGGAACTGTCCGGGTTCTGAATGCCTACCCTCCAGAGATCGCCGTCTGCTTTGGCCCCGATGGTCTGAACATTCCCGCCGATGCTGATCAGGGCCGAATTCACCCCGGCCTTCCGAAGCTTTTCGCAAATCCTTCTGGCAGCATATCCCTTCGCCACGGCGCCTACATCCAGGCTCATGGCTGAATCCTCCAGATAGACCGAAGACTTTCCGCTGTCTATCCGGACTGCCTCGATATCCATATGTGCGGCTGCCCGTTCCAATTCCTGCATTCCCGGAATCTGCGCCCTCTGCGGATCGCTGATTCCGCCTTCCCGATAATCATGCCAGATAGAAAGGACGCTTCCCATGGCCACGTTCACCTGGCCTCCGGTTTTTTCATACTCTTCCTTCGCAAATTCAAGCAGTTTTATAATCTCTTCATCCACCTGCACTGATGTAATCCCGGCATTATCATTGATGGTTTTAATATTATTCAGGCCGCTGTAATTCTCATAAATGTCAAACAGCTGATGATATCTTTCCAGTTCTGACGAAAAAAGTTCCTCATACTCCGCAAACTGTTCCTCATCATCCGCATAAACCGTAAAACTGGTAAAAGTATCAAAATAATCGAAATACTGCGCATCAAACTTCTTTTTAGGTTCCAGCTGCATACACCCGCTCACCAATATGACAGCAATCACCAAAGCAGCAAATTTTTTCATAGATAAAGTCCTTTCCTATCATACACTCCCCCTCCACTCACACTTTCCTATCATATCACAAAAAAGAGGATATGGCAAAGCATACTCTTTTGCCATATCCCGTACCTCCAATTCTTTCTCTATGCTTCTGCAAACCCAACATTTTCCAGGAATTTTGCAAACGCTGCCCGGCCTTGCGGCGTACATTTATAGACTCCGGCATCTTCCAGCACACGGGCAAATACCTTGCCCACCTCGTCCCGAAGAATCCCTTCCACATTGTCCTTCGTGACCTTCCCATATGCCGGCAAAAACTCATCTACCCAATCGCCATGTTTTTCCAGCATTTCATTGCTGCGGACATCCTTTCCTTCCACAAGATATTCGCCCAGCAGCGCCAGTTCATCCTTCAGCCTGGATGGCAGAACAGCCAGTCCCATGACCTCGATCAAGCCAATATTTTCTTTCTTGATATGATGAAGTTCCTGATGTGGATGGTATACTCCCAGAGGAAACTCTTCCGTGGTGATATTATTTCTCAATACCAGATCCAGTTCATATTTATCCCCGTTCTTGCGCGCGATCGGCGTGATGGTATTATGAGGTTCCCCGTCTGTCTCAGCGAAAACAAATGCCGCTTCATCCGTATATCCTCTCCATGCGCCAAGCACCTTATCCCCCAGATCAATCAGCCTTTCCGGATCTTCCCCGCGCAGCCGCAGCACGGACATCGGCCAGTACACAATTCCGGCTTCCACGTCCTCAAAACCTGGCATCGTAAAATGCTTCTCTATCCCGGCCTTTGCCATGGCAAACGTATAATGCCCTCCCTGGAAATGATCGTGGCTCAGTATTGATCCGCCCACAATCGGCAGATCCGCATTCGACCCCAGGAAATAGTGAGGAAACTGCTTTACAAAATCAAACAATTTCACGAAAGCAGCCCGCTCAATCTTCATCGGCGTATGCTGTCCGTTAAACACGATGCAATGTTCATTATAATATACATACGGTGAGTACTGAAATCCCCACTGGCTGTCATTCACCGTAATCCGGATAATCCTGTGATTGTTTCTGGCCGGATGATTCAGCCGGCCCGCATATCCCTCATTCTCCATGCAGAGAAGGCATTTCGGATAACCGCCCTGCTTAGCAAGCTTTGCCGCCGCAATCGCCTTCGGGTCCTTCTCCGGCTTTGACAGATTAATGGTGATATCCAGATCGCCATAAGAAGTCTTCGCCACCCACTTCTGGTCCTTACATACCCGATACCTGCGGATGTAATCGGAATCCTGGCTCAGCTTATAAAAGTAATCTGTGGCTTCCCGCGCTCCTTCTTTCTCGTAGATCTCCCAAAAACGCGCCGCTACCTCCGAAGGCCGCGGCATCAGGCAATCCATCAGCTTTGTGTCAAACAGGTCCCGGTACCCGATGCTGTCCTCCGTAATCCCTTTCTCACAGGCATAATCCAAAAGTTCCTTCAGCGTCTCTTCCAAATCTACATTCCTGTATTCCTGTTTTGGCTCCTCATACTCATCCATATGCAGCGCCTCCAGAACCCGGTTTGTCACATAGATCCGGTCTGCATCCTCACACAGTCCGGTCTCCACCCCATACTGTACCAGCTTTTTGATCGCATCGTATACCATCCGTAACTGCCTCCCGCTTAGTTATTTTATTTTTACTAAGTATAATACTTTTTTCCATAAATTACTATAGCAGAATGTATTCATTTCATTCCTTTTGTTACGGATTTGATCCGTTCCACAATCCATCCTCCCAACATTCCAATCACCATCCCGGCCACCACCCCGGCGGCCATCAATACCGGAAAATAGGCGAATACCCCCGCGGTCCTGGTCACATATGCCGCCACAGCCAGCTGTCCCACATTATGAAAAACCCCGCCCAGAATGCTGACGCCGGCTGTTCCGAACCACCCGCTTTTTTTCGCGCCTGCCATCACCATCATGCTCATAAGCCCGCCTGCCAAACTGTAAATCATACTGAATGTATTGCCAAACGTAAACCCTACCAGCACAATCCTCACCAATGCGGTCACAGCCGTTCCCGCCAACCCTACGGTGTAGAGTCCCACTACGCTGACCAGATTCGCAAGTCCCAGTTTCATTCCCGGAACCGGAAGCGGCAGGGGAATCATTGCTTCCACATAGCTGAACACAAATGCCAATGCAATCAGCATTCCGTATTGCGCAACATTTTTTCCCGCATGCTTTCTTTGGTCTTTTCTCATATTCCCTCTGCCATTCCCCATATCTCTCGTTTTTGTGGCAAACGCCTATTTTTCCTGAGATTTCCATTTGAAATTCGGAATCACATCGCTCCATCGTTCAATGCCGATAATCGCCTTGGCGAACTCCGTGGTTTCCAGCGTTGCCTTGCGGTTATCAATGTTTTTATACACAGACCAGGACTTTTTCCTCATGGTCGGCACAATGTCGTTGGGCTGGTTCATATCGCATTTCCAAAGTCCGAAGGTCTGAGATGCCGCGGCTTCCGACGGCGCATCCACCTGCCTGCTCATAATGAAGGCGTCAATATACGGGTTGCTGTCTGCCAGATAGTAGGCATAGGCAATCGCCGCTGCCTGCAGGTCCGTATTCTCCCCGCGGGTTGCGCTGGTGGAGGTGAATCCCTGCTCTGAGAGGATGATATGACGTACTTTTCCATCCCTTCCCAGCAGCGCGCCGTTCTGCATATAATCGGTCAGCACATTCAGGTTCTTCAGATTCACCACCGGGGAAGAAGCATCATTGCTGATCAGCCCGGTCTGGTCGTCATCCCAGAACTCCGGCTCCGTCAGGGGAATCGAATAGGGATGATAGGCCAGTCCCCAATCCATCGGACCGCCGGCCCCCGTCTTATCCGCAAACTTGTCTACGATATCTTTGGCATTGTATTTTGTGGTCCCGTTAGCCTCGTGATTCCAGTTATAATCGGTGGAGAAAAACAGCCGGTCATTCTGGTTGGTACTGCGGATCGCGGTATAAAATACCCGGAACGCCCGCTCATACTCCTGAATGTACTGATCAATCCCCATCGGCCCCACATAGTTCCACTGCTGATTATTGATCTCGTTGCCGATAATCCAGTTTGACACCTTGCCGTAAGGAGATTGCAGGCTGCTGTATCGTTCCGCCAGAAAAGAAGCAATCGCCTTAATCGTCTCATATCCTTCCTTGGTTGAGGCATTGAAACCGTAATAAAACACCTGGTTCTCCGGCTGTTTGGTCACACCTGGGTAGACCAGCTGCGGCGTGCTGTCATTCCATCCGTTTAAGATCACAGCAGTCACGGTCATGCTTTTCTCCGACATCCTCCGGATCGTATAATCCAGAGTCTCCAGCACCTCCCGGTTAAAGCTGTAATTCTTGCCGTCATAAGTGTAATCGATCCCCTGTCCTAAAATATGATGAAAGGGAATATTGACAATCACATGGTTTACGCCCAGTTCAAAAGCGTCCGCTACCATACTGTCGGTATTCTGAATCAGCAGCCCCTTCTTGTTCTGTGCCGTCCGGTAAGGGTCCGTATGTTTCGCCAGCGTTTCCGGATTCGTCACATAGGCTGTATTGCTGACCTGGGTATATTTCTCTCCATCATAAACGGCTACCACAAAACGGGAATACAGCCGGTTCTGCTCCGTACCCAGATTCAGGGAAATATCAAAAGACAGCGCGTCTCCTTTCGTAATCCATCCGCAATAGTCCGTCCTGCCCTCCAGGGTGTCCTGGTAGGGCTGCAGTTCAAACAGGTACAGATAATTGTCATAATAAGCCGGGTCCGACCAGGTTCCTTCCATCTGTCCGCGGATGGCGATCTGGTTGCCGCCTTCGATTGCGCAGCTTAGAATATGGGCAAATTCTGTGGGGGCCGGCTTGGCCGCCTGGGCCTCTTGTGCCGCTGTTCCTTCCGGATTTGCCAGTGCATTCGTTCCGCTCATTCCTGTTAAAAGCGCTGTCAGCGCCATAATTGTCATCATCCGTCCGATTGGATATTTTCTCATAGATTTTTGTGCCTCCTTTTTCTGCCTTTCCGGTGAACATAGTGCCGGTAATTAGTAATTATATCCAATAATTTGTTAAATACAAGTTCCTGTGGCCTTACGTTCTCTTACGTTTTCCTTAACCGGTGTCTTTCACTGGTGTCTGGGGGATACGCAACCAGGGAAGGGTTGTGAGGGTTTCTATATTCCAGTGCAGCATCTGACGGATTTTTCTTCAATCCTGATGACTTACGTTGTCATAATTGCCAAAGCCTGCATTATCAGATTGTTTTTTCGTCCCGCAAATGCCTTTGCCGTTTCATATCCTATGCCGGAACTTGCTCCTGTGATAACCGTATATCTTTTTGTGTTTGATACAATACAAACATACAATATAGAGTAAACGCTATGTCAAGAGAGAATGGGAAGTGATTTTTTGGAATATTCCATTGGTGAATTTTCAAGGCTGACAAGCTTAGGCATCCATACTTTGCGTTACTATGAACATGAAGGTTTAATTACGCCGGGGGCGCAGTTCCAGTAACCGCCGCTGTTATTCGGATAAAGGCCTTGCATGGATTGAATTTATTAGGCGTCTGAAGGACACCGGGATGCCGATTAAGGAGACGCGGCATTATGCAAAGCTGCGGGCAATGGGAAATCCTACTTTGCATGAACGGATGGAGATGTTGATTATGCACAGGAAGGAGGCCCCAAGAACCGGCCTCATAAAGCACAAACAAACGGTATTGACACCCACGCCGGAATCTGTTACTATCCCATGTTTGACAGTAAAAATCCGTAGATCGTCTCAAAACAAGGCTTTCTACG
>CAMSTY010000012.1 GCA_947063875.1 uncultured bacterium
AAAGCAAATGTAAAAAAACTCCTGAAAGCTGCTTACAACAGCGGATGGTATCTGGAGATTCTGCTGGGTCTGTTCTGCGGACTCAGAAAAGGCGAGATTTCAGGCTTGAAATTCGGAGATTTTGATGCTGAAAACAGGACGATCTATATTCAGCGGCAGATTACGTCAA
Organism: uncultured bacterium; assembly: GCA_947063875.1. Lineage (GTDB taxonomy): Bacteria > Bacillota > Clostridia > Lachnospirales > Lachnospiraceae > Brotaphodocola. The sequence goes on from CAMSTY010000012.1 coordinate 170, forward strand.
ACCCTGTGATTCCAAAGGGGGAAAGAAAAATTCAATCGTATGAGGTTATAGAGAAAGCGCCGAAGACAGATAACAGTTATCGGCTGCTGCGGATACCGGAGGCTGTTGCGGAGGAAATTGAAAAAAGAAAAGTTTTGGTTGAGGCAAATAAACAGCAGTATGGCGAACAGTATTTTGACCACGATTATATCTCGTGCCAGGAAAACGGCCTGCCGCATTCCACCGCCGCCATGAACAGCGCTTTGACAAAATTATGCTCCAGAAACGGCCTGCCCCACATTACAGTTCATGGGCTGAGACATATGTATGCAACAATATTGATAGAGCAGAAAGTTCCTTTGATCAAGATATCTGCTCTGCTGGGACATGCAAGTGTCAATACAACATTTGAATATTATTGTGAGGTCATGGATGAAAATGAGCAGATCATTACTTTTATGAATCATACTTTTGTTCCGGAAGGGAGTGTGTCTGCATGTTAGATCTGAGTTTGAAAAATTATGTCGATTGGAGAGTGGCACAGGTAATGCCTGTGCGCTCCGGCTTCGGCTACAGGGTATTTTTGAAATATCCGGACGGAAGCGAAAAACCACAGCAGAAGTCCGGATTCAAAACAGAGAAGGAGGCGAATAAGGCAAGAGAGAAGACGATCGCAGAATTATATAATGGTACGTTTGTTGTGTACACAAAGGTTAGTGTTGCTGATTTTATGATATTCTGGCTTGAAACGGATCTGAAAAAGCGTACTGAAAGCCATGAAACTTATTATAATTATTGTGGGACAGTAAAGAACCATATCATACCTGTTCTGGGCAGGAAGAAAATGACGGATGTTACCCGCGGAGACATTCAAAAATTGTTTAATACCAAGGCAGAGTATTCGAGGCCGGTAGCAGAGCTGGTAAAAACAATCATGAATGTCTCTTTTCGTTATGCGGTAACGAACAAAGTGATCCAGGCCAGCCCGGTGGAGGGGATAGGACTTCCCAAAGCGGAAAAGCCGCAGCAGAAATCAGGTTTCAGAACCCGGAATATCAACACGCAGAAAACACTGACGATGGAGCAGATACAGATTTTACTGGAAAAAAGCAGAGATACCCCGATCCACATGCAGGTACTGTTTAATGTGCTTATGGGGCTCCGCAGATCCGAGATCAATGGTGTCAAATATTCGGACGTTGATTATATCAACCGTACCTTAAAAGTGGAACGGCAGTTAGGGAGAGTACATAACGCAGCAAAAGAAGACTTTGCTCCAAAAACTTTTACGAAACAGGAGGTAGGATTAAAGACAAAATCCAGTTACAGAGAAATTCCGATTCCTGATTACGTCTTTGAGGCAATCTTAAAGGAACGTCGGGTGTATGAGAAAAACAGGAATCGCAGAAAGAGAGAATTTCAGGATCTGGACTATATCTGTTGTTCCACCCTTGGCAGGGCAAGGAGCAAAGGATTTCATTGCCAGTATTATAAGCGGCTTCTTTCAGAAAACGGCCTGCCGGATATTCGCTGGCATGATCTTCGCAGCACCTATTGTACGCTCCTGCTGAAGGAGGCATTCAATCCAAAGGCGGTATCAAAGCTCATGGGACATGCCAAAGAACTGATAACAATGGATGTTTATGCTGATAATAAAGGTATCATAGCAGACGGCGTACCGGAAATGGAAGAGTATATGAGAGAAGTATTACCGAACCTGGAAGAGGCGGAGATTTTAAAAAAGGAACTGCTGGATATCGTGCTGGATGTAACAGAATTTCTTCCGAACACAGGATGAAAAAGAACAAAAGTTCGATTTCATATCTATACAAATTTTATAGTTTGTGATATGATAAAAAAGTTCTTTCCGTACTGTTTAGTCCGTATGGAATTACAGAGGTACACTGAGTAGCAAAAAAGGCAAATTGTGAACAGAATTCGTCGTGGGCCTGTTTTGCGTTAGTTTGAGAAAATGCCACGACGAAAATAAAATGTTCCACGACGAATTTTTGTCCGAGAGACGTCTTTTTTTACTATGAAATCAGAGGTGAGCATTTGTGCAAAATGAACAAAAAATCTTCGAACTTCACAGCGAATACAAGCCCACCGGCGACCAGCCCCAGGCCATAGAAGCCCTGGTCAAAGGGTTTCAGGAAGGCAATCAATTCCAGACTTTACTGGGGGTTACGGGTTCCGGCAAGACCTTTACCATGGCAAATGTGATCGCTGAGCTGAACAAGCCGACTTTGGTAATAGCGCACAATAAGACATTGGCGGCTCAGCTCTATGGTGAGTTCAAAGAGTATTTTCCGAGTAACGCAGTAGAATATTTTGTGTCCTACTATGATTACTACCAGCCGGAGGCCTACGTCCCCTCTACCGACACCTATATCGAAAAAGACTCCGCCATCAACGACGAGATCGACAAGCTGCGCCACTCTGCCACAGCCGCGTTGTCGGAGCGCAAGGATGTAATCATTGTAGCATCCGTATCCTGCATCTACGGCCTGGGAAGTCCTATTGACTATAAGGAGATGGTGATCTCGCTGCGCCCGGGGATGGTTCGGGACAGAGACGAGATCATTCACAAACTGATTGATATTCAGTATGCCCGCAATGATATGGATTTCCGTCGCGGGACATTTCGGGTGCGGGGAGATGTGCTGGAGGTGTTTCCGGCTTATTCTGGCAGCGAGGCATATCGGATTGAGTTTTTTGGCGATGAGATAGACCGGATTACGGAAATCGACGGATTGACCGGGGAGGGAAAGCTGCAGCTGGGGCATATTGCGATTTTTCCAGCTTCCCATTATGTGGTGCCAAAGGACAAGCTGCAGCTGGCCACGGAGAATATTCTGGAAGAGATGAAAGGACAGGTGGCGTATTTTAAGAGCGAGGACAAACTTCTGGAGGCTCAGAGGATTGCGGAGCGCACGAATTTTGATGTGGAGATGATGCGGGAGACCGGCTTTTGCTCCGGGATTGAAAATTATTCCCGCCATCTGACTTTTGGAAAGCAGGGAGAACCGCCGTGGACATTGATTGACTATTTTCCGGATGAATTTCTAATGATTATCGATGAGTCTCATATCACGCTGCCTCAGGTCAGGGGGATGTATGCGGGAGACCGGTCCAGGAAGAAAACCCTGGTGGAGTTTGGCTTTCGTCTGCCTTCGGCATTGGATAACCGCCCCTTGAATTTTGAAGAGTTTGAGAGTAAAATTGATCAGATGATGTTTGTCTCCGCGACGCCGAATGTGTATGAGGCAGAGCATGAACTGATGCGGGTGGAGCAGATTATCCGGCCCACGGGATTGCTGGACCCGGAGATTTTTGTGCGTCCGGTGGAGGGGCAGATCGATGATTTGATTTCGGAGGTCAATAAGGAAGTGGAAGGGCACAATAAGGTTCTGATCACTACACTGACTAAGCGGATGGCGGAGGACCTGACCGATTACATGCGGGAGGCAGGGATTCGGGTGAAATATCTGCACTCAGATATTGACACGCTGGAACGGGCGGAGATTATCCGGGATATGCGTATGGACGTGTTTGACGTGCTGGTGGGCATCAATCTGTTGCGGGAGGGCCTGGATATTCCGGAGATCACTCTGGTGGCGATTCTGGATGCGGATAAAGAGGGATTTCTGCGGTCCGAGACTTCTTTGATCCAGACCGTTGGGCGAGCGGCGAGAAATGCGGATGGCCATGTAATCATGTATGCGGATACCATTACGGATTCCATGCGTACTGCGATTGAGGAGACCAACCGACGGCGCCAGATTCAACAGAGATACAATGAAGAGCATGGCATTACGCCGACCACCATCAAAAAGGCAGTCCGGGATCTGATTGCTATTTCCAAAGCGGCGGAGGCTGATTCGAAGAACTTTGAGAAAGATCCGGAATCCATGGATGCGAAGGAACTTGGAAAGCTGGCAAAAGAACTGCAAAAGAAGATGAACCAGGCAGCAGCGGAACTGAACTTTGAGGAGGCTGCTATTTTGCGTGACAGGATGCTGCAGGTAAAAAAGATGCTGCTGGAGATAGAGGAAATCTGATAAAAGATCACATGGAAAGTGCGGCGGAAAGGCGGACATGGCTGAGAGAAGGAGGAAAAGCAGATGGATGCAGGTCCCGGGCGGCAGGAGAATACGAAGTATAAGCTGGCTGATTCTGTGAAGAAGTGCATGAAAACCACCCCTGTAGACCGGATTACAGTAAAGGATATTGTAGAAGGATGCGGTCTGACCCGTCAGACTTTTTATCGGAATTTCAGGGATAAATATGATCTTATCAATTGGTATTTTGATAAACTGGTCCAACAGTCTTTGGGGCAGATGGAAACAGGAAGCACGGTCCGGGAGAGCCTTGCCCGGAAATTCGGATTTATTCTTGAAGAAAAGGCCTTTTTCAGAGAGGCGTTTCGATCGGATGATCACAGTTCCCTGAAGGAGCATGATTTTGAACTGATTTTGCAGTTTTATAACAATCTGATTGCCCGTAAGACGAGCAGGCCGCTGGATGAGGAACTGCAGTTCCAGCTGGAGATGTATTGCCGCGGCTCTGTCTATATGACTGTAAAATGGGTGCTGGGAGGAATGAAGGATACGCCTGCGCAGATGTCAGATAAGCTGGTGGACGCTATGCCTCCCAAGCTGGCGGATGTGTTTCGGGCGCTGGGCCTTCTTTGATATTTTATCTAAAAAACATCTGGCAAAACAGCCAAAATGAACTGGTATATTTGCACAAAAATTAAAGGAAAGTGACAGAAGCGGGAGATTGTCACTTCCTTTTTTGATTTTAGTTGTTAAACTTGTAACATGAAAATCAGCATTGATTAAGGAGGAACGATTGCCATGGCAAACAGAATTGTATTAAATGAAACTTCCTATCACGGGGCAGGAGCCATTAAGGAGATTCCGGCAGAGGTCAAGGTACGAGGTTTCCAGAAAGCATTTGTGTGCTCGGACCCGGATTTGATCAAGTTTGAAGTGACTAAAAAAGTGACAGATGTGCTGGATGGGGCAGGCATGGCCTATGAAATCTATTCGGACATCAAAGCCAATCCGACGATTGAGAATGTGCAGAGCGGCGTAGCGGCTTTCAAAGCTTCCGGTGCGGATTATATCATTGCCATTGGCGGAGGCTCTTCCATGGATACTGCCAAGGCCGTGGGAATTATCATCACCAATCCGGAATTTGAGGATGTGAGAAGCCTGGAAGGCGTGGCTCCTACCAAGAAGCCGTGTGTGCCGATTATTGCTGTCCCGACTACTGCGGGAACCGCGGCAGAAGTTACGATTAATTATGTGATTACCGATGTGGAGAAAAAGAGGAAATTTGTGTGTGTGGATACCCATGATATTCCGGTGATTGCAGTAGTTGACCCGGATATGATGTCCAGCATGCCGAAGGGGCTCACGGCAGCAACCGGTATGGATGCGCTGACCCATGCGATTGAAGGGTATATTACCAAGGGGGCCTGGGAGATGACAGATATGTTCCATCTGAAGGCAATTGAGATCATTTCCCGTTCTCTGCGCGGCGCTGTCGCCAATACGCAGGAGGGAAGAGAGGGAATGGCGCTGGGACAGTATGTAGCCGGCATGGGATTCTCCAATGTAGGCCTGGGAATTGTGCATTCCATGGCACATTCGCTGGGTGCGGTGTATGATACGCCTCATGGGGTGGCCAACGCGATTCTTCTGCCCACCATAATGGAATACAATGCTCCTTGTACAGGCGAAAAATACCGCGAGATTGCCAGAGCAATGGGAGTGGCCGGTGTGGATGCGATGGGTCAGGAGGAGTACCGCAAGGCAGCAGTGGAAGCGGTGAAAAAGCTGTCTGCAGACGTGGGAATCCCGGCAGATCTGAAGGAAATTGCCAAAGAGGAGGATCTGGATTTCTTATCAGAATCAGCGTTCGCGGATGCCTGCCGTCCGGGGAATCCAAGGGATACCTCTGCGGAGGAGATCAAGGCGCTGTATCGGTCTCTGATGTAAGCAGAGCTGCCGGCAGTAAAAAATAAATCAAAGGATTATGGGTTGAAGCCTTTCCGGCTTTCAAAGAACGGAAAGGCTTCAATGGCGTCCAGGATATCCTGGAAGTCCTCCCGCGGAGCCAGATCAAGATACCGCGTAAGCAGTTCGTTCTCCTGCTGCTTGAACGGGCCGTAAAAGATATCATACAGATTATGGCCGCGGATACAGATCTTGAATTCTTCAAAACAGTTTTGAAGGTCTTCGACGGTGTTGATTTCTTTTCCTAAAAGCCTGGTCAGATGGCGGCCGCTGGAAAGCCGGTGCAGGTATTCCTTCCATTTGGCGAGGAGAATCCGCCAGAAATCTTCTTCGCTGTCCAGGATGCCCAGCTGCACCATAACTGCGGGATTTAAGAAATAGTTTTCAAAGGAGTAGTATTTGAGGATGAGGACATTACGGCGGCGGACTCTGGGAAGCTTGTCAATGTCTTCGGAATTCCTCTCATCATAATAGCGGCACAACTGTGCTGCCAGCTGTTCCGGATCTTTGCCGTCCCCGTCGCGGATCATCAGGAACTGGTCCCGTAAGTAGACCTGATTCATGTACTTTAAATTGGCATAAGTCTTGATATTGGTGCAGCTGTTGGTGGTCAGGATCGAGATACGCGACAATCTGCCGTCAGCTTCATGAAGTTCCGGATAATATTTTTTCAGCAGTAAGGGAAGGCGGTTCTTATCCTGTTTGCCTTCCACGATAAAGACGAAACTGACATTTAAAAGATCATTGGCGCCATAGCCAAGATCATCCAGAATCTGATCAATATCCGCGTGGCTGCGTACGGCGCAGCAATGCTCCTCATCCGTAACCACCTGACAAAGCTGGCGGCTGGTGAAGTTGGCAATCAGATTCGGCGAGTGAGTGGAAAAAATCACCTGGTTTTTCCGGGAGAGCCGGTACAGGATGGCACCTGCGTTTTTTTGGAGAGAGGGGTGGAGAAACAGTTCCGGATACTCGACCATAATAATGCTGGGGATAAGTTCTTCACCTTCGATATAAGTTTCCAGCAAAGACAGCATGTAAATGCTTTTCATACCATTGCTTAATGACTCTATGGGGGCAGGATGCTGACGGCCATCCCGCTGCGCTTCTGCCGTCACGGAAAAAAGGGCGTCGGAATTGCAGGTGAGAGTGTAGAGGATTTCTTCTATGCCGCCGTTTTTCTGATAGTTTTCATTGACTCTTTGGGAGAAGCCGCTGAGGTTTAGCTGGTACATTTTGTATTCCAGAAGTTTGGCGGTTTCACACAGCTGCAGTTCCTCCGGCTTTTTCTGATTGATGAGGCCGATGCAGCTGAAACATTGATTGCAGATTTTGGAGGAACGAAACATGCAGGTATTGGAGCGCAGGCGGATCAGCTGCTCGTCTTCCTGAAACATCAGGAGGTCTTCCTGGAAAGCAGAAAGCTGACGTTCTGTGTCGATAAAATACAGACGGGGCAGTAATCTGGGGATAAAACGGTTGCACTTGTGGATATCGTCGCTGTAACGGACATTGCGGCTGCGGTTGATGACGCAGGTAAAGGAAAGGGAATGGCCGTCAAAGGAGGGAAGCTTGGAGGAAAAGTCCTTTTTCCAGGCTTCAAAGCGTTTGTATTGACTGACAATGCCATGGGCATGGAACTGCTGCAGATCCTCATCGGAAAGCTCCAGCGTCATGGAGATCTCAATATTCTGGTTTTTTTCGTTGAAATCATTTTCCGATACCAGATAGCTGCCGAGAGCGGCGCGGATTGCTTTCAAAATGCCGGTTTTTCCGGTATTATTTTTGCCGACCAGAATGAGGGCGTTTTCAATGTTATGAATCTCCAGGTTCCGGATTGATTTGAAATTGCGGATGGCAAGGCGGGTGATCTGCATGGACAGCCTCCTTTATGCGTATTATAATGCGGTGCGGGAAGGGTGATAAGAATAGTATAGATAACAGCAAAGAAAATTGCAAGACTTATGTAGAAACCCGATCCTACTTGATAAATCTCAGAGCCTGTGCTAAACTCGTTGCAGGAAAAACAGGATAGAGACAAAAGAGAAGAGGAAAAACGTAAAAGGAGGAGCCAGGTGGAAGAGAAAGAGCGGCTTGGCAGCTGTCAGAAAGTTTTAATCGGACTGGGAGAGGAATGGAAGTTTCGCCGGGAAATGGAGGACAGCAAGAAAAAGGGACGGCTTTGCGAGGCATATCAGGCGCTTTATGAACTGGTGCGGGACAGAGATTATTTTATTATCACCATGGCCACGGACGGACTGATCTATGAAACACCGCTGGGAAGCAGACAGGAAACGGTAATTCCGGCAGAGGCTGCCAAAGAGGAGATATTTCCCGGCGAGGATATGGATGCCGGGATGCTGGCTAAGATGGAGCAGATTTTTCCAAAGCGGGAAATTGCCAGAGATACGCGCTGGGAGCGAATTGTGGCCCCTTGCGGAAATGAGACCTGGCGGCAGTGTTCCCTGGCTTGTACCAAAGATATCTGGGAGCCGGGGGAAATTGCGGATGATCGTTGCCCTCACTGCGGGGCGCCTCTGACGGGGAATACCGTGGAGGCGCAGCCCTATATCGAGGAAGGGTATCTTATGCAGTGGGAACGTTATACCCGCTGGCTGGCCCAAACCCTGAATCAGGACACGGCCATACTGGAATTAGGAGTCGGTTTTCAGAATCCGGGAGTGATCCGCTTTCCTTTTGAAAAGGCGGCCTACTTTAACAGCAAAGCGTATCTTGTGCGGGTCAATAAAAATTTCCCGCAGATTGCAGGGGAACTGGCGGGGCGAGCCAAGGGAATCCGGGAGGATTCCGTGGCCTGGATGATTGCCGAACGGCGGCATTTATGGTAAAATGTTACCAACCAGAGCGACGGAGGCAGATATATGACAGCAATAATCGATTATGATGCGGGAAATTTGAGAAGTGTGGAGAAGGCGCTTAAGGCTTTGGAGGAAGAGGTTGTGATTACCCGGGACCCGGATGTGATCCTGAGGGCGGACCGGGTAATACTGCCAGGAGTAGGATCTTTTGGCGATGCAATGGAACGGCTGCACCGGCATGATCTGGCAGATGTGATCCGTCAGGTTGTAAGACAGAAAACTCCGTTTTTGGGTATTTGCCTGGGGCTGCAGCTGCTTTTTGAGCGCAGCGAGGAAAGTCCGGGGGTGGAAGGGCTGGGGATTTTAAAAGGGGAGATTCTGCGGATTCCCGAACAGAAGGGGATGAAGGTTCCGCACATGGGTTGGAATTCCCTGAAGATAAGACCAAAGACGCGGCTTTTTGCCGGCATTGCGGATGAGGCCTATGTGTATTTTGTCCATTCATATTATTTAAAGGCAAGGGACGAGGCGCAGGTGGCGGCTTCGACGGAATATATCACCTATATTCACGCGGCGGTGGAATGGGAGAATGTGGCGGCCTGCCAGTTCCATCCGGAGAAGAGCGGCGATGTGGGGCTTGCGATTTTAAAAAACTTTACAACATGGGAAAGATGAGCACCCTGTAAGGAATACGGCGGTAAGGAGAGGCATAATGTTTACGAAACGGATTATTCCCTGTCTGGATGTACATAACGGACGGGTGGTAAAAGGGGTCAATTTTGTGAATCTGCGGGATGCCGGAGATCCGGTTGAAATCGGGGCGGCTTATGATAAGGCAGGGGCTGACGAACTGGTATTTCTGGATATCACGGCCTCCTCGGATGCGCGGGAGACGGTGGTGGATATGGTGCGCCGGGTGGCGGAGACCGTGTTCATTCCCTTTACGGTAGGCGGCGGAATCCGCACAGTGGGAGATTTTCGCAGGCTGCTGCGGGAGGGGGCGGATAAGATTTCCATCAATTCTTCTGCGATCAATACCCCGCGCCTGATTTCGGATGCGGCGGACAAATTCGGGAGACAATGCGTAGTGGTGGCCATTGACGCCAGGCGCAGAGAGGACGGCAGCGGCTGGAATGTGTTTAAAAACGGCGGGAGGCTGGATACCGGTCTGGATGCCGTCGAATGGGCGATGGAAGCAGACCGCCTGGGAGCAGGTGAGATCCTGCTGACCAGCATGGACTGTGACGGCACGAAAGCCGGATATGACAATAGGCTGACGTCCCTGATTGCCGAGAACGTTTCCGTGCCGGTGATTGCTTCCGGAGGCGCAGGGACCATGGAACATTTTTACGATGCCCTGACAGCCGGAGGGGCAGATGCCGCCCTGGCAGCGTCGTTGTTCCATTATAAAGAACTGGAGATCCGGGAATTGAAGGAATATCTAAAGAAAAGAGGAGTGCCGGTACGGCTTTAGACACCAAAATACAAGGAAAAGGAGATAAAAACAATGGGAGCGATATCAAATGACTGGCTGGGTCCGATGGGGGAAGAGTTTAAAAAGCCTTATTACAAAAAACTGTATGAGAAAGTAAAGGAAGAGTATCAGACCCGTCAGATTTTTCCGGATGCCGATGATATTTTTAATGCTTTTGAGTTTACGCCGCTTTCCGAGGTAAAGGTGCTGATCCTGGGACAGGACCCCTATCACAATATAGGGCAGGCCCACGGACTCTGCTTTTCGGTAAAGCCGGATGTGGAGATTCCGCCCTCCCTGGTGAATATCTACAAAGAACTTCACGAGGATCTGGGCTGCGAGATCCCAAACAATGGTTATCTGGTTAAATGGGCAAAACAGGGAGTGATGCTGCTCAATACGGTATTGACCGTGCGTGCCCACTCTGCCAATTCCCACCGCGGAATCGGCTGGGAAGAGTTTACGGATGCGGCAATCCGGGTCTTAAATGAGCAGGATCGCCCGATCGTGTTTATCCTGTGGGGCCGTCCGGCGCAGACCAAAAAAGCGATGTTAAACAATCCGAAACATCTGATCCTGGAGGCGCCGCATCCAAGCCCTCTCTCAGCCCACCGGGGATTTTTCGGCAGCAGGCCGTTCAGCAAGACGAATGCCTTTCTGGAGGAAAACGGCCTTACGCCGATTGACTGGCAGATTGAGAATGTGTAGGAGAGAGAATGCATTATGGATGTGATTGAGTTTTTAAAGATCGTCGTATTCGGCATTGTCGAGGGATTTACGGAATGGCTGCCGATCAGCAGCACCGGGCATATGATCCTTCTGGAAGAGATTATTCCCCTGAAAGTGACGGAAGATTTCTGGAATGTATTCAAGGTGGTCATTCAGCTGGGGGCGATTCTGGCGGTAGTGGTGCTGTATTTTGGCAGGTTGAATCCGTTTGACCGGGGGAAGAGCGGACGCCAGAAACAGGAGACGATTCTTCTGTGGTTTAAGATTGCAGTGGCCTGTCTGCCGGTTGTGGTCGCGGTGCCGCTGGATGACTGGATGGACCAGCATTTGTACAATGGTTTTGTGGTGGCGGCGATGCTGATTGTGTACGGGATTCTGTTTATCATGGTAGAGAACCGCAGCCGTTATGCGGAATTTTCGGTACAGCGGGTGACGCAGATTGATTTTCGGACCGCGCTTTATATTGGCCTGTTCCAGCTTTTGGCGCTGGTGCCGGGGACGTCCCGTTCCGGTGTGACGATTATCGGCGCTATGATGCTCGGCTGCTCACGGGCGGCATCGGCAGAGTTTACATTTTTTCTGGGAATCCCGGTCATGTTTGGTGCAAGCCTTTTAAAAATCGTGAAGTTTTTTCTGCGTGCGGAACGTATGTTTTCCGGGGTTGAGATCTTTTATCTGATCTCAGCGATGCTGATTGCGTTTATCGTGTCGGTGTATTCCATCAAGTTTCTGATGGGATATATCAAGCGGAATAATTTTAAGTTGTTTGGATATTACAGAATCATTCTTGGCATGGTGGTGGTGGCCTATTTTGCAATGGCGGCATTGCTGGCATGATAAGAGAAGATCATAGATATGCGAAAAGACGAACAGGAAGGAGCCATGTTCGTCTTTTTTTGAGTGATCCTGAGCGGCGGGTGATAGGATGTCAAAGTCCCTCGGCGATCTCATACAAGAGGCGCTCGGAATCTTCCCAGCCCAGGCAGGGGTCGGTGATGGATTTGCCATAGCAGTGTTCGCCGATCTTCTGGCTTCCTGGTTCAATGTAGCTTTCAATCATGACACCCTTGACAAAGTTATGGATGTCCGGGGAATGGCGGCGGCTGTGCAGAACCTCCTTGACGATGCGGATCTGCTCGGCATACTGCTTGTTGGAATTGGAATGATTGGCGTCCACAATGCAGGCGGGATTCTGCAGGTTCCGCTCCGTATACAGATGGTGGAGCAGGACCAGGTCCTCATAGTGATAATTGGGCAGGCACTGTCCATGCTTGTTGACGGCGCCGCGCAGGATTGTGTGGGTCCAGGGATTGCCGCAGGTTCTGACCTCCCAGTCTCTCATAATAAATTCGTGACCGCTCTGGGCAGCTTTTACGGAATTGAGCATGACGGACAGGTCGCCGCTGGTAGGATTTTTCATGCCCACCGGCACATGACAGCCGCTGGATACCAGACGGTGCTGCTGGTTTTCCACAGAACGCGCGCCTACCGCGATGTAGGACATAATATCGTCCAGATAGCTGACATTGTCCGGATAGAGCATCTCATCAGCGGTGGACAGGCCGGTTTCCTTGAGCACCTTCATGTGTACATGGCGGATGGCGTGAAGTCCGTCTGCCATGCTGGGGCGTTTTTCGGGGTCTGGCTGGTGCAGCATTCCTTTGTAACCCTCTCCGGTGGTTCGTGGCTTGTTGGTATAGACACGAGGGATGATCAGCAGTTTTTCCCGGGTGTCTTCCTGGATTTTGACCAGGCGGCTGGCATAATCCAATACGGAATCTTCATTGTCAGCAGAACAAGGGCCGATGATGACCAGAAATTTATCGCTGTTTCCGCTGATGATATTTTTTACTTCTTCGTCTCTTTGAGCCTTGATGAGGGCATACTCGACTGGGAGCGGGAACTGCTCCTTGATTTCTGCCGGGGTCGGCAGTTTATTGACGAATTCAAATCCCATAATTTTTGTTTCCTCCATTCTGTTTTGTAATGCTGTTATCCGCGGAACCGGTTAATACAGGCAAAAATCTCTTGTCTGCGGGGTTTGGCCAGGCCGCAGGGGATGTAGGAGCTGCAGAAGGGTTCCCAGCCCTGCTTATCCAGCATATCAGCCAGCAGCTGTACGGTCTGGCGGACAGACCTTTTGCCGTCAATGACCTGTTCCAGGCCAAAACGCAGCAGATGCGCCAGGGCGTTGGTCTGCTCGGAATCGGCCAGCTGCTCCACATAGCGTATGTCAACGGTCTCCTTGTCCAGGGAGAAGGAATCTTTGCCAAAGGTTTTGACCTTCATATGCTCATGACGGCTGTCACCGGAGCCGCCGCGGCCGCCCCGGCCGCCGTAGCCTCCCCGGCGGTCGCCGGCCCCGCCTCGTTGGCTTCGGCCGGATGGGGGCAGGGCACGGGTGAAATCAGGGATGGCAAAATTGGGCGCCTTGGTCCTGGGAGAGGCGTGCTCCTGGCAGAGATTCTTCACATGTTCCGTGATATCTACCGGCCGGTAGCAGTCCATCTGGAGAATCTTGTCAGCAATATAGAAGAATGCGCCGGAACTGCCGGCCACCAGGATGGTGGAGACGCCGGCTTTTTCGTACAGGTCCCGGGCGCGCTCCAAAAAGGGCGTGATGGGTTCCTTTTCCCGGCTGATGACCTGCTGCATGAAATCATCCCTCACCATGAAGTTGGTGGCAGAGGTATCCTCGTCGATCAGGAACAGCCGGGTATTGGCCTCCACCCCTTCGATCACTCCTGCCGCCTGGGAGGTGCTGCCGCTGGCGTCCGGGGTGCTGAAGGAGGAGGTATCCTTCTTGTTGGGCAAATCGTTGATGAAGAGGGAAATGTCAACATTGCGGATGGAGCGGCCATCCTCAGCCCTCAGCTTGACGGCCGTGTCATCGGTGATGACGTATTCCCTTCCGTCTCCGGCGATATGGTTGTAGACGCCCATCTGCAGGGCTTCCAGCAGAGTGGATTTCCCGTGATAACCGCCGCCCACAATCAAAGTAATGCCCTGGGGAATGGCCATGCCCTTGATCTCGCCTTTGTGGGGCAAGGTGAAGGTCCGTTCCATGGCAGCCGGCGAAGTGAAAGGAATGCTGTCCTTTAAAGGAAGATCGGAGACTCCGCTTTTTCTGGGAAGGATGGCGCCGTTGGCAACAAAGGCCACCAGGTTTTCCTTTTTGAGAATTTCGCGGACGGCAGTCTGATCTTCTGCGAGGAAGACCGTATTTTCCACCTTTTTTGCATCCAGCCGGCGGTAGAAAAAGCAGCTTTCCACACACCGGGGGAGAAAGTCAAAAAGAATCTTGTCCAGTTCCCCGGCATTGATGGTACGGCCAAAGGCCGGAAAGCCGATGTGGAAGCGGGCAATGATTTTGGAATCCGTAATCTGGCAGGCGCTGCGCTCCAATATCTCCTGGCCGCAGCGGGTGATGGACATCAGGCCGCTTTTGCCGGAACCTTTGGCCTTAAAATTGAAGTCCTCAAACAGGGAAGACAGCTTCCGGGTGAGGAAGTCCTGAAGGGCGATGCGGGAACAGTCCTGGCTGTAGGTGGCGGCGGGAAATCCGGCATCCTTGTGGGCAATCTCCACATGAAGGCTGGAGGGGGAGGCAAAGGGATCTCCCTGCACATGGTCAATAAAGAGCGTGTAACTGCCAAAATGGTAGGAACCTGCCAATGACTTGTAGGCAGGATAACTTTTATGGTCAATAGAGCGCAGCAGGGTGCGCAGTTCGTTGGATGATTTCATTGGGTTCTCCTTTTTTCAAATTCTTCTTTGCGAAGAACGCGCAGGGCGCCTTCTGCCATGGCTTCCTGCTCGAATTCTCCCGAAAGTTCCTTTACCAGTATAATCTTGTTTTTGGTATTATTCAATATGAAATTTTCTTTTCAAGGCTTCTTATGATTTTCTGAAATCCCGGAAATATTCTTTCATGAAATCCCGGAAGATTACGGCGGAAGAAGGAAGATACCCTTCGCTTCGCCAGGAAAGCTGAATGTACCGTTTGCACTGCGGGAAATGAATGGGAATCAGGGCCAGGTTCTGGGTTTCCATTCCGCGCCAGGTGATAGAGGGAATAAAGGCGATGCCGATTCCGGCATGGATCAGTTCCCGCACAATCTCAGGGCTGTCGCTTTCCAGGACGATTGAGGGCTCAAACCCGGCGATCTGGCAGTAGGTGTCCGTGATTTGCCGCAGGCTTTTCCCTTTATGTAGGCAGATGAATTTTTCGTGGGAAACTTCTATCAGATCTACAAAAGGACGGCTGGCAAGGGGGCTGGACTCCGGCAGGGCAAGCAATATATCCTCGGAAAACAGAGTGATCGTATTGGGGGAGCTGAGAGGGTATATGGAGGAGGATAAGGTCAGGTCACATTCTTCGGATGCTTCGGAACTGAGGCTTTCCTGTATGACCTTTAAGCGGATAGAGGGATACTTTTGCTTAAAAGTAGTGACCATCTGAGGAAAAAGCTTGGAGGCGGCATATAAGGATAGGGTAACCAGCTGATGCGTCTGATCCGAATAATCGGCCAGTTCCCGTTCAATATCCATTAATTCCTGAAGTATCCGTTTGGTGTGGCGGAGTACGATCTCTCCATGGGGATTCAGAAACACATTTCTTCCGGTACGGTCAAAAAGCTGAAAGCCAAGAGACTGTTCCAGCCGGGCGATCGTGCGGCTCAGGGAAGGCTGGGCTACCCGCAGCTCCTCCGCCGCAAGTGTAAAATGCTGCAGTTCGGCGACCTTTTTAAAGTAGAGAAGAGAGTTTAAGTCGATCATAAATATCCTCCGTTTTTATAACATTTTAGATATTGATATATGATAAATTATATATTAGACGTTATAACATGTCAAGGTTATAATATACTTAAGAAATGGGAAACGTGACAAAGATATAAGGAGGCTTCCATGAAAAATAAGTTAAAATGTAGAAAAGAATTACTGATTTTCTGAAAGAAACTAGTAAATTTTTTTCTGATTTTCTTGTTAAAAAAATAACACTAGTGAAGTCTGCCTTTTTTGAATCAGTCCCATAGCTTTGGAAAATCCATACATAAGAAACGGAGGTGATTACATGTTAGCAGGACAGGTGATTAATTTTGGGGATGCGATTGCGATTTCCATCACGGGTATGGCGATTGTTATGCTGGAACTGGCAATCCTGGCTGTATTTATCCAGGTAATGTCCAAGATTCTGGCAACGATTGTGAAAGAGAAGGAGGAGCCGAAGAAAGCGGCAGCTCCCGCGCCAAAGGCAGCCCCGGCCCCGGCAGCGCCGAAAGCAGCGCCGGCCGCCCCGGCAGCTCAGCCGGCAGTTCAGGGATTTATGAGTTCTGACGAGGAAGATGATCTGGCAGTGATTATGGCAACGGTTCTGGAAGAGTCCGGCCTTCCCATGGAACAGGTAGTGTTCCAGTCAATTGTAAGAGTACAGTAAGCAAAAAACAGAAACAAAAAGAAAACTAAAATATAAAGTGGAGGAAATTGAAATGAAGTATATTGTGCGTATGAACCAGAAGGTATACGAGGTGGATATCGAAAAAGCAGGAGCGATGGGACAGGGGATGATGAATCAGGGAATGCCGATGATGGCAGTCCCGGCACAGATGGCGCCTATGGCTCCGCAGATGCCGCAGATGCCGACAATGCCTATGGCAGCAGCACCAATGCCTGCGGCACCCGCACCAGCACCGGCCCCGGCAGCACCGGCAGGCGGCGCAGATGTCCAGGTGGAATGCCCGATGCCCGGCAAAGTGCTTTCCATTACTTCCTCCGTGGGGCAGAGCGTAAACGCAGGGGATTGTCTGCTGGTGGTAGAAGCCATGAAGATGGAAAATGAGATCGTGGCGCCTCAGGCAGGTGTGGTAAAACAGATTCTGGTATCTCAGGGAACGACGGTTGATACGGGGGATGTGCTGGTAGTTTTGAACTAACCGAAGGCTGATTGAAGGAGGAGACTTACTATGAATATTGTTGAAGTATTGATGAACACAATACAAAGCTCCGGATTTGCCGCCATCACCTCCAGGCAGGCCATCATGCTGCTCGTATCTTTTGTACTGCTTTATATGGCAATCGTGAAAAAGTTTGAGCCGCTTCTTTTGCTTCCGATTTCATTCGGAATGATGTTGGCCAATTTGCCTCTGGCTGGATTGATGTATGATGCTCAGGAAGCCGCACATGCCGGTCTGACCGCGGCGGTGGCGAGCGGTTCCCAGGAACAGATCCAGGCAGCCGTGACAGAGCTTGCCAGTACTCACTGGTATGATTCCGGTGTGCTTCGTATTATTTACATGGGGGTAAAAAGTTCCATTTTCCCCTGTCTGATCTTTATGGCGGTAGGATCGATGACGGATTTCGGCCCGCTGCTGGCCAATCCGATCAGCCTGCTTTTGGGGGCAGCGGCACAGTTTGGTATCTACGTGGCATTTATGATTGCGATCAGCATCGGAATCTTTTCTCCGGAACAGGCCGCTTCCATTGCCATTATCGGCGGCGCTGACGGCCCGACGGCAATCTTCCTTACCAGCAAGCTGGCGCCGGAACTTTTAGGGCCGATTGCGGTTGCCGCATATTCCTACATGGCCCTGATCCCGCTGATTCAGCCGCCGATCATGCGCCTTCTGACTACGGAGAAAGAACGGCAGGTAAAAATGAGCCAGCTGCGTCAGGTTTCCAAGGCAGAGAAGATCGTGTTCCCGATTGCCTGTACTGTATTCTGCGTGCTGATGCTGCCGTCTGTGGCGCCGTTGATCGGTATGCTGATGCTGGGTAATCTGTTCCGTGAGAGCGGTGTTACCGACCGTCTGAGCGATACCGCGCAGAACGCACTGAGCAATATTGTTACCATTATGATCGGAACTACCGTAGGCGCTACTGCCAACGGTGAGCAGTTCTTACAGGTGCAGACACTGGCGATTGTCGGCCTGGGCCTTACGGCATTTGCATTTTCCACTGCCGGCGGCGTGATGTTAGGAAAGCTGATGTACCTTATTACCGGCGGAAAGATCAATCCGCTGATTGGCTCCGCAGGCGTGTCTGCAGTGCCGATGGCTGCCCGTGTATCTCAGGTTGAGGGAAGAAAAGCCAATCCCACCAACTTCCTGTTGATGCATGCCATGGGTCCTAATGTGGCCGGCGTTATCGGATCTGCCGTAGCAGCAGGATTTTTGCTGATGTTGTTCCAGTAGGAGGAGAAGACAGATGGAAGGAAACAGAAAAAGATGGGATACGCTGAAACGTGACCGGATGGAGCGAATCCGGGAAGCGATTCCCCTGGTGAAAATGGGAAAGATCGTGGAAGCCTCTAATGCAGTCAAATTGCTGGAGACTGTGATCAAGCCTTACGATAAGGTGACGATCGAAGGAGATAATCAGAAACAGGCAGATTTCCTGGCAGACTGCCTGTGCAAGGTGGACCGGGAACAAGTGCATCATTTGCATATGGTGCAGTCGGCGATTTCCCTGCCGAGCCACCTGGATGTGTTTGAGAAGAAGATTGCCAGCAAGGTGGACTTCTCCTACGCAGGCTCCCAGGCTACCCGTCTGGCTCAGTTTGTAAAGGAAGGAAAGATCGAGATGGGTGCCATTCACACCTATCTGGAACTGTTCGGACGGTATTTTATTGATTTGACTCCCAGAGTGGCCCTGACCGTAGCCGTTTCTGCTGACAAGGAGGGCAATCTTTATACAGGGTTTAACACAGAGGATACGCCGGTGGTGATCGAGGCCACCAAGTTTAAACAGGGCATCGTCATTGCCCAGGTAAATGAGATCGTGGATAAGGTTCCCCGGGTGGATATCCCCGGAGACTGGGTGGATTTCGTGATCCAGGCGCCGCAGCCGTTCTACGTGGAGCCTCTGTTCACCAGAGACCCGGCCAATATCACCGATTCCCAGGTGTTGCGTGCCATGATGGTTATTAAAGGAATCTATGCGGAGTATGGAATCCAGAGTCTGAACCATGGCGTTGGTTTTGATACGGCAGCGATTGAACTTCTGCTTCCCACTTATGGAGAGGAATTGGGACTGAAGGGTAAGATCTGCAAATATTTCTCTTTGAATCCTCATCCCACGCTGATCCCTGCCATTGAGAGCGGGTGGGTGGAGTCCATTCACAGCTTTGGCGGTGAATCCGGTATGGCCGATTATGTGGCGGCAAGGTCTGACGTATTCTTTATCGGGCCGGATGATTCCCTCCGTTCCAACCGTACTTACTGCCAGGCTGCGGGCCATTACGGGATCGACCTGTTTATCGGCGGCACGCTGCAGATTGACAAATTCGGCAACAGCAGCACCGCCACAGCCTCCCGGATTGCAGGCTTTGGAGGGGCGCCCAACATGGGATGCGATCCCAGAGGAAGACGCCATTCTACGGAGGCATGGTTAAAGTGTGGCCGGGAGGACGGGGTTCAGCGTTCTCTGATCGGAGACCTTCCCAGAGGAAGAAGGCTGGTGGTTCAGCTTCAGGAAACCTTCCGTGAGAAGATGGCTCCGGGTTTTGTCGATAAGCTGGATGCCTGGAAGCTGGCGGAGACGGCCGGCCTTGCTATCCCGCCGGTTATGATTTACGGCGATGATCTGACCCATATTGTAACAGAAGAAGGTATCGCTTATCTTCATAAATGCAGTTCCCTGGAAGAGCGCATGGCTGCTATCCGTGCTGTGGCAGGCTTCACTGAGGTGGGGCTGGAGGAAAAACCAGAGGAGACGACGGAACTCCGGAGAAAAGGAATTGTAAG
Source organism: uncultured bacterium (assembly GCA_947063875.1). GTDB lineage: Bacteria > Bacillota > Clostridia > Lachnospirales > Lachnospiraceae > Brotaphodocola. The sequence continues at coordinate 19,938 of CAMSTY010000012.1, forward strand.
GACCCCGGAGGATCTGGGAATCGACCTGTCCCGCGCAAACCGCAGCCTTCTGGCGGCGAAAAATGTCCGTGACCTGGTAGAATGGTCTGGAGGACTTTATCATCCGCCGGCAAAATTCCGCAGCTGGTAAAGGAAAGATCCTGCAAAAAAACAGCAGATATATATGATGCAGAAAATTGGGAGAGGAGAACAGCCATGGCATTACAGGAATTGAATTTCTCATTTAAGCCGGAAAAAAATTTTACATCCTTTGCACCAGAGTGGTTCCATAGCGGGGTGGTTGGTTCCGGCGATATGGAAGTTTTGATGGAACATAAGAAACAGGACGGAAAGGTGACCGTAAAAGTGGTGACGCCGGTAACTGGTTTTGACCAGGTATGGGAGAAGGTACTGGCAAAATTTGTGGCAGAGACTAAGATTGGAAATCTCCACATGGAAATTAACGATAATAATGCGACACCGTTCATTGTTCACATGCGGCTAAAGCAGGCATTATTTGAGGCGAAAGGAGATGTGGAATCGTGAGAAAATGGGAGGAGATGCAGGAAAGAAGCTTTTATGAGTCCACGGCCAGAGAACGGGCAATAAATCTGGTGGACAAGGGTACCTTTACGGAACTTTTGGCTCCCATTGATAAGATGACCAGCCCTCATCTTCCGATTTTGGGAGAAGCCGTCTCTTTCGATGACGGTGTTGTGACCGGAGTAGGCAAGATTGGAAAACGTCCGGTGTTTGTGATCTCCCAGGAAGGGCGTTTTATCGGCGGAGCAGTGGGAGAGGTTCATGGAGCCAAGATGGTGGCGACATTCCGCCTTGCCCAGCAAAGCTATGAGAAGATTAAGGAAAAATATCCCAATGACTATGAGAGCCGCATACCGGCTGTGGTGATTTCTTTTGAGACCGGCGGCGTTCGCCTTCATGAGGCAAATGCAGGGCTTTTGGCTCACGCGGAGGTTATGGAGCAGATTCAGCACTGCCGCGGCAAAATCCCGGTAATCGGCCTGGTAGGAAGCAAGGTTGGATGCTTTGGCGGTATGGGATTTGTAGTGGTGGCGACCGATATGGTTATCATGAGCGACAGGGGCCGGATCGGTCTTACAGGTCCAGAGGTTATTGAGGAAGCCATGGGCAAGAAAGAGTTTGACGCTTCGGATAAGAGCCTGATCTACCGGATCACCGGCGGAAAGCATAAGTATATTATGCGGGATGCCGCTTATCTGGTAAAGGATACCATCGGTGATTTCCATAAACAGGTGGCTGAGGCCTTAAAGATGTCTTACGACGAGGTTCAGAGCCATCGCTGCATCGGCAGCCTGAAGCTGGTGGAAGAGCAGCTGGAACTGGTGAAGATCGCCGCGGAGAACAATTTCAAGGACGCAACTGATGTCTGGGCCTATTTTGGGAACAAGAAGAGTGATCAGATTCAGGATCAGTTCTATGACGAGTTTATCCGTGAAGCAAAAAGAAGGCCAAGGAGGTAGGAAATATGGGGATGACAATGCTGGGAAAAGGCAGAAAAGCCATTTCCATGATTTTAGACGAAGGGTCCTTTGTGGAAGGGAAGATTGACGAATATACATTGCCGGATATCGGTCCGGGCGCAGTGATCGGTACCGGTTCCTTAAAAGGACGCAAGATAGCGGTAATCGCTAACGACGCCATGGTGAGAAATCCCCGGTTTCCCGTTGTGTATTCCGGCGTTATCGGCATGGAAGAGGCCTATAAAATGGCGACCACCGTATATAAGATGATCGAGTTGGATAAGGATAAGCCTCAGGGAGAAAAAAGGCCCCTGGTGCTGATTGTGGACACTCCAGGAAACGGTCCCGGTAAAGTGGAGGAGCTTTTTGGGATGAATAAGGCCACCGGCGCCTATCAGCTGTCTCTGGCGGAGGCCAGGCAACATGGACATCCTATTGTGGCCATGATTATCGGAAGAGCCATAAGCGGGGCGTTTCTGTGCCATGGACTGCAGGCCGACCATATCCTGTCTTTGTCGGAAGAGTTCCAGACCATGATCCATGTAATGCCCTTGGCAGGAATTGCCCGTATTACCAAGAGGGATATCGAATCTCTGACAGAACTTTCCAAGACCAATCCGGTGTTTGCGTCAGGAGCTGGTTTCTTCTACAAGCTGGGCGGACTGGAGGAACTGGTAAATAGTGTGGACGATATGAAGGACACCATTGACCGTCATATTACGGAGATCTACAAGTGCAATGCCGAAGGCAATTCAGAAAAATGCCGTCCCTCTCCTTTCCCATCGCCATCTGTCCTTAAATATACTCCGCTTCTACCTTGGCAAACTCATCATACATATGATGTATGATGAGTTTGCCAAGGTAGAAGCGGAGTATATTTAAGGACAGATGGCGATGGGAAAGGAGAGGGACGGCATGGATAAGGTCAGTGAACTGAAAGCATTTTTGGAAGAGTTTGGGACAGCTCCTACCCTGGAGGAGATGAAGCGGCGCGACCTGAAGGAAAAAGGGATTGACGGCCCTACAGGAGCGCATGTGATTGAAGAAATCCATACCCCTTTTAACTTCGCCTACATCACCACGACTACAGGTACTATGGCATTCCAGAATCTGGTCGGGGTCACCCATAATGAAATCGCAGGAAGGATTGAGGCTGCCAGGGAGATGTTCTCCCTGGCAGGACTGAAAAAGGGTTGCCGGTTGCTGATCAGCTATCCGCCTCTTGTCAGTGTCTTTTCCAAAGCTGCACTGGATGCGCTGGAGGTCCAGACCGAGTTTCTCATTCGTTCGGAACGGGATGCCTTTATTCTGGCCATGTGCGAAAAGCAGCCTCAGGCTGTGGCAGGAGAATCTACATTTATGAAAAAGGCCCTGGAGGATGCAGAAGGCATGGGGCTGCTGGAGTCGTTCCCCAAAGGCTGTGTGTTTCTGGCGGCGGGGACTCCTCTGGATATCGAGTTTCTCGAGACGGCAAAAAAGATTGACGGGAAGGTCCATGACCTTTATGGATGCCAGGAATTTGGCTTTCTGACTTTAGACGGGGTGCCGCTCAGGAAGGACCTGACACTGATTCCGAGAGAGGAAGGATATCAGGACCTGTATGTGGGAGGACTTTCCACCGGAGACTGTTTCGCCGTGTCAGAAAAGGGACATGTCTGCAATCCTGACGGCAAGATTCTTACCTATTCCAGAAAACGCCACAACACAGAATGCGAGGTTATCTTAAAGAAGACGACTGCCAACGGGCTGCCGACCGCACGCCGGCTTGCCAGGACGATCCTGCGTCTGAAGGCAAAATTCATTTCTCTGGATAAGGATCTGGAATTTGGGGCGGAGGCTACGCAGCTTCTGATCCGCAACCAGAAGGGCGAAGAATGGTATGTGGAAGGACCGGTAAAGACACAGCTGTTTGATGAACTGATGCAGGCGCAGATCGATTATCAGTCAAGGGGAAAGTCAGATCCGGTATGGCTGAAAGAGCGGTAAGGGATACAGGCGAAAACTTTTTCGCCTACCTGGATTGTTAAAAAAATAACAAAATAGGTGCAGAGGGGATGAAATAAGGAGGGGTAAAAAAGACGCCTGAAAATATCCCGGAAAGAAAGGGAGAAGGGCAGATATGGAGAGAAATAACGCGGAAGAATGGAAAAAGGGGTGGAACCGCCATACTTTGATCTGGATTACGCCGGAAGGCCGGAAATATGCGGCGGAACATATCTTTTCCTGGCAATGGGAAGAAGACGAGGCTGAGACGATTGCCTGGAAACGGCTTCTGGTGCAGGACGCAGAAGTGCCCGGCATTATCTGCCGGCAGCCGGAGAAAAGAGAAGGCTTTTGGCTGGCAGGATTTTCTCACTGGGAGTATCAGAACGGAAGCCGGATGCGTATGCTGGCCTATGTGCCGCAGGAAATGGTGTGGAAAAGCTGCTCTCCTTTTGAATTGTGCGCAGGAGAGGAACGAGAGCGGATTTGCTGGAAATATCCGGAACTAAGCTGGGTTTTTACAGCCGCGGACCGTTTTGGGGTGGAAGTGGGTTTGTATGGTTCCACTGCATTGGAATGGGTGACAAAGCGTCCCTACCGGAATAGGAATTCCGATTTTGATCTTTATATCCGGTCAGGGAAGGAAGGACAACTGAAAAGCTTCGGACAGGAACTTTACCGCCAGGAACAAAGGCAGGGAGTACGGTTTGATGCAGAAGTAGAGATCAATGGCTTTGGCGTGAAGCTGAAAGAACTTATGGAAAATAGAAAAACATTTCTGGGAAAAGGGCTTTATGATGTGGAATTGTTTCAGGCAAAGGACCTGATTTAAAGGCGGGCGACAGCTGATACCATTGGCTGTTGCTATCTCAGTTTGTTACAGTTTTTTGAAATTCTTTTTCGCTGTATGACGTCAAACGCAGGCGTGAGAAGGCAATACATCTTAAAGTAGGAGGATTCAGTATGGAAATTTTTGGATTGGGGATTATTGGGGCATGTATGTTTATCGGTTCCTTTATCGGCCGTCTGCTGGGAGCGGCTTTAGGACTTGGAAGCGACGTCGGCGGCGTGGGATTTGCCATGGTTCTGATCGTGGTGCTCTGCGCCTATCTGGAAAAGACAGGTAAGAGCCTGAACAAAAAAACCGAGGGTGGAATTCAGTTCCTAAGCGCATTGTACATTCCGGTAGTGGTGGCTATGTCTATGAATCAGAATGTATATTCGGCTGTTACGGAAGGGGTTATTCCTATTGTGGCAGGAGTGGTGGCAACCGTAGGTTCGCTGCTGCTGATCCCGTTGCTGTCCAAACTGGCAAAAGATACAGATAAAGAACAAAACGCATAACAGGGGGAGAGGGACAATGAAAATATTCACATCAATGGCCACGTCCTATGGCCTGGTAGGAGCATTTATTCTGGTAGCAGTTATTATGTGGGTCAGCTATACGTTTGCCGGACTTCTGAAACAAAAGCGGATGGGTTCAGCGATTGCCATTATGGTTGCTCTGGTTGTCGCCTTTATCGGCGGCAAGATTACGGGCGGTGAAAAGGGAATCTCCGATATTGCTGTTTTTGGCGGCGTAGGGCTTTTGGGAGGCGGAATGATGCGTGACTATACCATCGTTTCCACAGCCTACGGAGTAAAGGTTGAGAATCTGAAAAAAGCAGGGCTTGCCGGTACGGTTGCCTTGCTGGTAGGCATTGTTTTTTCTTTTGTAGTCGGCGTGGTTATAGCATGGCTTATGGGATATCGTGACCCGGCAGAGCTGGCAACTATCGGGGGAGGGGTAGAGACCTTTGTGGTAGGACCGGTGACTGGCGCTGCCTTGGGAGTGAGTTCTGATGTAATCGCTCTTTCGATTGCCGCCGGTGTGGTAAAATCCGTGGTAGCGATGATTCTGACTCCGCTTGTGGCAGAGAAGCTGAAAGTAAATAATCCTACAGGCGCTATGATTTTCGGAGGCCTGATCGGCTCTACCAGCGGTGTAGCCGGCGGCCTGGCAGCTACGGATGCCAGCCTGGTGCCTTATGGCGCTATGGTCGCTACCTTCTACACAGGGCTTGGCTGCCTGCTGACACCAACGATTCTGTCATTGGTGACTAATATGATCTTCTAATTATGCCCGGATTTTGTCAGGGAAATGAATTTCCCGGCAATTTCTACATACATATTTTCTTTCTGTATATGTGAAATGAGACTGCCGTATCCATGGTTGGAAAGCCAGGGATGCGGCAGTCTCATTTTACAGGGGCTTTTAGGGAAGAAACAGGATAGGGCATCATAAAGTTTTGCTGGACAGATACCGGCAGCGGTGATAAAATAAAAGAACTGAAACGCAATAAGAGGGAGCTCGTGCGGCGGGCTGAGAGGAAGTAATCGAACTTCGACCTTTATTACCTGATTTGGATAATGCCAACGTAGGGACTTGTGCGAAATGTGATGACCATAAGGCAGAGGGAATGTCAAAAGGGCAGGATGCTTTTTTGAGGGCCAGAAGAGCCGGCGGGATGTGCCGGCGGCGAGGCTTTGAGAGATCTGCCCGGATGAAACGATCCGATGGAATATTGTCGGAATGAAAAAGTGGGCGTCCTGTGTAAGCGTAAGAACCTTACACAGGACGTTTTTTATTTCATAGGAAAGTGTGCGCCCTCATTTTGCCGGGGCAGGAAACCAGACAGGAGAGAATGCGTTTGGAGAAAGGAGAATGATGAGAGAGTACATGACGCAAATGGACGCCGCCAGAAGAGGAATCCTGACCCGGGAGATGGAAATGGCGGCCAAAAAGGAACAGATGAGCCCCTGTGAACTGCGGACCTTGATTGCAGAGGGAAGGGCAATCATTCCCTGCAATCGTCTGCATACCTGTCTGGAACCCAATGCCATCGGCTCTATGCTGAGAACAAAAATCAATGTGAATCTGGGAACCTCCCGGGATGGGAAGGATGTGGAACTGGAGTTGCGGAAGGTGCAGGATGCGGTGAAACTGGGGGCGGAGTCGATTATGGATCTCAGTTCCTTTGGCGATACCCGGGCCTTTCGCCGGAAGCTGACGTCGGAATGTCCGGCTATGATTGGCACCGTGCCGATCTATGACGCAGTGGTGTATTATCACAAGCCTTTGCGGGAGATCACCTCTGAGGAGTGGCTTCGCATCGTGGAAATGCACGCGAAGGATGGAGTGGATTTTATGACCATTCATGTGGGAATTAACCGAAACACGGCAAGGCGTTTTAAGGAGGCAAAGAGACTGACGAATATCGTTTCCCGGGGCGGTTCCATTATCTTTGCCTGGATGGAGATGACCGGGGAGGAGAACCCTTTTTATGAGCATTACGACCGGATTCTGGAGATTTGCCGGGAATATGATGTGACCCTGAGCCTGGGAGACGCCTGCCGGCCGGGATGCCTGGAGGATGCCACGGACATTTCTCAGATGGAGGAACTGGTTACTCTGGGAGAACTGACCAGAAAGGCCTGGGAGAAGGAGGTACAGGTGATGATTGAGGGGCCGGGACATATGCCTCTGGACCAGATTGCTGCCAATATGAAGATTCAGCAGACGGTGTGCAAAGGCGCGCCCTTCTATGTGCTGGGGCCGTTGGTGACGGATGTGGCCCCGGGTTACGACCACATTACGGCGGCGATCGGCGGGGCGGTTGCCGCCGCTGCGGGTGCGTCATTCCTTTGCTATGTGACGCCGGCGGAGCATTTGCGGCTGCCGGATGAGGAGGATGTGAAGGAGGGGATTATGGCAGCACGGATTGCGGCCCATGCGGCGGATATTGCCAAAGGAGTTAGGGGGGCAGCAGAATGGGACAGAGCCATGAGCGTTGCTCGCAAAAAGCTGGACTGGGAAGAAATGTTCCGGCTAGCGATGGACCCGGACAAGGCCCGGAGATATCGCTTGTCGGCAATGCCAAAGAAGGAGGATACCTGCTCCATGTGCGGGAATTTCTGTGCGGTGAAAAATATGAACCGGATTCTGGATGGCGAGATCGTTAATATTTATGAAGAATAACAGAGAGGGCCGGACGGGTTCCTCTGCCAAAAGAAGGAGAAAGCGTGATGAAAATTAATACAAAAAAGGTGGCCGCCAGTGGTATGCTGGTGGCGGTGGCAGTTTCTTTGTCTTCCTTTTCCGTGCCGATCGGGGCATCCAAATGCTTTCCGGTACAGCATCTGTGCAATGTGATTGCGGGGGTGTTTTTGGGGCCGGTATACGGAGTGGCCATGGCGTTCTGCACCTCATGGATTCGGAACCTGATGGGCACCGGCAGTTTGCTGGCTTTTCCGGGCAGCATGGTAGGAGCGTACCTGTGCGGACTGCTGTATCAGCATACCCGGAAGCTGACAATGGCCTATATCGGCGAAGTGCTGGGTACCGGAATCCTGGGGGGAATCCTCTGTTACCCGGTGGCGACGATGCTGATGGGAAAGGAGGCGGCTTTGTTTGCTTATGTGCTGCCGTTTCTGATGAGCACGGCCTGCGGCACAATGATAGCGGCAGCGCTGGTAGGCGCATTATATCGGTCGGGAGGATTTCAGTATCTGAATCAGATGCTGGAAAAGAAGGAAAACTGATGGAAACAAAGAGAGACGGCACAATCAAGCCGTCTCCCTTTGTAAAAGCGTGTTATGGGAAATGTTATCTCTTTACGTCCACCGCAATGGCTATCTCATTGCTCTGCATATTCTGAGCATAGGCATTGCGTGCCCGGGAACGCCGTACCTTCTGCGCCTCAGGAGTGAGTTCTGCTTCCACCCGGGTTTTCCGGGAGGCATGGCGGATTTCCTTTGCCTTGGCAATCTGGGCGTCGGCAGGATTATCCTTTGCGGCCTGGCGAATATTGCGGCCGTAGGTATTCCCGCTGATGGTGGTGGCTTCGGCAGCCCTGGCAGCTTTGGAGGCAGCCTCGGCAGCGCCGGCCTCTGTGGCCTTGGCATGGCTGCTTTCTTCTTCTGCTTTTTGGCTGGAACCGGCGCCAGCAGCGTCCGTCTCCTCTGTCTTGCCCTCTTCCGTTTTTTCTGCTTTTTCGTCCGTTACCTTGTTCTTGTCATCCTTGGTCTCGCCTCTCATCTCGGCTTCCTTGGCCTCCTTAAGATCCTTCTCAGCCTTTCTCTTCTCGGCCTCGGTGGGAAGCTTGCGATATTCACCGCTTTCGGCAAATTTGGTGGTGGCGTCGGTAACGGAGGAAACCTTCTGATGTTCCTGGAGAGTCAGCTTCAGCTTCTCGCCATCCGGAATATTGGGATTGTTATTGACATCCCGGACCCGATCTAAGGAGGAGGCCATCTGAGAGGCCTTGAGCCTCTGCACTTCTTCCTTGGTCTTGCATCTGCGCAGCCGCTGCTCATAGGCTTTGCGCTCGGCTTCCATGGCTTTTACATGCTGGTAAGTCTCCGGATCGTTCTTTTTCAGATACTGGAGTTCGGAGGAAGAAAGCCTCTTGCCTGCATTCAGCTTGGCCCGGATTCCGCTCATGATGGATTGATGGGAACTGCCACTGGTGGCTTCCCCGATTCCACTCACTCCGATGCCGCCGCTGATTCCTCCTGCCTCCTGCTGAAGCTGCTGGGCAAAGGAGGCAGTATTGTCATGAGAATAGTCGCCGTTGCTCCGCCGCTGTTCCCATTTCATTTGCATCTTCATACTTTTGGCGTACGTGTTTAATGAAGTTACCATGGTAAAGCTCATGAAAATCCCCCCTTGTCTGTAAAATAGTTTTCTTTCTTGTCGAAAGTCTGCCGGTCCTTTCTAGAGTGTGTTTGAAAATTGCTTTCCGTCAGCTGTGCTTATTCGGTATATCGGCGTTTTTGAGGGAAACTTAATGGCACTTGATTTTTTGCGGCTTTTTTCCTATACTGAATATATACGGAAAGCTTTCTGCGGCAAAGGAAAGATTGGGGAAGGGGCAAGGGTGGGATGGTACATTTACTGCTGGCTGTTATCTATTTGTCATTTATTAGTCTCGGATTACCGGACTCGCTGCTGGGCGCGGCCTGGCCTTCCATGTATGGGGAGTTCAACGTGCCGGTTTCCTATGCCGGGGCGATTTCCATGATTATTGCATTTTGCACCGTGGTTTCCAGTCTGCAGAGCGACCGGCTGACCCGTATGCTGGGAACCGGCAAGGTTACGGCAATCAGTGTGGCGATGACGGCAGCCGCTTTGTACGCGTTTTCTGCCAGCCATTCCTTCTGGATGCTGTGTCTGTGGGCGGTGCCTTACGGACTGGGGGCGGGAAGCGTGGATGCTTCTTTGAACAACTATGTGGCATTGCATTATAAAAGCTGCCATATGAGCTGGCTTCACTGTATGTGGGGAGTAGGAACCTCCCTGGGGCCGTACATTATGGGATACGCACTGACCTCCCAAAAGGGTTGGAATACCGGATATCGCTATGTTTCCCTGCTTCAGATTGTGCTGGCCATTCTCCTGGTGGCGACATTGCCGTTTTGGAAGCAGAACGGGGGAGGCTCCAAGGCATCGTCCTGCGGGATTCCGGGAACTTCGGCAAGAGGACTCACCTTGGGCGAGGTGGCGGGGATTCCCGGAGCCAAGTCAGCCATGGGGACCTTTTTCTGCTATTGTGCCCTAGAGCAGACGGCAGGACTCTGGGGAAGCAGCTATCTGGCGCTTTACTGCGGGGTGCAGCCGGAGGTGGCGGCCCGGTATGCCGGATTGTTTTTTATTGGGATTACGGTAGGGCGGGCCATCAGCGGATTTCTGACCATTCTTTTGAATGATGCCCGGATGGTCCGTCTGGGACTGCTTGTGGCAGTAGCCGGAGTGGCCATGTTTGCCTGGCCGAAGGGAGCCCTGGCGCCTGGCGGCCTGGTCTTTCTGGGCCTGGGATGTTCTCCTATCTACCCCTGCCTGATGCATGCGGCGCCGGATTATTTCGGGGCGGACAAGTCCCAGGCAATCATCGGGGTGCAGATGGCCAGCGCCTATATCGGAATCTGTCTGATGCCGCCGCTTTTCGGGATACTGGCGCATCATATCACGATGGCATTGTTTCCAGTGTATCTGCTGACGCTGCTGATTCTTATGGCGGCTGTGCATGAGTGTCTGCTGAAAAATGTCAGAGCGGCCCGAAACGATAAATAAAACGGATGATGGAAACAGGAGATGTCATCGAAATATGAAGAGAAAGACAGTACTCACCATTGCCGGTTCAGATCCCAGCGGAGGGGCAGGGGTTCAGGCAGATTTAAAGACCATGACGGCAATGGGGATCTATGGAATGAGCGTAATAACGGCATTGACGGCACAGAACACCACCGGGGTATATGATATCCATAATGTAGAACCAGGCTTTGTAGCCAGCCAGATGGATTGTGTGTTTACCGATATTGTCCCGGATGCGGTAAAGCTGGGGATGGTTTCTCAAAAGGAGACCATTCTGGTGATTGCCGAAAAGCTGCGGGAGTACGGGGCCAGGCATGTGACGCTGGACCCGGTTATGGTATCCAGCAGCGGCCGGCGCCTTTTGGCAGAGGATGGGATGGAGGCTTTGCTTAGGAAGCTTCTGCCCCTGGCAGAGATCATAACGCCTAATCTTCCGGAGACGGAGATTTTGTGGGGAAGAAAGATAGAAAATGAGACAGATATGGAGCAGGCGGCAAAGCAGCTGGGGGAAATCTACGGCTGCTGCGTACTGGTAAAGGGCGGCCATCAGACAGAGACGGCCAATGATGTGCTGTACCAGAAGGGAGAGATGGTCTGGTTTCCCGGGAAAAGAATTTCCAATCCCAACACCCACGGCACCGGCTGCACCCTGTCCAGCGCCATTGCCTGCGGACTGGCCCAAGGCCGGAACGTGGAGGAAAGTGTCCGTCAGGCAAAGACATATTTGTCGGCAGCGCTGGAGTCAGGACTCGATCTGGGAAGGGGAAGCGGGCCGTTGGACCACTGCGCAGGGTACAGGGCCAGCGTCTGATCACGCAGAGACGTTGCAGGTATGCCTGCGGTTTTGGCCTGTTTATCGGTTCTGCAGCACCCCGTTCCCATCTGCCAGACGCCCATCCGGAACCTGGCCGTTCGTCCAAAGCAGACCGGTTCTTTCATCCAGATAATACCATTTCCCATTGATGTACTGATAGCCGGTCTTCAGAACTCCCTTAGGGCCGCCGGATACCGGGTCCAGATAATACCAGCCGCTGTCTGTGGAAATCCAGCCGGTTTTCATAGCACCCTTAGGGCCGCCGGATACCGGGTCCAGATAATACCAGCCGTTATCTACAAAAATCCACCCGGTTTTCATGGCGCCCCGCGTCCCATCAGATACCGGGTTCAGATAAAACCAGTTATTATCCGCAAAAATCCATCCGGTTCTCATAGCACCCCGTGTCCCGTCAGATACCGGGTTTAAGTAAAACCAGTGATCGTCTACGAAAATCCATCCGGTTCTCATAATGCTGTCATTCCCAAAGTAAAACCAGTTATTATCTGTAAAAAGCCAGGAGTCCCGGGTTAAATTGCCGTCTTCCCTTCGGTAGGTCCATCCGGACTGCCCCTGATTCCAGCCAACAGGCTGCTGGTTTCCCGGACCAGAAGAAGAATTTCCTCCCCCATTGCCATCCGAACTGTTTCCACTGTCAGGCTGGGGGGCGGCTCCCTGATAGGCATCCTGGGAAGTAAGATAAAATTCCTCCGACTTATCGGTCCAATCCCCCTTCGTGCCATCGGAAGTGCTGATCCCCCGGACCCGGAAAGTATACTCCCCGCCCCGGTTCATATAAGGATAAAAATAATAGCTGGTATCACCAGTCGTTACCGTTGTCACCAGGGAATTTCCCCGGTACAGGCGCGCTTCATATTGATTTGCCCCTTCTATCTCAGACCATCTGGCCCGTCTTCCATCCCAATAATAATCCTCAGATTCGTCCAATGGCCCGCTTACCTTTGGCAATCGGATATCGATCAGCAGACCATCTCCGCTGTTCAGGATTTTTTTCGATTTCACCTCACTGCCCTTTCCGGAGGCGGTCACCTTAGTGGAAGAGGTAAAACGATACTTGTCGCTTTCCTTTAAAGACAATTCTACCCGGATTACCGGAACCTCGCCCCGAATCCAGACATCATCATCCGTATCATAATACTGGGCAGGTTCAGAAATTTCAATCTTGTCATTCGATGCACTGACAGTCACGGTTCCTATGGCTTTTCCAGCCTCTGGTTTTTCCTCGTAGCGGACGGTCAGCTTAACACTGTCGATACGTTCACGATTGTCTGCGCCATAGGCCGGCAAGGCAGCGGCAGATATAAGCGTCAGGCAGCAGGTCAGAAGCATGATTTCCCGAATCGCTTGCCATATGGATTTCATAATAGATCCCCCTTTTGGTTTTATGGTATTTTATGATGCTTTCTTAGAATGTATTTGAAAATTGCTTTCCGTCGGTGGTGCGTCACAGTTTGCGGGAATGCATTTTCAAACATTCTTTAGGGATAGAGTAAACCTTGGAAGCGTTCCAGGGTCAATACAGGGATGGATATTGTAAGAAAATGTAGGGAGGATGTAAGGATTGCGGGGGGATAGCTGGGGACTGCGGGGGTACGCTGCGGAAAAAAGTCTGCCTTGGATTGTGGTTTCTTAGGCGCCTGCAAAGGCAATCCAAGACAAACATTTTTCCGCAGCTGATGTATGCCAGCCGGAGGGAAGAGATCCTTTTCAGTCTCATCTGACTATTTTCCATGCCTTGAAATAAACGGTGAAATATGGTATGATTTATGTGACATTTAGACTTTTTAATCGGGATTTGGCGGAGGATCACATGGTTTTATACAGACCTGTCGGTACAGAGGAACTGGAACTTATCAGGAAAACGGAATATTGCGCATTCCCCCCCAGATTGCCGGAACAGCCTATCTTTTATCCCGTTTTAAATGAGAAATATGCCACAGAAATCGCTTCCAAATGGAATGTAAAATACAATGATGACCATAAAGGCTATATAACAAGATTTGAAATAGATGACGATTACTGTGCACAATTTGAAATTCATTGTGTTGGAAGGGAATATCATAAGGAATTGTGGATTCCGGCAGAAAAATTAGAAGAATTCAATGCACATATTATGGGGAAAATAGATGTTATAAGTGAGTTTTCAGGCGATTGACTTTTCGCTTGCAGAATTGTTGTCGGAGGTCCTTTCCCGGCTCTCAATCATAAATTCCCAAATACTCAGCAAGTGAAAATACACTCTGTTTGAGCACAGCGAGTTAAGGTATTTTTGTTTCGCTCTTAGCAAAATCCAGAAATATCAGGGCTGCTTAATCCCGAAACGGGAGAGAATCCCGGCCAGCCGCCGGCCGCTCCGCTCCCCCATTCAAGGCATACTCCCCGCCATTAAATCCTCCCTCAACCATTCACTCGCCTCCCCCCAATCTAGAAAAGGAACAAGACAATCAAAGTGAACAAACATGAAATTTTAAAAAAATATTTTGGATACGACAGCTTTCGGAATGCACAAGAAACGCTGATTGATAGCATTTTATCAGGAAAAGACACCGTAGGAATCATGCCCACCGGAGCAGGGAAATCCCTGTGCTTCCAGATTCCGGCGTTGATGATGGACGGAATTACCCTGGTGGTTTCCCCCTTGATTTCCCTGATGAAGGATCAGGTAGGGAGTCTGAATCAGGCAGGAATCCATGCTGCATATCTCAATAGTTCCCTGACGGTAAATCAGTACTACAAGGCGCTGGAATTTGCCAGACAAGGGCGTTATCCTATTATCTACGTGGCGCCGGAACGCCTGCTGACGGAAGAATTTTTGGACTTTGCCTGCCATACCAGGATCGCTATGGTGGCAGTGGATGAGGCTCATTGCGTGTCCCAGTGGGGACAGGATTTCCGGCCCAGCTATCTGAAAATCGTGGGATTTATTGAACGCCTGCCCCGGCGTCCGGTGGTCAGCGCGTTTACGGCAACAGCGACGAAGGAAGTGCGGGATGACATCCTGGATATTTTGCAGCTGCGGGACCCGCTGGTGATGACCACTGGCTTTGACCGCGGGAATCTGTACTTTGGAGTGATGACGCCGAAGGACCGGTACGCAGCGGTGAAAAATTATCTGGAATGCCATCCGGGAAACAGTGGAATCATATATTGCCTGACCAGGAAAATTGTGGAAGAGGTCTGTGACCGGCTGCGGCAGGATGGGTTTCTTGTGACGAGATATCATGCAGGTCTCAGCGACCAGGAACGGAAGAGGAACCAGGATGATTTTATCTACGACAGAATTCCGATTATCGTTTGCAGCAACGCATTTGGAATGGGAATTGATAAGTCAAATGTAAGGTTTGTACTCCATTATGGGATGCCTAAGAACATAGAATCCTATTACCAGGAGGCCGGCCGGGCAGGACGCGACGGAGAGCCGGCGGAATGTATCTTATATTATAGCGGCAGAGACGTGATCACCAATCAACTCTTTATTGATAATAATCAGGATAACAATGAGTTAGACGCGGTAACGAAGGCGATCGTAAAAGAACGTGACAGGGAACGTTTGAAGAAAATGACGTTCTATTGTTTTACAAATGAGTGCTTAAGAGATTACATATTAAAATATTTCGGGGAATATGGAAGTAATTATTGCGGAAATTGTTCCAATTGTATGACACAATTTGAACAAACCGATGTGACAGAGATTGCCAGGGCTTTGATCGGATGTGTGAAGAGCAGCAGACAAAGATATGGGACAACCGTAATTATCGATACCATCCATGGAGCGAATACGGCGAAGATTAAGAATTACAGAATGAATGAAAATCCTTACTATGCCGTTTCAAGTAAAGTCCCGACATACAGAATCCGGCAGGTATTAAATCATTTGCAATTAGAAGAATATTTGTTTATCACCAATGATGAGTATGCGGTTGTAAAGCTGACAGAGAAATCGGAAGAGATCCTGGAAAATGACGGGCAGATTATCATGAAATTGGCAAAAGAATCTGACAGGCCAATAAAGGAATCCGGTTCCAAGGGCAGGAAAAGCAAGAGCAGCCTGTTTAAGGAAGGAGAGTTTACGGAGAAAGAAGAAGCATTGTTTGAAAAGCTGCGTACTCTCAGGACGGAGATTGCAAGAGAAGAAAAGGTGCCTCCTTATATTGTATTTTCAGATAAGACATTGACGCATATGTGCATAGTAAAACCAAAGACGAAGAGAGAAATGCTGGCGGTATCGGGGGTGGGCGAGTTTAAATTTGAGAAATATGGGGAAAGATTTTTGAACGGTATCGCGGCATGGGAAGACGGTTGATGGCCTTGCCGAAAACCCGGGAGAAGAAAGGCTATACCAGTACGACAGAGAAAGGCCACGGACAGGTGGAAAAAAGAGAGTGCGACCAGGCAGAAGACATAAAATGGCTGGCGCAGAGAAAGGGATGGGGAAAGAGAGAGATCCCAGAGGGTGGTAAGGGACTGCGGGAGCCTGAGCATATTGAAAATGATAGGGTTGATGAAGCCAGGGTTGTCCATGAAGAATAAACGATTCGTAATTAGTCTTCAATTGACTGTGACATTCCCCAATATGGCAAAAGTCAGATTCTGGACAAAAACAACAAAATATGGTATACTCTGCCTTGATTCAATCGTTCAAATGAATAAGGAGGAATATCACATGAAACGATTTAACGCTCAGAGAGCATCGGCGAGCCCGGCCGGTAAGAGAGGCGGAAACGGCAAAAAAGCATGGATTGTCGCCGGAGCGGCAGCGATGATTCTGGCGGCAGGCCAGGCGGTCGGTGTGAATACTGCCAATTTGGTCACCGGAGGCATTACTGCCTATGCGGCAGAGCAGACTTCAAACTGGTTCCAGGATGGAAACGCCTGGAAGGTGAAAGACGGATCGGGAAATGTTGTATCCAATTCCTGGTTCTGTGACCTGGATGATGCCTGGTATCTGCTGGATGAAAACGGAGTGATGCGGGAAGGGCTTATCAATGACGGCGGCCATTATTACAGTCTGGAGACATCGCATACGGGCCATTACGGAATGATGAGGACAGAAAACGGAGTTTATGACGGGGCGACCCTGACCTTCCAGCAGGAGCACAATGGCTATTACGGAGAGATTCTCTCAGGAGTCGAAGACCTGATCGCGGCAGGGGCAGAGGTAACCACTGTCAGCGGGCTGCCGGCGGCAAGCGTATATGCCAAGGATTTCGGCAGCAGCCATGCGGATGAGGGTTCCAGCCAGGCCTCACAGAGCGGGCCCTTCACCCCGGAAGAGATCGCAGAACTGGAAGAGGAAATAAGGAATTTATCAGCGGATGATCGTGAACTGTTAAGGTTAGAACTGCAATACCTTCTGGAAAGCACAGATCTTAATCTTACTCCGGAAGAAAGAGCGGAATTCGAATATGTTAATGCCATGCTGGCAAAGTATTAATCATACTTTTATACAGCGTCTGGTTCATGGCCCATGGAAATAGAGGCTGCACGCAATTGATGACTTCTCATTAAGGGCGTGGCAGCCTTATCTTTTTAATATCCGTGGGCAGATATTTCATCAGATTTAGCGGCGCTGGAAGGGAGGACATTTGTTTCGGGCAGTTTATTACAAGATAAAATCTTATCGGTTGCCGGAGGAATTTGAGGGGTTTCGCATTGTGCATTTGTCAGACCTTCATGGCGCTGTTTATGGAAAACAGAATCGGAAGCTGATCGAAGGAATACAAAAAGCCAGGCCGGATGCAGTCGTGATGACCGGGGATATGGCCGATCATTCCCGCCATGCCATTGAACGGCTGGTCGGACTTAGCCGCCGGCTTTGCAGGCGTTATCCCGTCTACTATGTTGTCGGCAACCATGAGCAGTGTCTGAAAGAGTCGGCGCTTACCAGCCTGATAAGGAAGCTGGAGGCAATCGGGGTCACAGTGCTGGAAAACAGCCGCCATACGATCACTCGCGGCAATGCTTCGGTGCAATTATATGGCCTGGTGACGCCGATGGTATATTACAAGGATCGTCTGCGGGAATATGAAAAAGGGATTGATTTCTCGGCGGAGGAAGTAAGGAAAGCATTGGGAAATGCAGACAAGAGAAGGTTTGGGATTCTGCTGGCGCACAATCCGCTCTATTATCCTTCCTACCGAAGATGGGGGGCGGATCTGACTTTTTCGGGACATATCCATGGTGGGATTATCCGGATTCCCGGGTTGGGCGGGCTACTGTCGCCGGATCTGACATTATTTCCCCGATATGACGGGGGATATTTTCAAGAGAAAGGAAAACATCTGGTGGTCAGCAGGGGCCTGGGAAACCATTTTCTGGTGCGGGTGCTGAACCCGCCGGAACTGGTGGTGGTCACGCTCCATACCGGCGTTTGCTCCCATAACGGTATTGGCCCATGACCGATCAGCGGAGGGATCAGCCATGAAGTGGACAGTAATTGCCGGCGCGTGTCGTTTGCGGAATGTATAAATGGGGCCTTGACAAATTGTGCTTGGCCATATATAATCACCCCTATCAGAGCAATATGACAATTATACACAAGACTGCGATGAAAAGAAAAAGTAGCGGCCCATAACCTCCACACAGAAAGCAGCCGGAAGATGAGAGGCGCGTGGATGGCGGAACGTGAATACATCTTTGAGCATCACACCGAACAAAGGGGAGTCCTGTCTGGAGGAACCATTTAAGTAGGCTGTGACGGTAAGCCTGCACCCGTTATCGTGCCAGAGCATCGGTTTTTTGGTGCTTGCTAAGGTAGGCGGTGTGAGCCGCTTATGAAAAAAGGTGGTAACACGAGAATATGCCTCGTCCTTTGGTAGAGATACGAAGGGACGAGGTTTTTTGCTGTCAGGGACCGGCAGCAGCGGGAGGCAGGAATCAAGAGAAGGCATCGGCAGCTTTTGTAAAAAGGGAGTAACTGTAAGGGAACGAAACGGTTATAACAGCAAAAGGAAAGAGGAGATGAAATCATGAATTGTTATGAGGAACTGATTGCCAGGGGACTGATCGCCCAGGTGACGAATGAGGAAGAAATCAAAAAAATGGTAAATGCGGGCAAGGCTACTTTCTATATCGGTTTTGACCCGACTGCGGACAGCCTGCATGTAGGGCATTTTATGGCTCTGTGCCTGATGAAGAGGCTGCAGATGGCCGGCAATAAACCGATTGCTCTGATTGGCGGCGGCACCGGCATGGTGGGAGACCCCTCCGGGCGGACAGATATGCGTCAGATGATGACGCCGGAGATGATTGACCATAACTGTGAATGCTTTAAAAAGCAGATGAGCCGTTTTATTGATTTTTCTGAGGGAAAAGCCCTGATGGTGAATAATGCTGACTGGCTGCTGAAATTGAATTATGTGGAACTTCTGCGCGAGGTGGGGGCCTGTTTTTCCGTTAATAACATGCTGAGGGCAGAATGCTATAAGCAGAGGATGGAGAAAGGGTTGAGCTTCCTGGAATTCAACTATATGATTATGCAGAGCTATGACTTTTATATGCTGTTCCAGAAGTACGGCTGCAATATGCAGTTCGGCGGGGATGACCAATGGAGCAATATGCTGGGCGGTACGGAACTGATTCGCCGCAAGCTGGGCAAGGATGCCCATGCAATGACGATTACGCTGCTGCTGAATTCCGAAGGCAAGAAGATGGGCAAGACGCAGTCCGGCGCAGTCTGGCTGGACCCGAATAAGACTTCGCCCTTTGATTTTTATCAGTATTGGCGGAACGTGGCGGATGCAGATGTGCTGAAGTGCCTGCGGATGCTGACCTTCCTGCCGATTGAGCAGATCGATGAAATGGACCATTGGGAGGGAAGCCAGCTGAATAAGGCGAAGGAGATCCTGGCTTATGAACTGACGAAGCTGGTGCACGGCGGGGAAGAAGCCGAAAAAGCGCAGACAGCGGCAAAGGCATTATTTGGCGGACAGGGGAGCCTGGAAAACATGCCGTCCCATTGTCTGGCAGAAGAAGATTTTACGGATGGCAGGATAGACATTCTGGCTGTGCTGCAGAAATCCGGCCTTGCTGCCTCTCGTTCCGAGGCACGCAGGAATGTGGAGCAGGGCGGAGTCTCCGTCAACGGGACTCAGATCAAGGATATCAAGGCTTCCTATGGCAGGGAAGACTTTGCGGGAGACGGTATGATGGTGAAGCGCGGAAAGAAGAATTTTATGAAGGTAACGGTGGAATAATCGAGGAAGACGATTCGGCTTTGTGCGTTTCCGATGAAAACCATCCCCGCCGGCAGAGTTTCGGTTTTTCTGCCGCCGGGGATGGTTTTAAATTTTCTCAAGCTTATACTACCTCAATCTGGTATTTCTTCATCCAGTAGTTGATCTGCCAGAGATAGGCGATCATCTGGGGAGCGGCCATCAGCTGCCCGTACCAGGGTTTTCCGTAATCAGACGGGGAGTCCAGGAACTGTTCGGTTTTTTTACGGTCGATAAACTGCAAAACGGGGGAAGAAGAATCCCCAAGGATTTCTTCCCGGACACGGCCGGCCAGCAAGGATTCGTAGCCATTGTCGTAAGTTTTGGGATAGGGGGATTTGCGGCGGTGGCGGATGGCGTTTGGCAGGTAATCCCGGCCACATTCGCGCAAAAGCGCCTTGGCTATCCCATTTTTGGCTTTCATATCCCAGGGCACGTTCCAGACGTATTCCAGTATCCTGTGATCGGCAAAAGGAACGCGGGCCTCCAGCCCGCAGAACATGCTGGTGCGGTCCATCCGGTTCAGCAAAGTCTGCATAAACCATCTTTGGTTCAGCCAGGAGATTTCCCGGCGCCGTTTCTCCACTGGAGAATCCGAGTCAAGATACGGAGTCTCCCGGATGGATTCTTCGTATCGGCCGGCCACATATTCTTCCATATTCAGATATTTCAGAAAATCACCGTTAAGAAGAACCTGCCTGGCCTTTAAGTCCATCGTCCAGGGAAAGGTGTGGGCGCGGAAACATTCTTCCTTGTGGAACCAGGGATAGCCGCCGAAGATTTCATCGGCACATTCGCCGGTCAATGTGACTTTATGGGTGAGGCGCACCTGAGAGCAGAAATAGAGCAGGGAAGAATCCACGTCAGCCATGGCAGGCAGGTCATGGGCATCTACGGACTGCTTCAGGTAATCGGCCTGCTGGACGGTAGAGCATTCCAGATAGCGGTGGTCGCTGTTTAAAAAGGAGGCCATCTGCTCTACATAAGGGCGATCCTGGGAAGGCTGGAACGCGTTGGCCTTAAAATTCTCACGATTGCCGGCAAAATCAAAGGAAAAGGTGCATAGCCTTTCTCCCTTTTTCTGAAGTTCCTTGGCACAGACGGCAGACACCAGGCTGGAGTCGATGCCGCCGGACAGGAAAGTACAAATCGGGACGTCGGAGACCATCTGACGCCGGATGGAATCCAATACCAGGGCCGTGGTTTTTTCTACAGTGGTCTGGTAGCTGTCCGTATGAGGAAGACTTTTCAGCTTCCAGTAACAATGCTGGGAAAACCCATCCGGCCCATAGAGCGCAAAATGTCCGGGAAGGATTTCGTGGATTCCCTGAAATATGCCGCATCCGCCGGTGCGTGCCGGCCCCATGCTAAAGACCTCGTTCAGGCCTTGGCGATCCAGACGGGCCTTCATGCCAGGCCAGGCAAGAATGGATTTGATTTCGGAAGCGAATAGCAGAGTGTCTGCCTGGATGGAATAAAAGAGCGGTTTTACGCCGCTGCGGTCCCGGTACAGAAGCAGGCGCTTAGCTGCCGGGTCCCATATGGCAAAGGCAAAGATCCCGTTCAAACGGTTGACGAAATCAGCGCCATATTCCAGATAGGAGGCAAGGATTACTTCCGTGTCGCTGGCAGTCTCAAAAGTATTTTTGCGGGAGATCAGATCCCTTCTCAGTTCTTCGGTATTATAAAGTTCTCCGTTGTATACAATGGCACAGGTATGATCCTCGGCTGTACGGAGCATCGGCTGATGCCCGCCGTTTAAATCAATGATGGAAAGGCGGGCGTGGGAAAGTCCGGCATGGGAGGCCAGATAAATGCCATGATCGTCAGGCCCGCGATGGGCCTGCAGCTGGTGCATCCGGGTCAGGATATCCGAGTACCTTTCCGTATGACAGGTAAAGTCCTGCTGAAAGCAGCAGAATCCGCTGATACCGCACATATAGGTTCCTTCTTTCTGATTTTTTAGACATATTTGATGGGGGTGCCTTCGGCAATAACATGTTACAGCAGCAGACACGCCACGGCAAAAGTGCAGGCAAAGCCGACGAGCACAGGGACCAGGTTTTGGCGGGCCAGCTTTGTGGGACTGACATTGCAGATGGCGGCAACCGGAATGATGCCCCAGGGAACGATGGTGCCTCCGCCTACAAAGATGGCAGTAATCTGACCAAGGGCGGCAAAGACAGGTACGGAACCGCCTGTGATCAATGAGAAGGTCTTGGACAGCGCGCCGGTAAGCGGGAGGCCGGAAAAGCCGGAGCCATCCAGGCCGGTTAAAGCGCCGACAACCATCTGCAGAAAGGCCGCCATATACGGGTTGAGCGGTGTTTTTCCGGCGAGCCAGACCGCCCAGTCGTTCATGATCCCGCTCTGGTATTTTTCCCCAAGGATAGAGGTGATTCCTTCACCGCCCATAAAAAAGAAAGCGCCGATCAGAATCACAGGTGCAAAGATCCGGATGGCGAACAGAAAGCCATGGGTCAGATAATCGGTGACTTTTTCCGGCGCCTGCCCTTTAAAACCCAGCGCGGCGCCCAAAACCATCAAGAGAGTGGCAGTGCCGGAGACAAGGCTGGTTGCATCGCCGCCCCTCAGGCCAAACAGAAACATCAAAAGGATGTCTCCCAGAAAAGCAAGCGGGGTGAAAACGGCAATAAAAAGGGCGGCTTTGCTGTTTATGGAATTCTGGCTTTTTGGTAAAGGGTTACTGCCGGTATCGGAAAGGGAGGCCGGACGGTCCATGGATTTGCGGTTGAGTAAAAAGGCAGAAAGCACAGTGGCGGCCCCCATGGTAATAAACAGAGGAGAACCCGCAGTGAGGATTTCGGTGGTGTCGATTCCCGCGGCAGACGCCGAGATGGCAGGCGCGCCTTGAATGATAAAGTCATAGCTGAGGGCGATTCCATGGCCAAACAGATTCATGGCCATGGCTGCGGCCAGAGGATTCAGACCTTTTTGGATTACCAGAGGAAGCATAATAGCGCCGACCAGGGCAACCGATGGCGAAGGCCACAAAAACAGAGAAAAGAACAGCATGACAAAACCCAGGACCCACCAGGTCACAGACGAACTGCACATGATTCCTGCCAGGGGTTTCATCATCAGATAATCGCTTCCGAGATCAGAAAGACATTTGGAAAGAGCGGTAATCAGCGCAATGGTAGCGATGATTTCCATGAATTCTTTCGCTGCATAAAGAGTTGCGTTAAATACGGTCTGGATACCGCCGGCGAGAGTCCCGGTGGCGGTAAGGCCCAGGAGAAACAAAAAGATAATGCAGACAACCGGGGTGTCCCGCCGCAATACCATAACGGTCAGTATTACAATCACGCCAATCAGATAGATGATATGGAGCGCGGTCAAAGCTGAGGTCAGTTCCAACATATCCGTTCCTTTCAGAAATCAGGTATATAGAACTATATGCGGCCTCCATTGAGCAGGTTCCAAAGCAGAGGTGCGTATCGGCGCAGAAACCGGCCGAGCATAGCGGCAATACACAGTACCAGAGCCGGCATCAGCAAATATAAAATCATAGACACTGCAGCAAAAGAGGGAAGAACCCGGGCGCCGGCCTTGTTGATGAATCGTACAAAGGCAAAATGAACGCCGTAGAGGAAGAAGTTATGGCACATAAAATCCCGGGCTTTTGGCAGGCGTTCGCCGGGCAGCAATGTCCAGAGGCCGGCTACTGCCATCAGACGGCAGAGAACGAAGCAGGGCACAAAGGCAGCGCGCAACCCGGCCTGATAGGAAATAACGGCCGCACAGAGCATGCCGCATCCCCAAAAAACATGTCCGGGAGGGGACGCTTCCACCCATTGCCGGCGCAAAAGGGCCAGAGAGGCGGAAGCAGAGTAATAGAGCAGTGCATCCGCGTTGACCAGGGGCAGCGTCTTTTGGGAGGCGATTATCCACCAGAGGGCAAGAAAGAACCCGATTCGGCTCCACCCGTGCTTCAGCAGAAGATATAAGGCAGGCGCCAGCAAAATCAGAAGAATCAGCTGAAACAGATACCAGAACACGTAATTATACGTATAGTTGATAATTGCATCCACGGCGGCAAACAGGGTAAACGGAATCACGCCCTTGCCTACGACATGGGTCATCCAGGGCAGGCGGCTTCCGATTACGTAGCCAAGATAATACAGAAAATTCCACAGGATATAGGGAGCCAGTACACTGCGGATGCGCCGCTGCCACTTTTCTCCCAGTTTTGCCCACGAAAAACCGCGATAAAACAGGTACCCGGAAATCATGAAAAAACCGGGGACTGCAATTTGCCCGATCCCGTCTCCGATCCGGTGCTGATACCGGTAGATCACTGCCATCTGCGGCGTCCGCCCCAGATAGAGTTCGGCGTTGTAGGAATGAACCCAGATTACCAATAGGCTGAAGACAAAAGAGAACCATGTGATTTTGTTGTGAAAAGTGTTATCTTCCATCCTGCCTTCTCCTCTCCGGCGACCGGGCCTTACCGTGACGATATATTTCTATCATCGTACCATAGAATGGGCGGAAAATCAAACGCTCGTCATGGGGTGGACGGTAACGGAAATATAACTGCAACTTGAATTTTGGCGGATGCTATGATATATTAATGTGAAAAAGTAAAAGGAAGGATTTGTATGGTCGATAAATGGAATATCACGATTCCGGAGTTGACAGGGGAGGAGGAGCGGCTGGCCTATGTCTATCTGCCGGACTCTTATTTTGAGAAACCGGGGAAGCGATATCCGGTACTCTATATGTTTGACGGACACAATGTCTTTTTTGACAAGGATGCCACTTACGGCAAATGCTGGGGAATGAAAGAGTATATGGATGAAACCAAGACTCAGATGATCATTGCCGCAGTGGAATGTAATCACAGTCCGGATCATGGGCGGCTGAAGGAATATTCTCCCTTTAACTTCAGAGAACAGGGGATCGGGGAGATCCGGGGCCGGGGCCGGACGACGATGGAGTGGATGGTAAACTCCTTTAAGGCAGAGATTGATCGGGAATTCCGGACATTGCCGGATCGGGAGCATACCTTTATTGCGGGAAGTTCCATGGGAGGGTTGATGAGCCTGTATGCGGTTCTGGAGTTCAACCATGTGTTTTCCCGGGCAGCGGCGCTCTCGCCGTCCGTCTGGCTGGCGCGCCGCAAGATTGAGCAGATGATCGGTGCGGCAGAACCGGACCCGAATACCGTGATCTATATGGACTACGGCTCGGAGGAATTTGGCAATCATACCAATATGAGACATCAGTATGCCAGAGTCACTTCTCTGCTGATGGACCGGCAGGTGATGGTAGAGAGCCGCATTGTCCCGGGCGGACAGCATTGTGAGGCCAGCTGGGAGCGGCAGATCCCTTTCTTTATGGACACGCTAACCTATGAGTGGGAAGAACGGCACGAACCGGCAAAAGAGGGAGATAGCAAGACCAGGTCCGGGCAGGATTCGGACAGGCCAAAAGGCCGGCACGGGGGGCCGGCTGGCGCAGGATCAAAGGGGAAGAATCTCTGATCAAGGCAAAATCAGGGCATAGGTAAAATGCCCGGGAATGGAGTGGAAGATGGAAGTACAATATTTCAGGAAGTACAGCCCGACGCTGGGCCGGGATATGGAATGCAAGGTGTATGGGCACGCAGGGCGTCCGGTGCTATTTATCCCCTGCCAGGACGGCCGTTTTTTTGACTTTGAGAATTATAAGATGACAGATGTATGGTCGTCGTGGATTGAGTCGGGGCGGGTGATGGTATTTGCCATTGACACCCTGGATATCGAGACCTGGTCCAATCAGTACGGGGACCCGGGATGGAGAAGCTGGCGTCATGAACAGTGGGTTCATTATATTGTGGATGAGATGGTGCCGTTTATGCGCTGGATGGTAAATGAACGCAACGGCTGGGATGGGAATCCGGGAGTAATGGCATTTGGCTGCAGCCTGGGAGCAACCCATGCCGTGAATCTGTATTTCCGTTTCCCGGGGATTTTTGACCGGCTGCTGGCGCTGAGCGGCATTTATACGGCGGATTATGGATTCCACGGGTATATGGATGGGATGGTGTATTTAAACTCTCCTCTGCATTATCTGCCGAATATGCCGAACGATCATGAGTATATCGGGTTATATAACCGGAACAAAGGGGTAGTCTGCGTGGGACAGGGGCCTTGGGAAATCCCGGATTCCACAAGACGGCTACAGCGGGTACTGAATGAGAAAGGGATTCATATCTGGGTGGACTATTGGGGGTTTGATTGTGCCCATGACTGGCCGTGGTGGTATAAACAGGTCGCTTATTTCCTGCCCTATTTGCTGGAATAGACAAACGCGGATAAAGACGTTAAAGTCAGGAATGGATACCACGACGTTTGGAAGACGGACGGAAAAGCAAAGGTGTCCAAAGCGTTGCAAAGGAACAACAGAAAAAGGAAGGAAAAATAATGAAAAACGTGATTTTTATCTCACCCAATTTCCCCACCAATTATTGGCAGTTCTGCCGGGAACTGAAAAATAATGGTATGAATGTATTTGGGATCGGCGATCAGCCCTATGATGAACTGATGCCGGAATTAAGAGACAGCCTGAATGAGTACTACAAGGTCAGCAGCCTGGAAAATGAGGACGAGGTTTACCGGGCGGTGGCGTTTCTGGCTTTTAAGCATGGGCGGATTGACTGGCTGGAATCCAATAATGAATATTGGCTGGAACGGGATGCCAAGCTGCGTGTGGACTTTAATATTCAAAGCGGTTTCCAGGTTGAAGACATGCCGAGAGTTAAGTATAAATCCAAGATGAAGGAGTATTATAAAAAAATCGGGATACCGGTGGCACGCTATCATATGGTGGAGAATCTGGAAGGATGCAAGGCGTTTGCGGCTGAAGTGGGATACCCGGTGGTGGCCAAGCCGGATAATGGAGTGGGCGCATCCGACACCTGGAAGATCGAGAATGAACAGCAGCTGGAGGATTTCTTTGTACAGCGGATGGCGGGAGTGGAATATATCATGGAGAAGTTCATTTATGCAGAGGTGAATTCTTACGACGCCATCATCGATGCGGACGGGAAACCCATGTTTGAGACCGGCAATGTGACTCCTATGTCCATTATGGATATTGTAAATAATGCAGACAATTCGATCTACTATATCGTAAAGAATCTGTCGGAGGATGTCCGCAAGGCCGGCCGTGAGGCGGTGAAAAGCTTTGGCGTTAGGAGCCGCTTCATACACTTTGAATTTTTCCGCCTGACCAAGGATCAAAAGGGATTGGGAAAAAAGGGGGATGTGGTTGCGCTGGAGGTGAATATGCGCCCCTGCGGAGGCTTCACCCCGGATATGATCAACTTCGCCCATAGCACAAATGTGTACAAGATCTGGGCGGACATGATTGCTTTTAACAAATCTACCGTGCCCGTGGGAAAACATGCTTTCTGTGCATTTGCCGGCCGCCGTGACGGCAAGGATTTTGTGATGAGCGATCAGGACGTGATGGAACGTTACGGAAGCAGGATGAGGATGGCGGGACGTATTCCGGATGTGTTGTCCGGCGCTATGGGCAACCAGATGTACGTGGCAGTATTTGACACGAAAAGAGAGCTGGATGCGTTTTATAAAAATATTCTGAAATGCAAGGCGACAAAATAGGCCTTTGCAGGAGAGGAGAATGAGATGAAAAATCCGGAAGTTATGATTACCATGGAAGACGGAGGGGTGATCCGTGCGGAACTATATCCGGACATTGCGCCGAATACGGTGAAAAATTTTGTCAGTTTGATCGGTAAGGGGTATTATGACGGGTTGATTTTTCACCGGGTCATCAAAGACTTTATGATTCAGGGAGGATGCCCTGAGGGGAGCGGCATGGGCGGTCCGGGCTATTCCATCAAAGGCGAGTTTTCCCAGAATGGTTTTGTCAACGATTTAAAGCATACCAGGGGAGTGCTGTCAATGGCAAGGTCAATGATGCCGGATTCCGCAGGTTCCCAGTTCTTTATCATGCATGCGGATTATCCGTATCTGGATGGTGAGTACGCTGCTTTTGGCAAGGTGACGGAAGGGATGGATGTCGTGGACCAGATTGCCGAAACCAGGGTGGATTTTAGCGATCGGCCGCTGAAGGAACAGAAGATTAAGAGCATGACGGTGGACACTTTCGGCGAGGTTTATGAGGAGCCGGAGAAGGCCTGAGGAGCGGGAAAAATATGGTTTGGGAACAGGATGTGGCTGTGGAAGGCATCTGCTGCCGTGTCGTGATTTCAGATGAAGCAGATACCCTTCTTGCCGCGAAAGCGGCGGGAAGGGTTATTGTCGGTTGTCTGGGAGGGGACGGAGAGAAGAGGCTTCCCATGGCACGCTATCTGGTGGAAACGATGGATGCGGCAGATGCGCAATATCTGGAACGGGTGGTAAGGAGAGAGAGGGGGATGCCCTGGCTTATCGGAGAGAGCGAACGCATACGCCTGCGGGAATTTGTTGCGGAAGACGCTTTCGCAGTCCCGGCAGAGCCGGGAGATAGCCGGGATGATCAGGTATTTTATCATCCAGAGAAGCTGCGGGCTTATATCTGCAGCCAATATGGATTCTGGGAATATGGGTTATGGGCAGTGGAACGCAGAAAAGATGGGAAAATACTGGGAAAAGCAGGATTGACGAATTGGGATGATAATGGATATTTGGAACTTGCCTATCACATTTTTTCTCCTTACCGGAGGCGGGGATATGCAGAGGAAGCCTGTCGGCTCGTACTGGATTATGTGCAAAAAGAATATAATAATGCCATAGCGGGGATCTGTGCCGTTACGGAGGCATCCAATCATGCCTCCGCAGGGCTTTTGCAAAAACTGGGATTTGCATTTATGGAGTCAGAATGTAGCGGAGCAAGGCATCGGTATGTTCTCGGCGGGTCGTATTGCTGACAATGCCAAGCAGAGAAGATCCCTGCCCGAGATGGGTATCGGCAGCAAAATCCGTGCCGCTGATGTCAATGGCATAGGCATGCAGGGAGCCGTCCTCCCCTTCTGCGTAAAAAAGGCGGTCCTGAACCAATGCCAGGAATTCCGCAGAAAGATCCTTTTCCAAATCCAGATAACCGCTTAAGGCGGCGAAATGACGGATCGTCTCCTCATCGCCGATCATGATATCCAGATCTTTGGAAAAGATCAAGGCGGAGATCTTGGCCATCGTGGCATAACTCAACTCTGAAGCACTGTCTCCATAAGTGACGAAAACGGATTCGGCATTGATTAGTTCTTTTTTACTCAGATTCTGAAAAGAGGCAAAACCCTCCTGCAAAGGAGAAAAATTGATCTCCTCCCGGGAAGCGTTGTTGACCACCATACAGGAAAGCACAGTATCAAAGGTGCTGCGGTAAATTGAGGTGGCAACTACCTGCAAAATCAAAACAGCGACGACAATCAAAGCCATGTGCACTTTATAATAAGCCCAGATATACCAGGCACGGTTCCTCCAGCTCATGGCCTTCAGCTTTTCTAATTCACTGCGCTCCGGCTCCGGTTCCGGTTTTGGAACCGGAGGCTGAGGATTGTTTTGCTGGCGCATGGATTCTTCCGTAATTTTCATAATAATCTCCGTTCTGCATATTTTTATAGATCCCTCTGACAATTCTTCAAACAGGAAGTGCCAGTATATTTCCGTCCGTATAATAGTAATCCCACCATTGTAAGACGAGCGGAAAATCGTTGTCTGCAAGTACCAACAGCTTTTCCTGCTCAAAGACAGTACAAAAACCATGTTCATACGACAATTTATTTGTTCCGCCAGGAAAAGCCAGTCCCCAGAACACCCTTCCATTATAAAATGCCAAATCTATAATTGGCATTCCGATGTAGGCATGTAGCTCCTCTTTTTGCGTAAAATTGACCCTCAAAAAACTTTTTGCCTCATCCATCCAGACATCCCACTTTGGATTGTTTTTATAAGCTAAAAACACCCCATCTAAAACCTGATTATAGGCTTGCCTATAATACTCCTGGATGAAAGACAGAACCCTCGATAAGTCTTCAGGCCTGATCTCTGTGTGGATCCGATAGTCCAAAGCCACTTGCCCAACTCCATAGAGCATAGGATCAGAAATTACTTCAATACTTGTATTCTGGCTCATATCCATCACATTACTCTCCCTAAGCTCGTGAAATACCTCGCTAAGTGTTCCTATTATACCATAAATACGGGGCGAGAGAAACGAAAGATTTGACGAAAAACATGACAGAAAGCAATTTTCAGGCACACTCTGAGATATTCTTTTCCGGATCTCATAATATTGCAGCAAAGCCAGTAACCAGCAACCGGTAGGAGCCTCGCCAAAAGAGTCGGGGGGCCGGCCAGGTTTGGCGACATTTGCAGGGTCTTGCTGTATCTTAGGTAAAAAGACGGCAGTTGTACGAATCCGTGGAAGTAGCAGCAACGTGCGAAGACACGGCTGCGTAAGAATCGGCTGCCGTGACTGCCGTCTTTTTGCCTTAGATACAGCTGGCCCGAAACCGGAGCCAAACCTGGCCGGCCCCCCGACTCTTTTGGCGAGGTTCTTACCGGTTGCGTACCCTCTTGCGTACCCCCTTGCGTACCCCCTCACCCATAAAAACCAACAAGTAACAACACAACTTTCCAAATAAATTGCAATTTACACGCCTGTCCGTTATAATAAATATTAGAGCGTGTTTGAAAATTCATTCCCGCCATCTGCACGCCTCACTTTGCGGAGATTTGGCCCAAATTCACTTGACGTAGCCCACTACGCCGCGTTCATTTGGACCAAATCCCCACAGGGGGCGCCTATGGTGTCCCACAAACTGTGACGCACAGCTGACGGAAAGCAATTTTCAAACACACTCTAGGCCATCATACGGGACCATCCGTAGAATCTTGCAAAAAGGCAGCAAGAAGGAAGAGTTAAGGAGGGACAAACAACCATGCTTTCCGGAATTTTTAATTATGACAACCCTGTCTGGAGGTTTATCGGCAAATTTTGTGATATTATGATTTTAAATGTACTTTGGATAATCTGCAGTATTCCGATTGTGACCATCGGGGCCTCCACCACAGCTGTTTATTATGTAACCTTAAAACTGGTGAGAGACGAGGAAGGGCCGACAATCCGCTCTTTTTTTAAGTCTTTTAAAGAAAATTTCAGACAGGCAACCGTGATCTGGCTGATTATGCTGCTATTGGGGTGCCTGTTGGGATTTGATCTGTATTTTTTCATCGCAATCCAAAAAACGCCATCAGCGCTTAGGACGGTTATGATGGCGATGTTTGGCGGTTTTTCTTTTGTTTATCTCTTTGTGATGATGTTTGTATTTCCCGTGCAGGCGCGTTTTTATAATCCGGTAAAGCGCACGCTGTTCAATGCGTTTTTTATTTCTCTGCGCCATAGCGCGCATACCCTGGGGATGATGGTGATGGATGTTTTGCTGGTGTTTGCGGCAATTTTTATACTGCCGATGCTGCAGGCGCTCCTGATGCTGTTTGGGTTTCCGCTGCTGGCGTTTCTGAA
Source organism: uncultured bacterium (assembly GCA_947063875.1). Classification (GTDB taxonomy): domain Bacteria; phylum Bacillota; class Clostridia; order Lachnospirales; family Lachnospiraceae; genus Brotaphodocola. Next base: position 51,084 of record CAMSTY010000012.1, read on the forward strand.
TTCCTATGTAATCGTAGGTATTTTTGATAAATATATGCCAAAACAGGAGGCGGATAAAGAGGAGCACCCGCTGGATCTGCTGGAAGCGGCGGAAAAGCCTGGCCGCTAACCGTTTTTACTGCTGTTCCTTGATATTTCTGGATACCGTAATCTCCTGGTTGTCGATATGCTCCCGGATGGCGGCCTTGGCCTCATTCACGCGCCGGTCTTTCAGAGCGCGGAGGATGTGATCATGCTCCACAACCAGGATTGGGTGTTTGGCGGTATCTTTGATATATTCCAGGCGGTAGCGGTACATCTGTTCCTGCAGATTGTTCAGGATCTGTACCAGGCGGGAGTTGGCGGTACCGCGGTAAATGACGTCATGGTAGTGCTCGTCAGCCTCGGCAATCGCCATAAGATCGCCGCCCTGTATGGCATCCCGAAAAGCCTTCTGCGCTTCTTCCAATTCCTGGATGGCCTCATCGTTCATCCTCTGGCAGGCAAGTTCCGTGGCAAGCTCTTCCAGCGAACGGCGCACTTCCAAAACTTCCCGAAGGCTCTTTTCAGAGATGCGGGCAACTTCGGCGCCTTTTCTGGGAATCATCAATACCAGTCCGTCCAGTTCCAGTTTGCGGATTGCTTCCCGGATCGGGGTGCGGCTGACCCCCAGCCGGTCGGCAAGCTGGATTTCCATCAGGCGCTCGCCTGGCTCTAATTCTCCTTTTAAAATAGCCTGCCGCAAAGTATTGAAAACGACATCCCGAAGAGGCAGATATTCATTCATATTCACCTTTAATTCATGTGCCATGGGTTTTCTCCTTTTGGTTAAAATTCTGACGAGGGTGCATTTTTGGTGTTGTAAAAATTGGTCAGATAGACCTGCTTGGCGAGTTTGGAGGAAGGACCGGACCGAAGTTCTTCAAAAGCACGTTTTGCAGATGCAGGATCAGTAAAAAGGCCAAACACAGTGGGGCCGCTCCCGCTCATCAGGGCGCCGTCGGCGCCGTATGCAAGCATTTTATCCTTAATAGCTTGAATGACAGGGTATTCTCTGACTGTGACCGTTTCCAGCACATTGCCAAGCTTGGAGGCAATCTGGGCAATATCCTGGCTGCGGATGCCTGCAAGGATGCCGTCGATGTCCGGATGCTGTTCGGGCCTTAGCTGGTTGGCGTGCAGGTTGGTATAGACGGAACGCGTGGACACACTGACGCCAGGTTTGGCGATCAGTACCTGGCATTGAGGCGCGGCAGGGAGCGGCGTCAGAATTTCCCCGATTCCCTCAGAGAGTGCCGTACCGCGCAGAATGCAGTAGGGTACGTCGGCGCCGATCTTTACTCCTCGCTCCATCAGCTGGCGGGTAGTCAACCCCAGGTGAAACATCTTGTTGACGCCGAACAATATGGCGGCGGCATCGCTGCTTCCTCCTGCCATGCCGGCGGATACCGGAATGAATTTGCGCAGATGGATGGACACTCCCTCGGAGATGGAGAATTCTTCCATCAGCATTTGTGCAGCCTTATATACAAGATTGTTTTCGTTGGTGGGCAGATAGAACAGATTCGTCTCGATGCGAATACCGGGTTGTTCCTCCCGGATCAGGTCAATGCGGTCAAAAATACCTACGGTCTGCATGATCATGCGGACTTCATGGTAGCCATCGTCCCGTCTGCGCAGGACATCGAGGCCAAGATTGATCTTGCCGTAAGCTTTCAAACTCAGATGTTTGATCATGGCTGAGAGCGCTCCTTTGTGGTAAATTACAGAGAAATATTTGTGTGTATTGTATATTGTATAATAAAAACTGTATACAGTATATTATATACATGTAAACAAAAAAAGCAAGATGTTTTTGGCGTTTTGTAAATTTTTTAGGGTATTTGTAGATTTTTCATGAAATCACACGAGAAATCGGCGAAAAAATGTATTTGACTTTTGAGAAAATGGGGATATAATTAAGCGTATTAAAGAACGAGGGCGTTTTCTGATAGGAAACGTTCTCTTTTTTTATATCCAGAAAAAGGAGGAGTCGTTATATGAAAAAGCTGGAGATCATCATAAAGCCCGAAAAGCTGGAAGATCTGAAAGGGATTCTGGAGGATTGCGGGGCAAGCGGCATTATGATCGGAAACATCATGGGCTATGGAAATCAGAAGGGTTATAAGCAGAGATATCGCGGAACCGAGTACACGGTGAATCTGTTGCCCAAGGTGAAGGTGGAGACCGTGGTCAGTGAAGAAATGGCAGAAGCCATTGTGGAACGCGTGCTCCATGAAATCAATACCGGGAATTATGGAGACGGTAAAATTTTTATCTATGACGTGCAGGATGTGGTCAGAATCCGAACCGGCGAGCGCGGGGAGAGTGCGTTGTAGAAGAGTGAGAGGATGTCCGGCAAAATCATATAGAGATCTTTATCGAGGGAGATAGCTGTCTGCGTGGCAGCCATCTCCTTTCTGTTATGAAGTATCCCTTGTCGGGATTTGTCGGAAACCGGGAAAATGAGGAGAAAACAAGAGTGGGAAATGTGCATGGAAATCCGCACGGAATGGAGGAGAATGATGGAAGAAATTCTGAGTGAGGTATTTAATATCTGGTATCTGATCGGCGCAGCTTTGGTGTTTTTTATGCAGGCGGGTTTTGCCATGGTGGAGACCGGCTTTACAAGGGCAAAGAATGCCGGAAACATTATCATGAAGAATCTGATGGATTTTTGTATCGGAACTGTCGTGTTCATGTTTTTGGGTTTCGGGCTTTTGCTTGGGGAAGACGCCTTGGGGGGCCTGGTGGGACTTCCTACCCTGGGCATCATCACGGATTATGCTCATTTTGACTGGTCAAATTTTGTGTTCAATCTGGTGTTTTGCGCCACAACGGCAACGATTGTGTCTGGTGCGATGGCAGAGCGGACAAAATTTCTTTCCTATTGCGTGTATTCGGCAATTATTTCGGCGGTGGTGTATCCGATTGAGGCACACTGGATCTGGGGAGGAGGCTGGCTGTCATCCATGGGATTTCACGATTTTGCCGGTTCCTGCGCCATCCATATGGTAGGCGGCTTTTCCGCGCTGATCGGCGCCTGGATGGAGGGGCCGCGCCTGGGAAAGTATGGAAAGGACAAAACCCCCCATGCGATTCCGGGGCACAATGTGGTGATCGGCGCTCTTGGCTGCTTTATTTTGTGGTTTGGATGGTATGGGTTTAATGGCGCGGCGGCGACAAGCGGACCGCAGCTGGCATCCATTTTTGCCACTACGACTATTGCGCCGGCAGTGTCAACCGTGGTGTGCATGATATTTACCTGGGGCAAATATGGAAAACCGGATGTGTCCATGTGCCTGAATGCCTCTCTGGCCGGCCTGGTGGGCATCACTGCCGGGTGCGATGTGCTGGATGCCATGGGCGCCCTGGCTGTGGGAGTGGTATCCGGAACGTTGGTGGTGTTTGGCGTATGGTTCTGCGATTATGTGATCCATGTTGACGATCCGGTAGGCGCCGTGGCGGTGCATTTCTGCAATGGAATCTGGGGGACAGTTGCCGTGGGCTTGTTTGCGACAACCTCGGCTCCGGGCAGTTCCTGTCAGGGGCTGCTGTATGGCGGCGGGATTGCTTTGCTGGCAACTCAGATTCTGGGAGTGGTGAGCGTGCTGGCCTGGACGGGAGTCACCATGTTTGCTGTATTTAAAGCGATTGATAAAACATTGGGGTTGCGGGTGACAGATCAGGAGCAGCTGGAAGGGCTGGACATTCATGAGCATGCGATGAATGCCTATGCGGGATTTAGAATCGACCAATAAATATAAAAAGACATAAGGACACAGTTGCCGGAAACAGGCGGCTGTGTCCTTTTTTGCGGGATTGGCAGAGGCTGTTATCAAAACCTCCACCGGAAGTGCTTCTCAAACAAGGCCTGGGCGTTTTTGAGGGCCTCTTCGGGACTGCAGACATTGCTGTAGGCATTCTTCACGGCCATTCCCAGAATGCTGAGATACTTTCTCTCATCGAAGGGGGTCAGTTCCTGCTCCGGAACTCTTCTTCCCCGGGCCAGAGGGAAGCACCGCTCGGCCAGATTAATCCAGGGGAAGTTGTTCACAACCTCATAATTCACATAGGTCTTTTTGCAGGGCGAGGTGCTGCCCAAAAGAGCGGCGGCGGAAGAAATAGGCTCGCTGCACATCCATTTGATAAAGGAGAGGGCCTCCCTGGGATGGCGGGAGTAGCGGGATACTCCCAGGCTGCCGCCGCCGATGATGGGATTGGCGCCCGGCATCATGGTATAGCCGATGTTCCCTACCACAAGGGAATTCTGAGCAAGAAGGTCGCTGGCAAAATTGCTGTAAAGCACCGACATGGCAAAATTGCCGGAGGCAAAGCTTCGGGCAGTGTCCACCCACCAGCTGCAGTAGGAGGGAGATGTATATTGGCGAAGTTCCAGAAGTTCCTTTAAGGATTGGAGGCAAGCCGGGGAATCGAGATGAATCTCCTCCCGTTCGTCATACAGATTGTCCTGATGGCTGAACAGGCGGGCCATGAATTCCGTACCGGCCACGCCCGTGGAACCCAGAGTAATCGTGGCTCCATAGTCCACAGGAGAAGAGGAATGAATGGACTTTGTGAAAAATCCGGCAATCCGGTTGAACTCCTCAAAGGTCTCAGGGGGTTTTAATTCGGTTCGATACTGTTCGTAATACATCCGCCGGTAAATGGGGCTTTCAAACAAATCCTTCCGATAGTACAGAAGCTGGGCGCTGGGGGTGGACGGCAGGGCGTAAATCTGCCCGTGAATCTGGCTGTATTGCTCCGGGACTCCTTTCAAAAAAGAGGAAAGGCAAAGGCCGATATCCGGGTCGATCTCCGTCAGGGGCAGAAGAAGCTTGTCGGCAAACCAGGAAAGCCAGGTCACATCCAGCCGGAGGATATCAAAGCTGGAATCCGCATGCAAAGCATTGAAGGCTTCATAAATCTCATCGTAGGAATAAATGCAGATATTCACCGGAATATTACTCTTCTTTGTATAAAGCCGGGTAAAATTCTGCATAATATAAGCTTCCGGACTGTCCAGGGTAATCACGTTTAGCGAGGGGCAGTTCTTGGGAATAATAATATTGGCATGCCAGTCCCGAAAGCCGCTGCCCTCCAGATAGACGGTCCTGCCGACATCCTTGGTTTTGGACTGGGTTTTGCGGATGAGGCGTTCAGCGGCCTGCTTTCCCAGAAGCCGGTAATCCATCTCGTATTTGAGGAAATCATTTTCCGGCATGGTGAAAATCGGGGACACGGTGCAGATCTCCAAGGAATGGCCGGAATCGTAGAACGTCAGGCACAGGTCCTTGACGCCCTCGGCAAAGCCGTAATTGGAGATATAAAAGGCCTGGGGAATCGGCTGGCTGAATATCTGCATAATATTCTGATAGCGCCGGAAGGAGTCCGTCTGTATGTGGGTGATCTGACAGTCTGATCCCTCCATGGCTTCCAGAAAACTCTGATAGAAATCAGACTCGTTGGAGTGGCTAAGGTTCCCGGTTACAACGCAGATGTGCCCCAATCCTCTGGAGCGGGCATTTTCCGCCATTTTCCGGCCGGCATTTTGATAATTAAAGCCGATAAAATCGGCAGGAAAAGAAGGGCGGTGCTCCACAAACAGGATGTCCGGTTCATCGGCTTCAGGGGAAACGGACCTGTTCTTGTAGATGGATTCTTCGTAAGCAGTCCCGGCCACCACGGACAGGCAGGCAATCCCCTTCACCAGGAGCGGACGGGCCTCCATAAGAGCTTCCCCCTCGCTGGCGGGAGCATTCTCGTTGGTCAGGTACCGGGTTACGGAGAAGCCTTTGCGGCGGGCGTAGATTTTGAAGGCAGAATAAAAATCCTCATACTGCCTGGCCCGGGAATCCGGCATGATCACGGCAAGAGAGTTGCTGAGGCCTTTGCGCAGCAAAGCAGCCCGCTCGTTGGGGGCATACCCCAGCTGGCTGGCAGCATCCATGACCCGTTTGATCTTTTCACTGCTGACATTTCCTTTGCCGTTGAGAACATTGGAAACCGTTCCCTGGGCAACACCGGCTAATTTTGCAATATCCTTGATTGTGACCATAGTTTTCTCCTGTTTCCTTTCTTATATGATATCATGCGTGTCATAAAATGGCAATCGTCAAAATGATTAAAAACAAGTTTTTTGAATAGAGTTCAAGAAAAAGTGATGAGAGAAATGGCGAGAATAAAAAGAAGGTTTGACAAAAATAATAAAATATAGAAAAAATAACCCCATAAAAACAACAAAATGTTGTAAAAATCCTGATAAAAATCAATGAAAAATAATTGACACGTTTCAAAAATGGTGTTATAATTCCATTATCAGTTAAATGAGAGATTTCCTACAAAAATAAGGAGGAGCAAACATGAGAAAAAAAATCGCATTGGTAACAGCGGCCGGTCTGTTGGCATCGGTTGTTGCTCTGAGCGGCTGCGGCGGCGGAAGTAACAGCAGCGGGGGGACATCGTCTGCTCAGGGAGCGGCAGGAGGAGCCGGGGCAGGCGAGTCAAAGGCTGAGGGCGGCGATGCGGCTGGCAGCGGGGAGGCCCTTCACCTGACCTTTTACTATCCGGTTAACGTAGGCGGTTCCGCGGCCCAGCTAATCGAGGGCCTGTGCAGCGATTTCAATGCCGAGAATCCGGATATCGTAGTGGAGCCGGTCTACACGGGCAACTACGATGATACGGTGACCAAGCTGCAGACAGCCGTACAGGGAGGCACCCCTCCTGAGGTATTCGTGAGCCTGGCAACCCAGCGTTTCACCATGGCTTCCACGGGAATGGCCATGCCATTGGATGACCTGATTGCGGCTGACCCCGACGGCCAGGAATATATTGATGATTTTCTTCCGGGATTTATGGAAGATTCCTATGTGGACGGACAGATTTACTCCATTCCTTTCCAGAGAAGCACCATGGTAATGTTCTATAATAAAGAGGCCTTTAAAGAGGTTGGCTTAGACCCGGAGAAGCCGCCGACAACCTGGGATGAGCTGGTGGAGTATGGGCAGAAACTGACCAATGAGAACCGTTATGGTGTCGGCCTGGCATTGAACTCCGGTTCCGCCCAGTGGGCATTCACCGGTTTCTGCCTTCAGAACAGCGAGAACGGCGAGAATCTGATGGCCGAAGACGGCAAGGCGGTTATGTTTGATACCCCAGGGAATATTGAGGCTCTTCAGTTCTGGCTGGATCTGCAGAACAAGTATGAGATCATGGCTCCTGGCATTGTTCAGTGGACCGACCTTCCCACCCAGTTCCTGGCAGGGGAAGTGGCTATGATCTATCACACCACCGGCAATATGGCTAACATCAGCCAGAATGCAGAATTTGATTTCGGCACCTGCTTCCTGCCTGCAGGCAAGCGTCAGGGCGCTCCCACCGGTGGCGGCAACTTCTACATCTCCAACGGCCTTTCCGAGGATCGGATACAGGCAGCCTGGAAGTTCATCCGCTTTATGACCGAGCCGGAGCGTGCGGCTCAGTGGGCTCTGGATACCGGTTATGTAGCTACCAGACAGTCCTGCTTTGATACGGACCTGATCAAGAATTACTATGAGGAACTGCCTCAGGCGAAGGTTGCCTTTGAGCAGATCGATGTGGCAAAGCCTGAACTTACCACCTACAATGCTGCTGAGATCTGGAGAATCCTGAATGATAACATCCAGTCCGCAGTGGTAGGAGACGCCACTCCGGAGGAGGCTTTAAAGGCCGCCCAGGAGCAGGCTACCGAGGTTCTGGCAGAGTACCAGTAATATCAGGCGGAAAGAATCGCGGAAACATTTTGAAGGGCACCAGGTAAGAATGCAGGAAGGAGCTTCGGCTCCTTCCTCTACTATCAAGAGAAGACTCTCGGAAACTTTTAATACTCTACAGGTGTGCTGCCGGTTCAGTCAGAAGCATGTCGGCACACCGGCGCTCAGAGGGAATGGTTATGAAAACATATACGAAAAAACAACGGGAATTAAAGAAAAATCTTGTGGGCTGGCTTTTGGTGGCGCCCTCCCTGGCCTTTATGCTGTGCTTTACCGTATGGCCCATATTCCGAAGCATTTATTTAAGCCTTACCAAATATCGGATGGGTATGGCAAAGCCGGAATGGATTGGCTTTGAAAATTACATCAATCTGTTTCAGTCCGGCCTGTTCTGGAAGGTAATGGGGAATACCTTGTATTTTGCACTGATTACGATTATTCCCAGTATGGTGGTAGGCCTGTTTCTTGCTACCATCGTCAACCGGAAAAGCCGGCTGACCGGATTTGTGCGGACCGCTTATTTCTATCCGGTGATCATGCCGATGATTGCCATTGCAAGTATCTGGATGTTTATCTATATGGCGAAAAACGGCCTCTGGGATCAGTTCCTGGCAGCCCTGGGACGAAAACCTATGAATGTTCTTTCCAGCAAGAAAACGGTGCTTCCGGCCATGGCGGTCATGTATGTCTGGAAAGAGGCGGGATATCTGATGGTATTTTTCCTGTCCGGCATTCAGAGCATTTCGGAGGAGGTCAATGAGGCGGCCCGGATTGACGGGGCCGGTTCCTGGACTATTTTCCATCGGATCACTCTTCCTCTTCTGGCTCCCACCTTTTTATTCGTGTCCACCATCGCCCTTACCAATAGCTTTAAACTGGTAGACCATGTGGTGATTATGACGGAAGGAGCCCCCAACAATGCCTCTACCTTGCTGCTGTATTACATATACCAGCAGGGTTTTACCAACTTTAACTACGGCGTGTCTTCGGCCCTGACAACGGTTATGCTGCTTCTTCTGATGGTAGTGGCGCTGCCTCGTTTCTTAAGCCAGGACAAAAAGATTCACTACAATTAAGGAGGGAGAAACCGTGAAAAAGAAAAAAGCAATCGGTACAATGATTACCATATTTGCGGTGCTGCTGGGTCTTCTGTGGCTGATTCCGCTGGTCTGGCTGATCGGGACTGCGTTTTCCGTGCCCTCCTTCCATATGACCTTGTTCCCCACCACGGCTTTCACTCTGGATAACATTAAGTATGTGTGGAATGCGGTTCCTTTCGGGACCTATTACATCAATACGCTGATTCTGGTGGTATGCACCTTTGTGGTACAGTTTGTCACTTCCACCATGGCAGCCTACGCCCTGGGAGTCCTGGATTTTAAGGGTTCTGCTCTGGTATTTGCAGTGATTTTTATGCAGATCATTATCCCCAATGACGTGCTGATCACTCCCAATTTTATGACACTTTCCGAGCTGAAAATGGTGAATACCAAGATCGGAATGATGCTGCCCTTCTACGGAAGCGCACTGGCGATCTTCCTTCTGCGGCAGCATTTCAAGTCCATTCCTAGGGCGCTGGCAGACGCGGCCAGAATCGATGGGGCCACCACATGGCAGACCATCTGGAGGGTGTATATGCCCTGTGCAAAGCCGGCATATCTTTCCTTTGCCGTGATTTCTGTCAGCTACCACTGGAACAACTATCTGTGGCCTCTGATTGTAACGAATTCCCCGGCAAACCGCACCTTGACTGTGGGGCTTGCCATATTTGCAAAATCAAAGGAAGCCAACATGCAGTGGGCCAATGTCTGCGCTGCGGCTTTCATCATTATCATTCCTCTGTTGCTGGCCTTCTTTGTTGCACAGAAGCAGTTTATGAGCAGCTTTGTGAGCGCCGGGATCAAGGAATAGACCGGAGGTAGGCATATGGAATTGAGATTTCTCGGAAAAGGCAGCGCGTTCTATCCGGTTTACGGCAATACGGGTGCGTATATGCTTTATGGCAAGGAATTGTATCTGTTGGATTGCGGAGAGTCGGCCTTTGAACGTCTGTATGGGTTGATCCGCCTGGATGAGATTGAGCGGGTGTATGTGATCCAGACTCACCTTCACGCAGATCATGTGGGGAGTCTGGGAAGCCTGATCTCCTACTTCCATCATATTTTGGGCAGACAGGTGGTGGTGGTTCATCCTCAGAAGACGATTGTGCAGCTTCTCACCTTAGAGGGAATTGACCCCCGTGGTTATATTTATGAGGAAATCCTTCCGGAAAATGCCGCTCGTCTGCATGCTTTGCCGGTGGAGGTCAGACACGCTGCTGATATGAAATGTTATGGCTATATTCTCAGCGATGAAGGGGAGAGCATTTACTACAGCGGGGATTCCTCTGAACTTCCCCCTCAGATCCGGGAGCAGTTTCTGGAGGGAAAGATTCAGCGGATTTATCATGACACGGCGTCCGAGGATCTGCCGAACCCCTCACACTGCTACTATGGGAAGATGGAGCAGTGGATTCCTAAGGAGAAACGGGGGCAGGTGTATTGTATGCACTTAGACAGTCCCTGTGAGGAAGTGCTAAAGAGCCGGGGGTTTTCGGTGGTGGAGGTAGTGGGATAGAAAGGCGGTATCCTGGGAACCCTGCATTTGCTGGAAGCGGATAATAAAACGTATAATCAGCAATATAATCTAATAACAAAACACGCCCAAAGGCGCATGGAACAGTAAAATGTAAACCATGCGTCTCTTTTTATGTTTAAAGGAGGGGCCGGGAATGAAGGGGGGATTCTGTAATTGCGGGTTGATTTACAAGGCTTGTGTGGGCAATAGTGAATAAAAAATTCTCAAAAAGTGTACTTTTTGAGAAGGAAAAATGAAGCCTAAAAACATGTACATCTTACTATATTATCGTCAAAAAATCAAGAAAATTAATCTCTTTTTCTAGTTAATTTATACCATGGAATATTTTTCTCAAAAAGTACACTTTTTGAGAACAAAAACCGACAACACTCCTGCTATTGCTGAAAGACAGAGGAAAACAGAAACATGCCCCAAGAGAAGATATGTAAAACCGTCCGTCAGTACAGCAAAGGGCCCGTCTCTCCGGAAGATATGAGAAAGCTTCAGGAAATCGCAGAGGACTGCCGCAAGGTGAAGAATTATGTCTATGACCGCTTTGGCGGAATCAAAAGCCTGTCCAAGATATATCCGGGCTATACGGTTCAAAATGAGATGACTGCATCAAAACTGCGTGAGAAGCTGGGACTGCCAAGCGTTTATTTTTATCTGGCTGTTTTTGATGCCCTGGCAGATATCAAAAGTCAGTGGAACCGCACAAAAACGAAGATTCTGCAGTTAATCGGGGCAAATGAGAACCTGACGCGGGAGGAAAAGCATTATCTTCGCTTCATTCTGAAAGTCAGCAATGCATTTATCGCTGTGCTGAACCAGGAACCGATAGAATTGACAGAAGACATACGGAAGCGGTATGAGGAAGTGGCGGGAAAACTAGATAAGGAAAAATTGCACCGTTATCTGTGCCGGCAGGTAAGGAAATATCATGTGAAGCAGCATGCGGAAGCGGTGACAGGCTTTTCTGCGGCAGAACGGGCTTACCGGTATGGCGATCATGGGATTTACCTGTCTACGAAACAGAAACGGCAGCGTGTTTTTGTCCCGTTAACAGACAACAACCAGTACAAGAGCCAGCTTTATATCAAGCTGTATCCGGACCAAAACCGCATTGAGATTATGGCGCCTGTCTACATGTCCGTGCGCTCCTATGAGGAGTATACCAGCTGCATCGGCGTTTCCATGGGGATGTTCACTATGCTGACAACCAGCGACGGCCGTTTCTATGGGACGAAACTGGGGGATTATGAGGCCGGATATGCGGAGTGGATACGGGGACAGACCGCAAGCTACAACTGCAACCGGAGGGATAATCCCGGAAGAAAGAAATACCTCGCAAAAAAGAAGCGGCTGGAGGAACAGCTTCATGGGTATATCAACCATGAGTTAAATCTATTCCTTCAAAACGAGAAACCTCGAAGGATTTATATGGTAAAGCTTCCCAAACCGGGGAAAGGCGGAAATATCCGAAAGATCAACAATCAGGTGAATATGTGGCAGCGAGGCTATATCCGCAGCCGCCTGATGCAGAAATGCAAAGAACAGTCCATAGAACTTGAGGAAGTCCTGGGGAAAGATATCAGCAGGGAATGCAGCTGCTGCAAAGCAACAGGAGAGACAAAGGGAGTTTCCTTTCACTGTGAAAGCTGCGGCTATACTGCGGATAAAAAGGTAAATGCAGCCAGGAATATATTAAAGCGCGGACTGGAAGGAAAGGTTATTCATTAAATCATAAGAACAGCGGTCTGGATGAATTCCGGCGGTGAGCCGGGGTTTTACCGCAAGGACCAAGCCGCGGGTTCATGATATAAAAACAAAAACGGCATTAGAAGGCAGGGAGAGCCTGCGTATTGGGTATGCCAAGACCCTGTGAACACGAAAACTCACAAAGAGCCGTGACGTAGCAGGGAGCGAAGTGGATTTCCACATCATCGCTGAGATGACCAATATGCCTTATTTCAAATAGCAGCAGAACTGCAAAACGGGAGCTGCTGCAAGGAGAACCAGAAAACAGCAGGAAGCAAAGAGGAACGGTTGCCATGAGGAATATGCACAAGAGGCAGGTTGAGGATTTTATCAAGCTGTTGGAACAAGCCCATCTGGAGATCAAAAAAGCAGTAAATACACAGGATTACGAGGTGGCTTCGGATCTTCTCGGCCAATGCCAGGAGGGCGCCATCGGCCTGGGAAATCTGATAGAAAAAGAAGAAGGGGAAGGGGTCGCTGTGATTCCTTTGCTGGAAGCTTATTGCGAACTGGCGTATCAACTGTATGAGGAACTGCAGCAGGGACAGGAAATCAATGAAAACAGGGTGTATAAAAACCTGCGCAGGTCTCTGATTCAGATAGAAAACAGCGTGAAATTTGACATTAAGTCCCGCCTGGAGATCGTGTTCTTCCCTTATAAGGCCTCTATGTGGGACAGTCTTGAGAGCGTCTGGATGGCTGCGGATGCCGACCCGGACTGCGATGCCTATGTGGTGCCGATACCCTATTATGAGAGAAATGCAGACGGGACACTGGGGACTTATCATTATGAGGGAAATGATTTCCCGGATTATGTGCCGGTAGTTCCTTACGATACATACAGCATGGAAAACAGAAGGCCGGACGTGGTTTATATTCATAATCCTTATGACCAGGGGAACTTTGTGACCAGTGTCGATCCCAGGTATTATTCGGCTGAACTAAAAAAATATACGGATTGCCTGGTCTATATTCCCTACTATGCCACATCAGGCGGGATGAGCGAGGGCCAGGCTCTGTGCAGGGCATATCTTTATGTGGATTATATCGTGGTGCAGTCCAAAGAGATGCTTAAATTTTTTGATCCGTCCATACCGGAAGAGAAATTTGTGCCCTTGGGTTCTCCGAAATTTGACAGGGTAATCCGGATGTGCAAGAATCCGCCCGAGGCCCCTGCGCAGTGGAAAGAAAAAATGGAAGGCCGGAAGGCTTATTTCTACAATACAAGCATCAACGGAATGCTGGGCAATACGGAAGCCTTTCTGAAAAAGATGGAGTATGTGTTTAGCTGCTTTGAAGGCAGGGAGGATGCCTGCCTTCTGTGGCGTCCCCATCCACTGCTGGAATCCACTTTTGCGTCCATGCGGCCGGAATATGAGCCGTGGTATGAGAAGTTGAAAAGAAAATTTATAGATGGGAAGCTGGGTATTTATGATGACACGCCGGATATGACGAAGACCATTGCCCTTTCGGATGCTTATATCGGAGATTCCGGGACAAGTGTTACGTCGCTTTTTGGGATTGTGGGAAAACCACTGTTTATATTTAACAATATGATCAATACTTCACCAAAGGAGGATGACTGGCGGGGGGAGATTACGATCCCCGTATTCGATATATGGGGGGATGACCGCTTTTATGTTACAAAGAATAATCAGCTGTGGTTTTCTGAGAATAATGATTATCATTACAGGTTCTATATGGATCTGGGAACGGGATATTCGGGAGGCAATTATTATTTAAAAGCCATAGGAATCAGGGATAAGATTTATGTTCTTCCGGGGAATGCCCAGAATCTGCTGGTTATAAAAAACAAAAAGATAAGGAAGATTGATTTCAGGACACAGATTGCCAGGCCGGGAGCCTTTTTTAGTTACTGGTACAATGAAAAGTACATTTTCCTGTTCCCCAATCAGTACCCGATGCTGCTCAGGTTTAATATAGAGACTGAGGAACTTCAGGGGGTGGAAGGGATTCAGAGGTTTTATGTGCGGAATATAAACGGTGAATGGCAGATCGGCGGCATCGGCGTATATGGAAATGAACTGGTGTTTGCCTCGCCGGAGGAGGATGAGTTTATTTTCCTTGATATGGATACGCTGAAGGCCAGGGGGATGCGCAGCGGTTCGGAGTGCGGATTGGGAACTCAGACGATTGTGGCGGATGGAGATGACTTGTGGCTGCTGCCTATGAATGGGATGACCATTACCTGCTGGAATCCCAAGACAGGGGAAAGAAGAGAATATGACGATTTGCCGGAGGATTTCCAATCGATCAAATGGCCTAGCGGGTGTGAATGCAGCGAGAGACCCTTTGGAAATGTGGCATTTTCGAGGAATGGGGATAAAGAAAGGATTGTGATCTCTCCAAACTGGGGAAATATGTATCTGACCCTGGACAGGGAAAGCGGGAAACTAAAGGAGTGGAAACCATCGGTACCATTTGTGAATCGTGGGAGGAACGGATATTTTACTGCAGGAGGCATGGGAGGATTTCCGGTCCTGATTCCACAGGGGAGAAAGGCGGACTATCAAATCTGGTATGCGCCGGAGAGAAAGCTTTATGATGTGGACATTGATACAGGGGAATGCACAGAGGCAGAGATTGGGTTTGACTATGAAGAATGGAAGAGCCATGAGCCGGGATTTATGGAAGAGTCACAATGGCTGCAGTATTGTTTGCTGGAAAACGCATTCAATTCCCTGGAGGAATTCCTGGATGGACGGGTGACTGGGAAACCCTTTGATAAGGGAAGGCAGGTGAAAGCATTCTCGAAGATTAATGCGGACACGGAAGGTATGTGCGGGGAAAATGTACATCGGTTTATCTGTGAAAAGATTCGTGCGAAATGAACCTTTGAGTGAATATGAGAAAAGCGAATGCAAAATATAGGGAGAGGAGTACAGGGAAAGTCTTATGACAAGAGTAATTACATATGGCACATTTGACCTCTTCCATGAGGGGCATTACCGGCTGCTTCAGAGGGCGAAAGCTTTGGGAGACTATCTGATTGTCGGGGTCACCACAGAAGCCTATGACAAAGCCAGAGGAAAGCTGAACGTGGTGGATTCTTTGTCAACACGGATGGAGAATGTGAAAAAATCAGGCTTTGCAGATGAAATCATTATCGAAGAGGCGGCGGGGCAAAAGTTTAATGACATTAAGAAGTATCATATCGATATTTTTACGGTTGGTTCTGACTGGGTGGGTTCCTTTGATTATTTAAGTGATTACTGCAAAGTGGTCTATCTGGAAAGGACCAAGAATATCTCAAGCACCATGCTGCGGGAGAAGAACAGCCGGATTCAGAGAATCGGGATCATTGGAACAGGAAGAATTGCGGGGAGGTTCATTCCGGAGGCTAAGCTGGTCAGCGGCATCAGCACGCAGGGGGTTTACAATCCTCACGCAGAAAGCGCGGCACGGTTTGCTGAAAAATGGGAGATTAACGGATATACGGATCTGGAGGAGTTTTATGAAGCAATTGATGCTGTTTACATTGCATCTCCTCATGAGACCCATTATGGATATATAAAATCTGCGCTGGAACACGGAAAGCATGTGCTGTGTGAGAAGCCTATGGTGTTGAAAAGAGCGGAGGCAAAAGAGGCTTTTGCGTATGCAAGAGAACATGGGTTGGTCCTTTTTGAGGGGATTAAAACGGCTTTTTGCCCGGGATTTAGTAAACTTTTGGGAATCGCGTGCAGCGGGACCATTGGCAGTATCCGAAATGTGGAGGCCTGTTTTACGAAACTTGAGAGGCCGGAGAGCAGAGAACTGACAGACCGGGTATATGGGGGCAGTTTTATTGAGCTTGGCAGTTATGTGATGTTGCCGATTTTGAAGCTTTTGGGGAAGGAGTATGAAGACATTCGGTTCGATACCATTAAAGGGGAAAACGGCCTGGATATTTTCACAAAAGTTTCTATGAAATATCCCGCAGGAATTGCCACGGCCACCTGTGGTCTTGGGGTGAAGTCGGAGGGCAGGCTTTTGATAGCAGGAACGAAGGGGTATATTGTGGCGGAAGCACCCTGGTGGAAGACGGCTTACTTTGAAGTCCATTATGAGAATCCGGGAGAGGTGGAAAAGCATTCAGAGATATTTCTTGGAGACGGGTTGAGGTATGAGATCAGTGATTTCCTTTCTACCATAAATGGGATTAACAGCAGCGAATTTAAGCTGACACGGGGGGAGTCGGTGGCTTTGGCTGGGATGATGGAGGAATTTATGAGGGGGAGGGAAGAGGATAACTGTGGATGGGTTAGCAGGTAGTTAGGTTTCACCTGATTATTACATATGCACCTTGACAATTTCATACTTTATATCAGATTTGAAAAGGTGTGTTCCTTTCCTTTACAGATTTATGAGAGAATGATAATATAAATATATGACAGAAATGATATTCGGGATTCCGGAGGAGGGAATATGAGACGGTATTTCAA
Organism: uncultured bacterium; assembly: GCA_947063875.1. Lineage (GTDB taxonomy): Bacteria > Bacillota > Clostridia > Lachnospirales > Lachnospiraceae > Brotaphodocola. Next base: position 67,672 of record CAMSTY010000012.1, read on the forward strand.
TACGGAAGGGAGATGCAGGCCGGATCTGCATTATATGGTAAGGCTGGATGACAGGCTTGAGAAAATCAAGGAGTTGTTCATAGACAGGGGAAAATATTTTGTGATTAACCGAGGGCGCCAGTATGGCAAAACAACGACGCTGATGGCGCTGGCGGAATACCTGAAAGAAGAATATATTGTTTTCTTCCTGGATTTCCAGATGATGAGTACGGCTAATTTCTCGAATGAAGAGATGTTTGTACTCTCTTTTATTGAACTTCTGGAAGATTTGCTGTCTCTGAAAGAAGAATTGCGGGAAAGCATTGACATGGAAACCTTTCACAGCTTGACTGCTCTGAAAGACAGCAGCCGGATTTCCATAGATAAGCTGTTTCGGGGACTTAGCAGAATATGCGCAAAGGCTGGGAAAAAAATTGTACTGATGATTGATGAGGTGGATAGCGCTTCTAATTATCGGGTATTTTTGGATTTTCTGGCTATGCTCAGAGGGTATTATCTGAACTGGGATATTCGCCCTGCATTTCATTCTGTGATTCTGGCTGGTGTGTATGATATTAAAAATTTGAAATTGAAGCTGCGGCCAGAGGAAGAACATCAGTATAACAGTCCATGGAATATTGCTGCGGATTTTGATATTCATATGAGTTTTTCCATGGGACAAATCCAAAGTATGCTGGAAGAATACCAGGCGGAGTGCCATGTGGGAATGGATGTGAAAGCAGTCGCGAGGGAGATTTATCAGTATACTTCCGGTTATCCGTATCTGGTATCTCTAATCTGTAAAATACTGGATGAGAAGTTGCCAAAGAGTATGCCTTTCTTAAATGGCAGAAAACTCTGGTCCAGGGAGGGGATTGGGGAAGCTGTAAAGGTGATACTGAAAATGCATACGCCGTTGTTTGACAGTATGGTAAAGCAGCTGGATACGTTTGAAGAACTTCGGGATATGATACGGGGGATTTTGTGTCAGGGAAAAAAAGTAGCGTTCAGTCCGGCTGAAAAGTCTGTGAATCTGGGATGTATGTTTGGCTTTTTAAAAGAAAATAAAGGGTGCGTGGCAATTACAAACCGTATTTTTGAAATGTTTCTGTTAAATCTTTTCATATCAGAACAAGGGATATCTGTTGAGTTTTAACTTTCACAAAAAGAAAGAACGAGGGGTAAAAGAGATTTGAATTGCGGATAAGGTGATTGTTGAGGCTGTGGTTTAAGGGAAAGCTGTAAATTGTAAAAATTGTTTTCTTAAAATCTGATGTAAAGTATGAGATTGTCATACGATTGCATCAGATTTTTGTATTATATGGAAGAAAGGGCAATTATGATACAGCTTAATGATAAAACTTTGCGCCAGGTGCAGTTAATCCAGCTGGAAATGCTGATAGAGGTTGACCGCATCTGTAAAAAATGCGGCATTCGTTACAATATTATTGCAGGAACTTTATTGGGGGCAATCCGCCATAAGGGATATATCCCCTGGGATGATGATGCAGATGTGGCCCTGCTTCGTCCGGAATATGAAAAATTTCGGACAGCGTGTAAAACCGAATTGGACAGAACAAGATTTTATTTTCAGGATCACAGAAATACAAAAGGATATCGTTGGGGATATGGAAAACTGAGGAGAAAGAATACTCTGTTTTTGCGGGAATATCAGGAGCATATGCCTTATAAACAGGGGATTTTCATAGATATTTTTCCCTTAGATGGAGTACCGGATAACTATATTTTGCGAAGCATGAAAAATTTTGAATGTTTTTGTGTTAGGAAAATTTTGTGGGCAAGGGTTGGAAGGATTGCTGAGAGAAATTTCTGGAAGAGGCAGGTATATCAGCTGCTGGATAAGATCCCGGAAATGTATGTGTTTCGATATTATCACAGGATGATTTGTAAAGCTGGTGAGAAACCGACACGCATGGTCAGGATATTAATGTTTCCAACTCCCAACAGTGAGTATGGGTATTACAGAAACTGGTATGAGAACAGTGTGGAGACAGTGTTTGAGGGAAAGTCATTTCAAGGAATAAAAGACTATGATAGCTATTTGAGTTTTAAATTTGGTAATTATATGGAGTTGCCGCCGGAGGAGAAGAGGAAGGTGCATCCGGTGAGCCAGTTGAAATTATAGGAGAATATTAAATGCCGGATATTTTTGTGAGAAATACCCTAATGGATATCGATAGAACGATTCATCATACCATAGCAGATAAGCAAAAAGGAAAATTTGTGATTTATACTAATGGAATAGGGGGGAAATTGGTAAAAGAATATCTTGAGTCAGAGTTTAATATTAAACCAGAATATGTAATTGATAATAAAGCATATAATGGTGAAGATATTCTAAATATTAAGCAGGCAAAAAAACGAGATAATAGAGATACATATTTTTTAATATGTAGTTGGCACAAAGATTTTTATGATGCAATCAGGGAAGCCATTTATGAAGCGTTTCCAAAAGAACAAATTATAGATGTATTTCCTTGTGCAGAGAGAAAAGAATTGCCAACAAATAAGGAAATATGTGATGTGTTGCATCTTATTGATATGTATACAAAAAATGAGGAGGACAGACTTGTTTGTAACAAATATACAACGATTTAGTTTGGATGATGGACCAGGAATACGGACAACAGTATTTTTAGCAGGATGTAATATGAGATGTTTGTGGTGCCATAATCCAGAAAATTTTGAATGCATTATGTTAGCATATGATATCCAGAAATGCGTTGGCTGTAGAAAGTGCAAACAAGTTTGCCAAAAAGGTGTACATTTATTTAAAAATAATGAACATCAAATAGTATGGGAAAGATGTAAAAGATGCCTAAGGTGTATAAATGTTTGTGAAAATAAGGCACTTTTTCAAAATTCAAGAGATATGGCTATAAATGATATATTAGCAGAAATAGAGAAAGATAAACATTTTTATAGACGGTCTTCTGGAGGAGTTACATTTTCAGGAGGAGAGCCTGTATTATATTTGGAAGAACTAGAAAGAATTTTAGAAAAATGTAAAGAAGCTGGGTTTCATACAGCAATAGAAACTTCAGGAAATTATCCATTTGACTTTTTAGAAAGATTATTGGAATATATCGATCTAGTCATAATTGATTGTAAGGCTTATTCGGAGGAAGTCCATAAGCGGTGTACAGGTAAATCTAATAAATTAATATTATCAAATATTGAAGAACTTAGTTTTATGGATACAAAAATGTGGGTTAGGATACCAGTTATTTGGGGAGTAAATATAACTTTATATGAAATGCAGAAAATTGCTGAGTTTCTTGAAGGAAAACAAATTGAGAAAGTAGAATTAATTCCATATCATAAAATGGGAATAGCAAAATATAAGATATATGGACAAAAATATACTATAAATGATGCAAAAATACCGACTGCGAAACAGCTAGAAGATTGCTATCAAATTTTGAAAAATTATCACATATATTTATAAGTATAGAGTGCTAGAAAATACTTATTTAATTCCAGAAAGTGTTTGTAAAAAATGAGGATAAAGTTATATGGCAGATGTAATGAAGAGCATGGAAAAAGAAATTATATATACCGATTTACGAAGTAAGATAATTGCTGTTACAGAAAAAGAAATCCTTTCTAAAAGTGTTATTGAAAGGAAGGCATATGCAGAGGCGGCTTATTTTTTTATGAATAAAGTTCAGATTGATCTGGATGACCTTTTTGCCGGGAGATTTGAAAAATGCAATTATTGTGTAAATATATATCCGACGGATATAGAACAGGAGATAGATTATCTAGCTAGAATCAATAAAGAACAAAGTGAAAAGTATAAATCAATGTTGATAGCAAGAGAAATAGGGCTATTTACCAGATCTCCTGGTGCACACGTGGTTCCGGCTTATGATCAGCTGATTCAGGAAGGAATTCAAAATCGTATTGATAGAATTTTATATTATAAGGAGAATTATGCAGACGATAGTGAAAAAAGAAATTATTATACAGCTGAATTGATTGTTCTTAGAGCAATGCAAAAACGAATTCTAGCGTATGCGAAAGAGGCTGAGAGTAAATATAAGATATATGGTAGTGAAAATATAAAGCGTATAATGGATACTTGTAATCAAATAGCATATAATCGACCAGAGAGCTTTCATGAGGCTTTACAACTGGTTATTTTCGCCCATGAACTTATTTTGGCAGAGGGTGGAAGTGGTTCTATTTCTTTTGGGAGACTAGTGTAATGTACCGTTGATATTTATCTAAATAGTCATCGCTATTTTTCTCGC
>CAMSTY010000013.1 GCA_947063875.1 uncultured bacterium
GCCGGTTGTAAACGTCATAAGGAAGCGCCGCCACTTTTGACGCCACTTCCTTATTCGGACGGATACACCGAAATGGTCTTATCTCCGCCATATTGTTCTCCTCTTCATTCTACTGGATCACCCGCACACGCAGAATTCCGTCAATTCCAGACAGCTTCTGGATCGTCTCTTCATCCGGCTGCTTATCCAGATCCATCATCGTATAAGCATATTTCTCCCGGCTCTTGTTGGTCATGTCGGAAATGTTGATTCCGCAGGAAGCCATCATACCCGTTACCTGGCCGATCATATTCGGCACATTCAGGTGCATGACTGCCACACGGCTGGCGGTCTTGCACAGTCCCATATCACAGGCCGGATAATTGACAGAATTCCGGATATTGCCATTCTCCAGGTAATCCATGATCTCCATCACTGCCATCTTGGCGCAATTGTCCTCTGACTCCTCGGTAGAAGCGCCCAGATGGGGGATAACGATCACATTCTTCATGTTGACTGCCTTGGGATTCGGGAAATCCGTCACATATTTCTTCACCTTGCCGGACTCCAGGGCGGCCGCCATATCATCGTCATTTACCAGCAGATCCCTTGCAAAGTTCAGAACCACAACCCCATCCTTCATCTTGGCGATGGTTTCTGCATTGATCATGCCTCTGGTTCCGTCTAGCAAAGGCACATGCACGGTGATAAAATCACACTCTTCATAAATGGTGTCCACGCTGGTGATGTGCTTTACATCCCGGGAAAGCATCCAGGCCGCATTGACTGAGATATAAGGGTCATAGCCATAGACCTCCATGCCCAGGGAAGCCGCCGCATTGGCAACCTCCGCGCCGATGGCGCCCAGGCCGATGACACCCAGCTTCTTGCCTTTGATCTCACCGCCGGCAAAAGCCTTCTTGCTCTTCTCCACAGTCTTGGAAATATTGGCGTCCCCTTTATTATCCTGACACCATGCAATGCCTCCGATAATGTCGCGGCTTGCCAGCAGCATGCCGGCCAGCACCAGTTCTTTTACGCCGTTAGCATTTGCGCCCGGAGTATTAAACACCACAATCCCTTTTTTGGCACAATCTTCCAGGGGGATATTGTTGACCCCTGCCCCGGCTCTGGCAATAGCCAGCAAAGAATCCGAAAACTCCGTCTCGTGCAGAGAAGCGCTTCTTACCAGAATCCCCTGCGCCTCCTGGATATCCTCAGTCAGTTTATAATCTTCGGTCAGAAAACCCAGACCATATTTGGAAATCGCGTTTAAACAATGAATTGTCTTCATGCCTGATGTGCCTCCTCAAATTTCTTCATAAACTGCACCAGCTTCTCCACACCCTCTATCGGCATGGCGTTGTAAATGCTCGCCCGCATACCGCCTACGCTTCTATGGCCCTTCAGGTTCACAAAGCCTGCGGCAGCGGCTTCTTTGATAAACAGGGCATCCAGATCTGCATCCCCGGTGACAAAGGGGGCGTTCATCAGAGAACGGTCTTCTTTCTCCACAGTTCCTTTGAAGAGTTTGCTCTCGTCCAGAAAATCATAAAGAACCTTTGCCTTCTTCTCGTTGTACTCCTTCATCGCCTCAAGGCCGCCCTTTGCCTTCAGCCACTTAAATACCTTTCCGCAGATGTAAATGCCGTATGCCGGAGGTGTATTATACAGAGACTTGGCATCTGCATGGGTCTTATACTGGCACATGGTCGGAGTCCCTTCCAGAACATCCTCTGTGATCAGATCCTCGCGGATAATCACAATCACCACACCGGCCGGCCCGATATTCTTCTGCACGCCGCCGTAGATCACGCCGTATTTGGTCACATCCACCGGCTCAGAAAGGAAGCAGGAGGAAACATCCGCCACCAGAGTCTTGCCCTTGGTATTGGGCAGAGTCTTGAATTTAGTGCCGTAAATGGTATTGTTTTCACAGATATATACATAATCCGCATCATCATCGATAGGCAGATCGGAACAGTCCGGAATATAGCTGAAGGTCTTATCTTCGCTGGACGCCACCGCCACTGCCTTGCCATACTTCTGAGCTTCCTTAAATGCCTTTTTTGCCCACTGTCCGGTAATGATATAATCCGCCACCTTGTTTTTCATCAGATTCTGGGGAATCATAGAAAACTGCAGATGGGCGCCGCCCTGTAAAAACAGCACCTTATAATTATCCGGAATGTTCATCAGTTCCCGAAGGTCCGCCTCCGCTTCCTGAATGATTGTCTCAAAAGCTTTGGAACGATGGCTCATCTCCATCACCGACATACCTGTGCCCTTGTAGTCCAGCATCTCCTCCGCCGCTTCTCTCAGAACCTCCTCCGGCAATACCGCCGGACCTGCCGAAAAGTTATACACTCTTCCCATGAATTTGTTTCCTCCTTTTTTGTCCATGCTTTTTGGACATTCTGGTACACCCGCAGGGTGCTTCCTCCTTTTTTGTCCATGCTTTTTGGACATCCTGGTACACCCGCAGGGTGTTTCCTCCTTTGCCCTATTCAGAGGCATTCCAATCTCTCTGAAGGGGTCTCCTCATTGTTCTGCTGCCTTACTTTATCTTCAGGTCCGTATCGTCAAACGCATCCTGAATCGGAGCGCCCGGCGAGACCATCGGATATACCTTATCATCGCAGTTGATCTGGCAATCGATGACTACCGGAGTTCCCAGAGCCATGGCCTCTTCCAGCACCGGGCGGAATTCGTCCCGGCTGCTGACCCGGAATGCCTTCGCACCCATGGCCTCTGCCAGCTTCACAAAATCCACTGCATCATTTAACACCGTATGCGAATATCGCTTGCCGTAGAACAGAGTCTGCCACTGGCGCACCATTCCCAGCACGTGGTTGTTAATCACCACCTGAATAATCGGAATATTGTAGCGCACTGCCGTAGCGATCTCATTCATATTCATACGGAAACAGCCATCTCCCGCAATATTGATTACCGTCTTATCCGGCTGCCCCATATCCCGGCATCCCAGCTTTGCCCCCATAGCGGCGCCCAGGCCATAACCCATCGTTCCCAAGCCGCCTGAAGTCAGAAGCGTTCTCGGCTTTTTATACTTATAATACTGAGCCGCCCACATCTGATGCTGCCCTACTTCCGTGACAATAACAGCATCCCCCTTTGTCATATCATAGAGCGTCTCCATAATATAGGGGCCTGTCAGCACACTCTTATCATACCGCAGAGGATACATATCCTTCATCCGCTCCACATGGTTTACCCACTCATCATGATTGATCGGGTCCAGACGGGCATTCAGCCTGCGCAGCACCACCTTCAGGTCGCCGATAATACTTGCATGGGTGCGGATATTTTTGTTGATCTCCGCAGGGTCCACGTCGATCTGCAGGATCTTGGCATCTTTCGCAAACTTCGACGCATTTCCCGTAACCCGGTCACTGAAACGTGCTCCGGCTACAATCAGCAGATCACACTCGGTAATACCGTAATTGGAAGTCTTGGTTCCATGCATTCCTACCATGCCGGTATACATTTCATCCGTACCGTCAAAAGCACCTTTCCCCATAAGAGAATCCGCTACCGGCGCCTGAATCCGGTGCGCCAGGGTCCTGAGTTCTTCCGAAGCATTGGCAAGCACCGCCCCACCGCCTACGAAGATAAACGGCTTATTGGCATTACGGATCATCTCCAGCGCAGTCTCCAGATCCTCCTCCCGAATCGTGTCGGACTGACGCTCCACCGGCTCGGGAACCTCCGGAATATATTCACAGGTTCCCGCCGTCACGTCTTTTGTAATATCGATCAACACCGGACCCGGCCGCCCGCTCTGGGCAATCGTGAAGGCCCGCCGGACTACGGAAGCCAGCTTCTTAATATCCTTGATAATAAAATTATATTTCGTAATAGGCATGGTCACGCCCAGAATATCAATCTCCTGAAAGCTGTCTTTCCCCAACAAATTGACCCCTACGTTGCAGGTAATGGCAACAATCGGAATCGAATCCATGTATGCCGTGGCAATACCGGTTACCAGGTTGGTTGCTCCCGGTCCGGAGGTGGCAAGGCAGACACCTACCTTTCCGGTTGCCCGTGCATACCCGTCCGCCGCGTGAGCCGCCCCCTGCTCGTGGGATGTCAGCACATGGGTGATCTCTCCCTGGTGCTTATAAAGGGCATCATAAATGTTCAAAATCGCACCGCCCGGATATCCGAAGACGGTTTTCACACCCTGTTCCTTCAGACACTCGATCAGGATCTCAGAGCCATTCAGAACCACCGGCTCCGAAGAGGGCTGGGTTTGTGAGGTGTTCATTTCTGACATCAGCTAAACTCCTTTTCTATTATCTTCTAATTTCCTTTTAATACCGCACCCTTGTCGGCGCTGGTCACCTGAGCCGCATAGCGCTTCAGATATCCGGAAGCCTCTTTCTTCTTGGGAACCCAGTTTTCTCTGCGCTTTGCCAGTTCCTCATCCGAAACTTTCATATTGATGGTATTGGCATTGATATCAATGGAAATAATATCCCCTTCCTGAACCAGCCCGATAGGACCGCCGGCAGCCGCCTCCGGACATACATGGCCGATGGAAGCGCCACGGGACGCGCCGCTGAAACGGCCGTCCGTAATCAATGCCACCGAAGCACCAAGTCCCATACCGGCGATGGCGGAAGTGGGATTTAGCATTTCTCTCATACCCGGGCCGCCCTTGGGTCCCTCATAGCGTATGACAACCACATCTCCGGCCACAATCCTGCCGCCCTTGATCGCGGCGATCGCATCCTCTTCACTGTCAAATACCCTCGCCGGCCCTTCATGCTGAAGCATCTCCGGCACGACGGCGGAACGTTTCACCACGCAGGAATCCGGGGCCAGGTTCCCTCTCAGCACGGCAATCCCGCCGGTGGCAGAATAAGGATTCTCCACAGTGCGGATAACCTCCGGATTCCGGTTCTCACATCCCTTAATGTTCTCGCCCACGGTCTTTCCGGTTACGGTTATGCAATCCAGATTCAGCAGTCCCAGCTTGCTGATCTCATTCATCACCGCATACACGCCGCCGGCCTCATTCAGATCTTCCATATAAGTAGGGCCAGCCGGCGCCAGATGGCACAGATTCGGTGTCTTGGCGCTGATCTCATTGGCAATATCCACATTTAACTCCACCCCCGCCTCATGAGCAATGGCCGGCAGATGCAGCATGCTGTTGGTGCTGCAGCCCAGCGCCATATCCATGGTCAGCGCATTACGGAAGGCCGCCTCTGTCATAATATCCTTCGGGCAGATGTTTTTCTCCACCATCTCCATCACAGCCATACCTGCATGCTTGGCCAGACGAATCCTCTCGGAATAAACGGCAGGAATGGTGCCATTCCCCTTCAGGCCCATCCCCAGCACCTCCGTCAGACAGTTCATGCTGTTGGCCGTGTACATACCGGAACAAGAGCCGCAGGTCGGACATACCCTGTCGGCAAAATCCTCTACCTCTTCCTCCGTCATAGTGCCTGCCGCATAGGCGCCCACTGCCTCAAACATACTGGAAAGGCTTTTCTTCTCCCCCTTCACGCGGCCTGCCAGCATGGGGCCGCCGCTGACAAACACGGTAGGAATATTCAGACGCGCCGCCGCCATCAGAAGTCCCGGCACGTTCTTGTCACAGTTAGGCACCATCACCAATCCGTCAAACTGATGAGCCAGCGCCATGCACTCGGTTGAATCCGCAATCAGGTCACGGGTCACCAGGGAATACTTCATTCCAATGTGGCCCATGGCAATTCCGTCACAGACTGCGATGGCCGGGAACACGATAGGGGTCCCCCCCGCCATAGCCACCCCCTGCTTAACAGCCTCTACCACCTTATCCAGGTTCATATGGCCCGGTACAATCTCATTGTAAGAACTGACCACACCGATCAGTGGCCTTGCCAGTTCCTCCTCCGTATAACCCAATGCCCGGAACAAAGATCTTGCCGGAGCCTGCTGCATTCCTGACTTTGCATTATCACTTCTCATCACTGTTTTTCCTCCTCTGTCTTTCTGGAAAAGACCCTTTCTGAAAATATCCCATCTCAAATATCACTCAACACAAAAACTTCCATTCAACTGCTTCCCGGACCCTTTTGCCTCCCTCAGATCCGCTCCGCAATCAAATCCCCCATCCGGGCCGTCCCTACCTCTGTGCAGCCCTCCGACATAATATCGGCAGTGCGGTAACCCTCCGTCAGCACCTTCTGTACCGCCGCCTCGATGGCATCCGCCTCCTTATCCAAATCAAAGGAATATCGAAGCATCATAGCCGCCGAAAGAATCGTGGCGATCGGGTTCGCCAGGTCCTTGCCTGCAATATCCGGGGCCGAACCATGGCTTGGCTCATACATGCCAAATTTGCTCTCATTGAGGCTGGCCGATGACAGCATTCCGATAGAGCCGGTAATCATACTGGCCTCATCCGACAGAATATCGCCAAACATATTTTCCGTCAGCACCACATCAAACTGCCCCGGGTTCATCACCAGCTGCATGGCACAGTTGTCTACCAGCATATGCTCCAGCTTCACCTCCGGGTACTCCCTGGCCACCTCTTCCACCACCTTGCGCCACAGCCGTGAGGAATCCAGCACGTTGGCCTTATCCACGCTGATCACGCTCTTTCTTCTCTTCATGGCAATGTCAAACGCTTTGATGGCAATCCGGCGGATCTCATTCTCATTGTATGTAAGAGTGTCTGTCGCCTGAAGCAGGCCATCCACCTCTTCGGTGTGCCGCTCTCCAAAGTAAAGGCCGCCGGTCAGCTCCCGCATAATTACCATATCGAAGCCATCCCCGATGATCTCCTTTTTCAGCGGACATGCCTCCGCCAGTTCCTTGTACAGATATGCCGGGCGGATATTGGCAAACAAGTTGAGGCCCTTGCGGATCGCCAGCAGTCCGGCTTCCGGCCTCAGATTCGGCGCCACATCATACCAGCGTGAATTCCCCACATTGCCCCCCACGGCTCCCAGCAGGACCGCATCGCTCTGCCTGGCCGTCTCCAGGGCCTCCTCCGTCAGCGGCACTCCATAAGCATCGATGGAACAGCCTCCCATCAGTATCTCATTATAATGGAAAGAATGTCCATACACCTGCGCTACCTTATCTAATACCTTACACGCTTCCCGGACAATCTCCGGCCCGATACCGTCCCCGGGAATGGTCACTACCTTACAATCCATTGTCTGTCACCTCTTGCTTTTTCTGCTTTTTATCTGTTGAACGGACATGCCAAACATCCCTTTTCAGCGTGTTTCCTTTCATATTATCGCATTTGCCTTCATTTTTCAACATTTGATTGGGAATTTATTTAGAAAGTATATACAAGATTGGAATTAGGTGTATAACCTGGGGTTATCTTGATGAATTTCTCCGTTCATTTTTCGTTCACAAATCATTCAAAAACCTTTTACATAAACAACATGATTTCTTCACGATTCCTGTTTATACTATGTCTTGTAAGCAACCATCAATGCCGTATATGTGATATGCTTATAATTTTTTTCATAATACTCGGGCTGATAGACAATATCAGCTCTCCTCCCTTTTTAACCTCTTATAAAACTGTAGTAGAAAAACCCCTCTGAAAAGAGGGGTTTTTCATGTATCATCGCCTATCGAAGACAGATATATATCAGATACCCGGCATACATTCCCAGCATAATCAGCCCTTCCACGCGGCTTAAACGTTCCCTGCTGCGGCACAAAATCAGTGTGATCACACTGAACGCCACCAGGCATACCGCATCAATAACGGCAAACATATTCACCGGGATCGGCTTTACTGCCGCTGACAGGGCCAGGACCACCAGGATATTCATGATATTGGAACCGATCACATTTCCCAGAGCCAGTCCGTTTTCCCCTTTTCTGGAGGCTACTACTGACGTCACCAGTTCCGGCAGTGAAGTTCCAAGCGCCACCACCGTCAGGCCCACCAGTGTCTGGCTCAACCCAAAATTCAAGGCAATCTCGCTGGCAGAATCCACCACCAGATCCCCGCCCCAGACGATCGCTGCCAGGCCGCCGACAATATAAACCACGCACCGAAGCGGCGGCAATACCGCAGCCTCTTCCTCTGCCTCTACCCGGTTTATCAGGGCATCTCTTATTGTCAAGGTCAGAAACACGGCAAACAAGCCAAGCAGAATAAATGCCTCCAGCCGGCTTAAAAACATATCCCTGAAAATCATCACAAGCAAAATGGCCCCCGCCAAAATCGATGCGATAAAGTCCCATCTCAGCCGAACCTTCACCGCATGAATCGCTCCGCACGCCCCCAGGACTACCAGCAGATTGAAAATGTTGGAACCGATGACGTTCCCCACCGCAATCTCATTATTGCCTGCCAAAGATGCCGTCGTGCTGACTGCCAGTTCCGGCGCACTCGTGCCGAAAGCCACGATCGTCAGCCCGATAATAATACTTGGTACACGCAGCATCCTTGCTACCGAGGAACTGGCTTCCACAAAGAAATCAGCCCCTTTTATCAAAAGCACAAACCCCAAAACCAACAGTACGTATACCATAATCCTCATCTTTCCCTCTCTTCCTGCCGTATCCTCTTTTTACGACTCTTTGTTAAATCCCCATAGCTTCCGGCGACATTGTACACAGAAAAAAGCGAGACCTCTGCTGCATCTGAAAGACACAACAAAAGTCTCGCTTATTATATGCGTACCGGGCTGCCCTTACTCGCTTTCTGACTGCTTTCTTCTGTGATACAAATTCAGGCGGCATGCCGTGATGACGATAGCGCATAACATCCGTGAGGATGCAAGCTACTCCCTCTTATTAATTTTAGTATATTCGTTTTTGCGGTACTTGTCAAGCAAGAATCCCCGAGGGAAACAAACTTTTCCTGACAGGCAAAAAACCGCCAGCAGATTGGGATATGCCATCAGCCCGTTCCACAAATCAGAAATCAGCCACACTGCCTCCAGCCGCGATATCCCTCCTCCGTATACAGCCAGGAGATAACAGATCAGATACAGATTTCCCCACTGCTTCTCGGAAAACCCCCACTTTCCCAGCCGTTCCAGCAGATATCCGAATGACTGCCGCCCCAGATAATACCACGCAACAATTGTCGCAAAGGCAAATACTACCATAGCCCCTGAAACCAGGACTTCGCCAAACAGCCCCAGACGGACAGAAAAGCAAAACGCTGTCAAAGCCGCCCCGTCTCTTCCGCTCTGTTTTCCCGCGCACAGAATGACCAAAGCCGTCAGGGTACACACTACAATCGTGTCAAAAAACACCTCAAACATCGCCCACATCCCTTGTTGCTCAGGCGTGGTATCTTCCGCCGCTCCATGAAGCACGGCCAGGCTTCCCAGTCCCGCCTCATTGGAAAACACCCCTCGCGACAGGCCATAGCGCACGCTGCGGCTCAACAGAACCCCTGACAATCCGCCCCCGACCGCTCTCAATTGAAACGCTTCCCGAAACACGGTTCTTAAAATCCCTGGCAGCAATTCCCAGTCAGAAAGTATCACAATCATGGAAAACATCACATAAATTCCCGCCGATACCGGCATCAGGCATTCAGACACCCGGGAAATTCTCCGGATTCCTCCAAAGACCACCGCACCGGTCATCCCCGTAACCAGTATGGCGCTGAACGAAGGGGGAATACCTGCGCCAAACTGCAGTGTGCCGCTGATGGAATTGGACTGTACCATGCTTCCCATCCCCAGAGAAGATAAAACGGCAAGCAGCGCATACAGATTCCCCAATGCCGGACATGCAAGCCCCCGGTCCATGTAAACCATAGGCCCGCACATCCATTCCCCGTTTTTCTTCCGGTACCGGTAGATCTGTCCCAGATAGGTCTCCGCATAGGCTGTCATCATTCCGATTGCCGCAGACACCCACATCCAAAACAGCGCCCCCGGCCCTCCGGCTGTCAATGCTGTGGCCACCCCTACGATATTTCCTGTACCGATTGTAGCCGCAAGCGCTGTACAGGCCGACTGAAAACGGGTGATCTGACCTGGCTTTCTGCCTTCCTTGCGCTCCTTGCCCTCCTCATGGCTCCACAAGCTTCCAACTGTTTCCCGCCACCAGCACCGCAGGCCAAAAAACTGAAAAAAACCAGACCGGATTGTAAACCACATCCCCATTCCCAGAAACAGGACTAACGTCCATGGTCCCCATACCAGGAAATGCAGCATTTCCACAACAGCACGCATTTTGTAACCGCCATTTTTCTTTTCGTCCCTATTCTATGTATCTTTAGCATACTTCTATGAAACAAGAAATTCCCCTCTCGCATTTTTCTCCTGCCTATGTTATGATAACATCATCAAAATTCAGAAGAAAGAAGGCATTGCCATGCCAGGTTTTACCACCCACTATATTCTGGGCATGAAAGCGTTTAATGACTTGCCCAACAATCGGTTAAAATATATCATCGCCAAACACCGCTGGCTTTATCAGCTCGGCCTGCAGGGACCGGATATCTTTTTTTATAATATTCCGATCCTCCGCCACCGGGATTACCGGAATGTCGGTTCTTATATGCATGAACACCATATCCAGGACTTTTTTTCCTGTTATCTGCGTAATCTGGAAAAAATCCCCTCCCGGCAGCAGCGGGTGGAAGGACTTGCCTATTTTTGCGGTTATCTATGCCACTATATCGGGGATTCCATCTGTCACCCATATATATATGGAAGAATCGGCTATGACGCCAAAGCTCCCACCGCTCAGGCGCACGGCATGCATGCCGCACTGGAGAATGATATCGATGCCCTGCTTCTTCTAAAATATAAAAAGAAAAAGCCATCCCAGTTTAACCAGGCGGCCACAATCTGTCTGAATGGCATGGAGATGCAGTTTATCTCCCATTTCCTTTCCCGCTGTATTAATGATGCCTATTACCCGATTACCGTTCACAACAATTTCCAGGTATCCCCCCGGATGGTCCATCGGTCAATTCTGGCGATCCGCTTTGGCTGCCGCACCCTGGCAGATCCATCCGGAAAAAAGCGCAACGGCATCGCTTTTGTGGAAAGCCTCTTTCTGAAAAGTCCTCTGGCCTCCACCAAGCTGGTCACAGACCATGTTTCCAACCCGCGCGCCTGCCTGAATCTGGATCATGAAATCTGGTGCAACCCCTGGGACCGCCGCCTTGCCTCCAAGGCTTCCTTCCCGGAGCTGTTTCAGCAATCTCTGTTAAAATGCTGCAATGTCTATGCAATTCTCAATACCGCACTGAACCACGCTCAGATTTCTCAGGAAAAAGACATTGCCCGTCTGTTGGACGAGTTAGGAAGCTATTCGTATCACAGCGGCCTGCTGGTTACGGACTGACTGCAGCGAATCTGAAAGAAGCGGTATCCCCTCAAAGATACCGTTTCAACGCTGCCAATGTCTGCCAGAGCGCCTTCCTCTGCACCTGGTCCATCCGCTCCAAATTTTCAATAATCGCTACTACCTCCTCACTGGTGGCACTCTGCATCTTCAATGCCAGTTCTGCAGAATTGTCATCCTCCTCCGCGCAATAGCCCAACACGCAATCCGTAGATACATGGAAATACTTCGCCAGATTAATCAGTACATCTACCTGGATTTTGCTTCTGTCCCGCTCCATCCGGCTGACTACCTGTTGAGAAAGCCCAATCTCTTCGCCTAATGTCTTCTGGGAGATATTTCTTTGCTTTCGCAACTGTCTGATATTACTTCTCATAACCGTAAATCTCCTCCATCTACTTCCATTTTAACAAAGTAAACGCAGAGATTAACTCATATATCAAGTATTTAAACTCATATCAATTGTATTTAAAGAACTTATCCTTCTTGTTTTATTAACCGTATAAAATATCGCCCTTTCGCACATGTTAACAACGCAAAAACCCAGAGGCAGACTGCAAGAGCATCCCCTTGCCTCTGCCTCCAGGCTTTCCGTCCTCCGTCTATCCGGTTCAGCGAATCGTCTGATCCCCGTCCTTTGTACAGTAATGTTTTTGTACATTCAAATGTGTCATCCACCCTTTTGTCTCGGATGTGCGGTACCGGCTTCCCACACTGTCCCACAGCCACTGAGGAGTCGGCCACAGGCAGATGGAAGGATTCGCCGCTTTATAGAACTCCTCATCCACTCCGTTCTGGCCATGATGCGCCATCTGAACAATATCCGACTTCAGGGCCTCTGCGCCAACCTCTGAAAGCAGGCGTCTTCCGCCCTCCTCAGCCATATCCCCGAGAAAAAGGATCGACTTTCCGTTCACCCAGACTTTGTAGACAATTCCTGCATTATTTCCCTTGTCACTGCTTGTCTCATAGCGATCATTCATCACCTGGACCGTCACATCGTCCACCTGGATTGTCTGTCCCCGGCTCACGGTATTCAGCATCGTCTCCGGCAGGCCGGAAAAGCTCCCGATAATCGCATGAGCCATGGTCTGTTCCGTCGGATCATTGACCGTATACCACTCCGGATCGGCAAAAGAATAATAGATACCGTCAATCTGAATCCCTGACTGTATCCCTGCCGCTTCATCCTGTAAAATCCGGTAAAGGGCCCCTGCATGGTCTCCATGGGGATGCGTGATCAGCCAGGCTGCCACGTGGCTCCCTCTTGCCTGAATCTGGCTGCGCAGGTAATCCCCGTCCGCCCCCAGGCCACCGTCTACCACAATCAGGTTTCCCTGGCTTGTCTGCAAAATCGCCGACAGCATCTGGCTGTCGCTCTGCGAACGCAGCAGCGTCAGCGTTGCGCCTCCTAAGATCGCATCCTGCGGCTGTACTTCCTTTTCCCCTTCCGTTACAATCGTTCCATATATGGAAGGTCCTGTACTCCCGCGGGAACCGCCCTGGCCTGCCACAACCGTATTGCTCCCTGTACCCTGAGACGCCGGGCCTGCCTGGTTTGTCGAATTCCCCTGCGCCGACGGCGTTCCCTGGCCTGCGGGGTTTCCCTGGCCCGTCGCCTCCAACGGACTTACTGTATTGCTATCCGTCCCGTTAGGAGATTGCAGCCGCGCCACCTCATTTGCCAAATATTCCGTGAAGAAAAAGCCGCTCTTTTTTATCGGAAGCTGTCCTGCCCCCACAGCAGATATCTCTTCCGGATTATGGGTTTTTATCCCGTTTGCCCCTGCATTCGCACTGCCTGATTCTACTCCCGGCGCATGCATCATCGCCGCCGCAAAAAGCCCGGTCACCAGCATTCCGCTGAACCAGCGCCTCTGTCTTCTCTGTCTCATAGCTATCTGCCTCTCTCTCCTAATTAATACAATCGTTATTTTACCAGAGACCGGAATTTTTGAATAGCACTTTTATAGAATCGTCAGAAAATCGTCATATTTATTATCAATATCTTTTTTATTTTTCCTCTTGCAATTTCCCTTTATTCATGCTATCATCTGTTCAATAGTTATTTACTTTTACTTTTTTTGAACAAAGTCGGCATTATTATTTTATCCGGAGGCTTATTGACATGACCAAAAAAACATCATCCTCAGAATCTCTGTTGCGACAGCTGGATCTTTTTACTACCCTGTTTCCTTTTATCTGTATTGCCGTTTTATGCGCCTCTTTTGTGCGGTTTCCAGACGCTTCTTCCCTGCTTCTGGAATCTGTCCGCGCTTTTTTGGGCGATGAGATGGGCAGCTACTATCTGATTATCGGACTGGGAGTATTTCTCTGCTCCTTGTACCTTGCCTTTTCTAAATATGGCAATATCCGTCTTGGCAATCATGGCGTCCCTCTTTATTCTCCCTTTCGCTGGGGTTCCATGATGTTTACCGCCGGCCTTGCCGCAGACATCCTTTTTTACTCCTGCTGCGAATGGCTCATCTATGCCTCAGATCCCCATGTGGCGGAAATGGGAACCCTCCAGGATTGGGCCTCTACTTATCCACTATTTCACTGGGGGCCGATTCCCTGGGGTTTTTATCTGGTGCTTGCCGTGGCGTTCGGCTTCATGCTTCATGTCCGCAAACGCCACAAGCAAAAATATTCGGAAGCCTGCAGGGCCCTGCTGGGCAATCGGGTTGACGGCTGGGCCGGCCGTCTGATCGACCTGATTGCCGTATTTGCCCTGCTGGCCGGAACCGCCACCACCTTCTCTCTGGCAACTCCGCTCCTGGCTATGGCTATCAGCCATGTGACCGGCATTGCCGCCAGCACTACGCTGACGATTACGATTCTCATTGTTGTCTGCTGTATATACACCTGCTCTGTGTATTTCGGCATGAAGGGCATCCAGCGTTCCGCCGCCTGCTGCAGCTATCTGTTCTTTCTGCTGCTGACGTATGTATTTTTCTTTGGCGGAGAAAGCCGTTTTATCGTGGAGACCGGGATCACCTCCCTGGGACTTTTAGTTCAGAATTTTATTGAACTTGCTACCTGGACAGACTCCATGCGAACCTCCTCTTTTCCGCAGGCCATGACCATTTTCTATTGGGCTTATTGGATGGTATGGTGTGTGGCTGCGCCCTTTTTCATCGGCTCCATCAGCAAGGGACGCACCATCCGGCAGACCATTTTAGGCGGTTATTTCTGGGGACTGGCTGGAACCTTTACCTCCTTTATCATTTTAGGCAATTATGGACTGGGACTTCAGATGCACGGCCGTCTGGACTCCCTGACCGCCTATCTCCTGGCGGATGGTTCCAACAATGCTCTCTATACGGCAATCATTACGATCCTGAATCAGCTTCCTCTATCTGGTCCGGTAATGATCCTGCTGGTGCTGTGTATGATTACCTTTTACTCTACCTCCTTTGACTCCATCACCCTGGTAGCTGCTTCCTACTCCTACCGGGAACTGAAACATGATCAGGAACCCGATCGCCGTATTAAGCTGTTTTGGGCCATATTTCTGATCCTGCTGCCGGTTGCCTTGATTTTCTCCGAAAAATCCATGGCAAACCTTCAGTCTGTGTCCATCATCGCCGCATTTCCGGTAGGGATCATCATGATTCTGATTATTGCCAGCTTTTTTAAGGATGCCAATGCCTATCTGGCGGAAAAAGGCAGGGAGTGATTATGGAAAACCACATTGAAGATATCCACAAATTGAGAGAGTGTCATTATTCCACTTTCCTTAAATGCCGGGCAGCAATCCACTGCCCGGCATTATTCCTACTGTTTTCTCTTTCCTTCCATTGTCTGGCTGATAATGCTCTCCATCATTTCCATCGTCAGCTGGCCGCTGATATAACCAAATATATTGCCGTCGCGGTCAATCATAAAGGTAGTCGGAAATGCCTGAATGCCGTATTGATAAAACAGTTCTCCTGACAAATCCATCAAAACCGGATAGGTATATCCATTCTCCTCCAAAAAGGCTTTGATCTCCTCTTCGCTCTTCTCCTGCCCCATCTCGGGGGCCGCAACCCCAAGGACAATCAGCGCCTCATCCCCCTCCCGGCTATAATTCTCATAAAGCTTCTGGATATCCGGCATCTCTGCCCGGCAGGGCGGGCACCAGGTCGCCCAGAAGTTCAAAAAAATCGTCTTCCCCTCATAATCTTTCAAGGTATGGAGATTGCCAAATTGGTCCTGCAGTTCAAAATCCACGGCAGGGGGAAGCATATTCTCTGCCTTTGTTTCATTCTCTTCCTCTTTTTCCCCCTGCTCCTCTGCCATCGTCGATTCTGCGTCCGTTGCCTTTGGCACCTCTCCCTCTTCCCCGCCAGTTGTCTCCGAAGCCTCCGGCTTTGTGGCATTTCCCTTTTCGGTTCCGGATATCGAAGAAATTCCTGACAGGTATCTGCTCATATCATTCATCTTCCCGGTTACCATCAAAAGGCCCATAAAAACCATCAGAACGCCTCCGATTTTCACCGTATACCGCACCACATTCCGATACCTTTTAAATAGTTCCAGCAAAGAAGTCGTGAAACATCCCACTGCCAGAAACGGTAGCACAAAACCCAGGGTATATACCCCGATCAATACAAATCCTGCCGCCTTCGTCCCGGCGGAAGCCGCCATCAGCAGCACGCTTGTCAGCGTTGGGCCTACACAAGGCGTCCAGGCAAAGCTGAAAGTAAATCCCATTGCCAGTGCCGTCAACGGCGACATTACCAGCGTATCAACCCGAAACGGCAGGCGACGCTCCTGCCCCAGGATTCGGGATGTCCCGAAAATTTCCATCTGGTAAAGTCCGAACAATATTACCAATACGCCTCCTGCCCGGGCCAGTATCATCTGACCGGAACCGAAGAATGTCCCGATCGCTGTCATCCCAAATCCCAGCAGAAAAAATGCAAAACTGACTCCCACCACAAAACACAAGGTATGGATAACCACTTTTCCCTGCTGGTAATGCATCCGCCCATCCTCTCCCCGCACTCCCGTTCCTCCGGACAGATATCCGATATATAACGGAAGCAACGGAAGGACACACGGAGAAAAGAAGCTGAGAAGCCCCTGGAAAAATACCGTGATCGCCGGAACTCCGGCTTCCAATGAAAATCCCATAATACCCCTTACTCCTTCCATCCATTCTGATGATCATTCTGCAAATGAATATCCATACTTCCTGAGCGAAACCCTTCCAAATCCAAAGTAAGATAATCAAATCCCAAAGTTTTTAAATGTTCCACAATCTCCCTGCGCCTTTCCACAACCTGCAAAAACTCTGTCTCATCGGTCTCCAGGCGCACTACATCTCCATGCAGGCGCAGACGCACATTGCCAGAAAGCCGTTCCCGCAAATATGCTTCCCCCGCTGCAATCCTCTCCAGCACATCATATTCGATTCTTTGCCCGTAAGGAATCCGGGTGGCCATACAGGGGGTGGAAGGCCGGGAGGCCACCGATATCCCACAGATGGCTGCCATCTCTTTCACCTGTGCCTTGGTAATATGCAGGCGGGCCAGAGGACTGTCAATTCCCAATTCCTTTAACGCACGAATCCCCGGACGGTACACATGCATGTCATCCTCGTTGGTCCCCTCCACAATAATCCGAGCATTCCTGGCCGCCGCAAAATTCTTCAGACTCTGAAACAGATGACGTTTACACAGGTAGCACCGGTCCACCGGATTGTTGCGGATCTCCTTCTGCTCCAGTTCATCTACCAGGATAACCTCATGAATCCCCCCCAGTTCTCCTGCCACCCTCCTGGCAATCTCCAAATCACAGGATGGATGGAGGCGGCTGTCAAAAGTCACGGCATACACCTGTCCTCCCAGACAACTTGCCGTATCGGCCGCCACTTTCAGCAGCAGGCTGGAGTCCACACCGCCAGAAAATGCCAGGCAAATCCCCTCCGGGGCCATCCGGGCAAAATATTGTTCCAGTTCCGACAGTTTTTGTTTGATTTGATCTGCACCCATCCGATGCCCTCCGCTTTCTGCCCGTTTTTATTTTCCGAATTCGGATATTGCCTTTTCTCTTGCCACATAATAAACGCTTTGCAAATCCGCCCCTGCTTCTTTACAGATCCGGCGTACGCTTTCATATTCCGGGTAGCAGAAAATCTGGTCTTTATGACGGCATACCTTAACCTCTACATCTCCATATGGGGTCTTTACCGTCCTCAATTCCCTCTGTAATACGGTTCTTTCCACCGGATAGCGGCGTATCCCGATCGTAGTCGTCTGTGTGAACAATATGTCTTCCAGCCTCTCCCTTTGCGGCTCGTTGCAAAGCACGGAAAGCTGATAAGCCGGGCGATTTTTTTTCATAAATATCGGGGTATACCAGATATCTGCCGCTCCTGCCTCCAACAGCATCTCCATGACAAGTCCCAACATTTCCCCGCTTCCATCGTCCACATTCGTCTCCAGCACCCACTTTTGCGTCCCGGTATTCTCCTCCTCCGTTTCCAGAAGCATCGCACGCAGTACATTTGCCTGACGAAACTCTTTATTGCCGGCCCCCATACCGATCTTTAGCAGACGGCAATTGGCCGGAAGTTCTTTTCTGGTACGCAAGGCCGCCGCAATTGCCGCTCCGGTCGGCGTCACCATCTCTCCTTCATTATCCGTAAACCGCATATCCAACCCACAGGCAGATATAATATTTGCCGTGGCCGGCACCGGCACCGGGAGAAGTCCATGCTGACAATGCACATGGCCGCGGCCTTCCGAAAGCGGAGACACCGCAACCTCTTCAATCCCCAGATTATCCACGCACACCGCCACACTCACAATATCAATAATGGAATCAATCGCTCCCACTTCATGAAAATGCACCTGATCTATAGGCAGCCCGTGGGCCTTTGATTCTGCTTCCGCTACGATCGCAAACATCTTTTTCGCCAGCTTTCTGACATGCTCCCCCGCATCCAACCGGTCGATCAGCGCATAAACATCATAAAGATTCCTGTGAACATGGCTGTGGCCGTGTTCATGGCTGTGGCCCTGCTCATGGCTGTGGCCCTGCCCATGGCTGTGTTCCCCGTTCTCCAGATGGACATCAAAATTAAACGCGTCCAATCCGCACATCTCTTTCCGCCCGAAATGCAGATGATAGCCTTCCAACCCCATACTGTCCAAGGCCTTTTCCAGCGTTTCTCGGTCTGCGCCCAAATCCAGAAGCGCCCCGACCGTCATATCCCCGCTGATCCCTGAATTACACTCCAGATAAAGAATCCTTTTCATTTTTTCCTCCATTTTGTGTACGTTTACAGGGTTCATGCCCGCCTTATCGGGTGCAGGCATCCTCACCTGTTCACCGCTAACCTGTTTATTTGCGTCGCCACATATCCGGCTCCATATCCATTGTCGATATTCACTACCGAGATCCCGTTTGCACAAGAATTAATCATAGTCAGCAATGCCGAGAGGCCATGGAACGAAGCGCCATATCCTACCGACGTCGGAACAGCAATCACCGGACATTCCACCAGTCCTGCCACAACAGTCCCAAGTGCGCCCTCCATACCAGCCACCGCCACAATACAATTTGCACCTGCCAGGCGGTCCCTTTTGGAAAGCAGCCGGTGAATGCCCGCCACCCCCACATCATAGATACGATCCACCCGGCTTCCAAAATATTCTGCTGTCTGCGCCGCCTCTTCCGCTACCGGAATGTCTGCTGTCCCCCCGGTGCAGACCGCCACATTCCCTACTCTCTCCTTATCTTCCCGTTCTATCTTCAAAATCCGGGAAATCGGATCATAAGCCACCTGCGGAATTTCTTTTTTCACCAGTTCATACTGCTCTTTGCTGGCTCGGGTTCCCAATACTTCCTTATCCCGTTCATAGATTCGCTGATAGATGTCTACCAGATATTGGTCTGGTTTCCCCTGGCAGAAAACAGTCTCTCCAAATCCGGTCCTCAGACGTCGGTGAAAGTCCAGTTTCGCATGCCCCAAATCCTCATAAGGCAGATTTTTCAGAATCTCTTCTGCCTTTTCAATCTCCAGTTTCCCTTCCTTTACCTGCTTCAGCAGTTCTCCTACGTCCATCCGTATCCCTCCTCTTTCCCATCACCAATGCCAGTACCAGGCAAACAGCGACTGCAGCAAGAAAAATCTGCCAGACCGGGGTCTTCCTGACCAGTACGAATTCCCCTGACGTTCCCGCTTCAAAAATCAGGTATTCGCCGTCTCTCTGCCCGGCCGCCCTCTCTGTCACACCATCTTTTACAAACGCCACCCTATCTGCATCCCCAGCCAGCACATGAAGCGTCACGGATGCAGACGCTCCGGAATCCCCAGTATCCGCGATCTCATAACGGAACACATTTCCTTCCAGTTCCTGTACCAGAAGCCGGGCTTCCGAATGAAATACTCCCTCTGCCAGCAAGAACGGTTTGGGATCGTCGGAGTCTGCGATGGTTGTAGTCCATGGCTGATAAACAGCATGAACCTTGTAGTTTTTACGGATATCCGATAAATCCACCGTTTCCCATTGTTCAAAAAATCCTTCCTTTTTTGGCGCCTGCGGCATATTCTCTTCAGCCAGCGCTTCGCCGTACCGGCAGACAATCTGCTCCACGGCCTGGCCGTCTGCTAAAAATGTCACGGTCAGGCTCTCAAACTCTTCCGGAATCCCCTCCCTCTGCAGCAACTCCTCATAAGAAATCCCTTCGGCTTCCCCGCGAAAGGTCACTCCATCCACAGCTCCCAGACCGTCATCCACATAAAGATTGCCACTGGCAACGCCTTCTTCATCCCGGTCACCAGCAATGCTGCCCCTCCACTCGCCGCTGGCCGTCACTACATTCACCATAGCACAGTTTTCCCGTAAATTTTTGCCCAGGCCGGCAATTCCGCCGGTATAGTCATTTCCGCTGACCTCGCACATCGTATAGCTGTCCAGAATCAGGGACTGGCTGCTGCCCGCGATTCCGCCGGCATATTTGCCATCCTCCACACGGATATCCCCATAATTCTGATTAGCGGCCAGCACACCGATTCTTGCCGCCCCTGCAATCCCGCCGGCACAGTCCTGCTGCACCAGGATATCTCCGTCATTTCGGCATCCCCGCACGGCCGCCTGTGCATAACGGCTCATATACAGCGATTCCTCACCATAAGTCTCAATATCGGCTTCGGGGTCCAGATCCAGTTCAATCCCTATCGTTCCCACAATCCCGCCGGCCTGAAAATCGGAACGAATATTTCCTTGATTTGCACACCCGACAATCATACCGTTGCTTAAGTCTGTCGCCGCCTCTGAGACATCCTCAAACAGAGGCTCATCGTCCTCTACCCGGTTTCGTTCAGACTGCACCCGGTCCATGCCTTCCGAGAGGATATCATGCATTCCTTCCAGCTGATCATCCAACTGCTTCTTCTCTGTACGCAGCTGGTCTTTGCCGGACTTCAGGTTCTCAGACAGAACATCCAGTTCATCATACAGCTGGTCCAGCTGCCCGGTCAGATCCCCGTCCAGGTCATCCACATCATCCACCAGCTGGTCCTTATAATCCCGGGTCAGATCCAAAAACTCCTTTGAAGCCACACGCAGGGAATCCAGGTCATTCTCAAAATCCCTCACTCCGTCAACGACTCCTTCGACCCGTTTCTCAACCAGAATTTCCGTATCATCGACAATATTCCCGGCACAATCCTGCAATTCCTTCATTACTCCGTAAAGATATTCCAGTTCTCCCAGGACACCGGCATCTTCATCCGGGATATAATCGTCCGGCAAAACATCTCCCCCTCCGGCGCCGCCGCTTAGCTGTGCCAGAAGTTCCCTGGCCCGCCGGACATTCCCCTGCACGCGGCTCCCGGCCTGATCTGCCGCACGGCTTCCCATATCAAGTTCCATCTCCGCCAGAGTCTCATCAATCAAGTCCAGCTGTTTCTTCGCTTTTTCATCATAATCGTCTCTTTTGGCCCGCCGTTCATCCTTTTTCCCCCGGGTAATATCCCGGATAGACTTTACGATCTCATCCACCCGGTCCAGATTGCCGATCGAGGCGTCTGTCGTAGTATGGATGCTATCCGTCATGGCATCCGTCGTATCTGAAATCTGATCAATCTGGTCTCCCACCTGGTCAAGGGTGTCTTTGTTATACTGAATCATCAAAAACGGTTCCATTTGCCCTGCAATGCCGCCGACATCCTTGCGCCCCTTTACCTCTCCGGTATTTTCACATAAAACCATCAACCCGCTCTGACGCCCTGCGATCCCTCCGATATTATAACCGGTATGATCGTAACCAACCGCCCCGGAATTATCACACTGGCGGATGGTCCCGGAAGAAAGGCCGGCGATTCCGCCTACATCGTTTACCCTTTCCACCACAATCGTGGTCATAAAGCTTTCCTTATCCACGGAGATACTGTTCTTGCTGTCAGAAGACTCCTCAAGCCCCTCCGATGCGGCATTAATGCCTCCTTCATTCACCGAATCCCGTATGATCCCCAGGTTCTCTCCGGCAATTCCGCCGACTCTGCGGTTTCCTGTCAGTTCCGCCTGATTCCGGCAATTTTCAATCACACCGGTCTCCTCATTGATACCGGCAATTCCGCCCAGGTTTTCCAGCGCCTCCCCCGTTCCAAAAAACGTGCAGTTACGGATTGTCCCTCTGTTGGCGCCGGCAATCCCGCCGATTCTTTTCCGGCTTCCTTCTGGTTTTAGCTCTCCGCCCACATTCAGATTCTGTATGATCGCTTCCTCCTCCAGATAACGGAAAAGGCCCAGGCCGGAACCCGGCTGTCGGATAGAGATTCCGCTGATCGTGTGATTATTGCCCTCAAAAGTGCCGCAAAACACCGGAATCGGGACGAATTGCCTGCCGCTCAGATCAAGATCTGCCTCCAGAACCACCGTTTTGCCCTCGGAATAGGTTTCCGAAATGCACAGTCTGGCCAGATCCAGCCATTCCTCTGCCGTGCGAATCGTAATGACAGACTCTTCCGCCTTCGTCTCCAAAGGAAGTACGGGCACAGACGCCGCCAGAACTGCTGCCATCAAAAGCGCTGCCGCTTTCCTGATCTTTTTCATCATCAGCACCCTCCTTTCTCACTGGTCCTGTCCTTTTTTCCGTCGTTTTCATCATATTTTACTGCTCCGCGGTTGAATTCCGTCCGGTCAATGACGCCGTCAAACACCAGAAGAATCTGCGGCAGCACAGTCATTACGAGAATGATGGAAACCAGAGTTCCCGCTCCCAATGCCTTTCCCAGGGAAGCAATAATTGCATTGGAAGTCAGCCTTCCCACGGCAAAACCGGCACAGGTAAGAATCGTACCCGAGGTGGCTACTGTCGGAAATGCTTGGTTCAGGGCCTCCACCACCACCTGCTTTCTGTCTGATATCTGGCTTCTAAGATCCATATACCGGCTGGTAATCACGATCGCATAGTCAATGGTCGCTCCCATCTGGATTGCGCTGACGATCAGATAGCTCAGAAAGAACATGGTTCCTCCCTTCAGAGGCGGTATGGAAAAATTAATCCAGATACTGCTCTGAATCGTAAGCACCAGCATAATCGGAAGTCCTGCCGACTGAAACGTAAACAATAGAATGATTCCTACAAACAACGCCGTCAGCACGCTGATCTTTACATTATCCGTGCGAAAAGACTTGCTCAGGTCATAGTCGCTGGTAGAATCACCCACCACATAGACCTCATCATAATAGGTGCTGGCAATGTCCCGTATCTGATCAATGACCGCAAACGTTTCCTCCCCTTCGATCGGCCCCGTCATGGTAAATACAATCCGGGAATATTCTTCTCCCTCCAGCTGCTGCCTGGCGTCGCGGAGGGCCTCATGCAAATCATCCACATCCTCGGACAAGTCGTCATCCAGATCAATGGCGCCTTTCTCCTTCTGATCATAAATAAAGTCTACCATATCAATAATCGGAATCCGGTACTCATCGAGATTTTTCATAAATGCGCCATACTGTTCCCGGTCAATTGCATAAAACTGATACAAAAGACGCACCAAATCCAGATCCACATCCGCCACTTCTGCAAATTCCCGCGGATTTAGTTCATTGACCAGAATATATTTTCCGTCGTCATCCACTTCGATGTTGCTGAGGCCCAGCACCGTATCCACCCGGTCCACCTGTTCCAATCCCCTGATAATTTGCGCCTCTTTCTGATAATCTCCCTTTGGCACCACCAGCGCCATGGTATTTGTCACCTCAAAAGTCTTCTCAATCCGTACCTTGGAAGTCATGAATTCATTCATCTTATCCGCTTCGATGGAACTGTGGTCATACACATATTCGCACTGATTGGACAAAACGCACCCTGCAGCCATTGCCACCACAAAAACCGGCAATACCACATACCGGGTTCTCACCACCAGACGGCCCCACCCCCGGATCGACGGCACAAAGCTGCGATGTACCGTCTTCTCAATCCATTTCGATGACATCACGATCATGGCAGGCATCAGGAAAAATACCGTAATCAGGCTGAAAATAATCGCTTTCGTCAAAACGCGGCCCAGATCCATTCCGATTCCAAACTGCATCAGCATCAACGCCACCATACCGGATACGGTAGTAAGGCTGCTGGAGGAAATCTCCGGAATTGCCTTGCTGAGCGCCACGGTTACCGCCTCAATCGTCTCTTTCGTCTCATGCTCCTCCATAAACCGGTGAAACAAAATAATCGCATAGTCAATCGAGAGCGCCAGCTGCAGCACGGCCGCCACCGCGTTCGTCACAAAAGAAATCTCCCCGAACCAGAAGTTCGTTCCTGTGTTCAGCACAATCGCCACGATAAAAGTCATCATGAAAATGACGATTTCCATATATGTCCCGGAAGTAAAAAGCAGCACCAGCAAAATAATGGCTGCCGCCACTGCCAGAATCCCCTTCATATCCTCTTTCAAGGCGGCGCTGTCGTCTTTATCAACCGTAGTATAAAAGTACGTCTGATAATCTTTCAAATGCTCCCTCACATTGGCGATTGCCCTCTGCGACAGTTCCGTGTCCTCTTCCTCCTCGAAGGTCAGCGTATAAAGAGCACAGGCATCCTTGTAATAATCCGTAATCTCATCATCTGCATAAGTATCTTCCGCGTCCTCCCAGTCAAAAAAGCTGACGGAAGAAATCCCGCGAATCTCCTCCAGCGCCTTTGCCTCCTGCAACGCCTTTTCGTATGTAATATTGGTTACCAGAATCTTTGCCGACCCAAAAGTCGTAAACTGCTCTTCCATAATATCCAGACCCTGTCTGGTCTCTGTGGAATCCGGCAGATAATCTGTCAGTTCCGTATTCACCTTTGCCCGATTGAGAGTAGTCAGACAATAAATACACGCAATCGCAAACAGCACGACAAATGCGTTCCGCTTATTTACCACAAAAGCCGCAAGCTGCATCATAAAATTATTGCGATCAATCTTATGTTCCATATTGCTTGTTTCTGCTCCTTTCCCTCCGCTTCTTCCATCCGGATATGCTATATCATACTTCCCAATCCCAAAATTATCAATCCTTATTTTATGCCGGGAATCCGGCTTTTTCTCACAAAATAAAACACCAGAAAGATAACAGGTATTCCTTGGGAATATCAGCCACCTTCCTGGTACCGCTCCGAAACCTTTCCCTGCCTTCCCTGAATGGCTGCATATCCTCTCATCCACGGAAGGAAACTGCTCCTGACGCACACTGCAGCCACTTTCTGATCACCCCGAATCCTTCAGGATTCAACGGGCAAAACACATCAGGCCTCATCCTCGCCTACTAATTCATCATACTCCTGCTCATCCAGCAACTCGTCAAAAGCGTCTGCCACGATGTCATATTCGTCATCATCCTCAATATTCTCCAGGCTGGGATTCCCGTCCTCATCCTCCGAATAGCGGTACAGGTACACCTCTCCCTCTTCTGCCATTTCTCCTTCCATGGGAAGCAATGCGATATATTCTCTCTCCCCTGCGTCAAATATGGTCAGCACCACACACTCCAGCTGGCTCCCGTCATCCAGTGTCAGGGTAACTGTTACTTCCTCCTGATCCAGTTCCTCATTTACATTCCTATTCTGATTCATGCCATTAATCTCCTTTATCCGGCTTTCTCCCGATGTTTTGTAACTTTCCGATACAGTTCCACTTTATCAGAATACAGGGACAAAATCAAGAGATATTTGTTATATTCCTCAATCCCTTAATACTCAATCCCTTCCCGCGCCGGAATCCCCCTCTCAAAAGGGTGTTTCCTCATCCGGATCTCTGACACATAATCTGCCAAATCCAGAAGCCTGCCGGATGGCTCCCGCCCGGTCAACACCACTTCCAGCCTTTGGGGGCGGTCCTTTAGGAACGCTGTCAAGTCCGCTTCCGGAACCATCTCATAATTACAGGCCGCCATAATCTCATCCAGAATCAGAATATCGTACTCTCCTTCCTCCGCTTCCCGGCACGCCTGCTCAAACATCTGTCTGTAATAAGATGCCGCCTCTGCCCTCTTTTCTTCATTCATCCGGAATACAAAACCAAATTCACGGTCACAGGGCGTCACGGTAATGCCTGGGATCTTTCGCAAGGCCGGCACCTCCCCGGAATTCTCATTTTTCAGGAAACGCACAATCAACACCTTCTTCCCCCGGCCGGCAGCCCGTACCGCCAATCCAAGCGCCGCCGAAGTCTTGCCTTTCCCGTCTCCGCAGTAAATATGGATATACCCCATTTTCATGTCCTCCCAATCCTGCATATTGTTGCCGTCCTTTGCGGTATCATGCCCCTCTGCCAATCACAGTCCTTAGCGCTTTTGGGAACCTGCCCGAGGCGGTACATTTCCCAAATACTCATCCACAAACCGGGACCTCTCCTGTTCCTTTCCATATCGTTCCTTTGCATAGCACACATGAAGCCGGTCCTTTGCCCGTGTCATGGCCACATAGAACATCCGCCGTTCTTCTTCCAGGTCCGCATCCAGCACGGCCTTGTGATGCGGCGTCACCCGCTCACTGGCATCCAGGATATACACCACCGGAAATTCCAGTCCCTTGGAACTGTGCATGGTCATCAATGATACACAATTTGCGTCCTGCTCCAGTCCCTTTGCCTGTTCCTTCAGCTGCTCTCCATACTCTTTCATATGGGCAAACCACTCCTGCGCAGTCTGAAAACCGGCGGCGCTTTCCTGAAGCTGGTCTGCCACCTCCAGAAGTTCCCCCGGCTTCATCCGCCGGTAATCCGCATATTCCCGCAGATACTCGTCATATCCCACTCCCTTGCGGATATAGTTCACTGCCGCCACCGGCGCCATCTTACTGATCATTCTCAGGTCGTATTCCAGCTGCTCAATCCGCTCTACCATCCAACCCTTATCCTGATACCAGGACTTCATTTTATTCCAGGATATTTCCTGCCCCTCCAACGCCTCCCGGTTTACATAACGCTTCGGCCGGTTGATAATCCGCACCACGTCCGCCCGTTTTGCAAATCCCTGCTTTGTCTGTTCATCTCCTGCAATCCGGATATAAGCGCATAGGTCCAGCGCAATCCAGTGTTCATACAGATTGGGCAGCGTATCCCGCATCCGGAAAGGGATATTATATTCCATCAGCCGTTCCATCAAAAGCCTGGGTTCCAGACTGGTCCGGTAAAGCACTGCCAGATCAGACCATTGATATCCCATCCGCACGTAATCCAGAAGTTCCTCCACGATCCCTTTCGTCTCCTCCCGGGCATTTTCCCACACGGCTGTCACCACCGGACGGCCCTGTCCCCGGTGAGCGCGGATCTCCTTCTCGTAGCGTGTCTTATTATGTTCGATCAGCCGCTTCGCCGCCTCCACAATCTCGGTCGTGGACCGGTAATTAACCCCCAGAAGCGTCTGCTTTGCCTGGGGATAATCTCTGGTAAATCCCAGCATAATCTCCGGCTTTGCCCCCCGGAAACGGTAGATGGACTGATCGTCATCCCCTACAATAAACAGATTGTTTTCCGGCGCCGCCAGCATCCGCACAATCTCATACTGGACCCGGTTGATATCCTGGAACTCATCCACCAGAATATATTGATATTTCTGCTGCCACGCCGCCAGAATGTCCTTTCTCTGCGTAAACAGCTCATAGCACATTACCAGCATATCGTCAAAATCCAGCAAGCGCTGCCTCGTCAGGGCATCCATATATCCTTGATACATCTTTTTAAATAACTCTTCCGGGCAATTTTTCGAGTAATAGTGGTCCAGACTGAGCATTTCCCCCTTCACTGCGCTGATCTCCGACAAAATACTGCCGGCAAACTCCGCCTCGTCCTCCACTTCCACATGATGCCTCTCCATCAGTTCCCGGATAATCTTGATTCTCTGCTCTTCCCTGACAATATGAGAGGCATCATACCGGTAAGCATGCTTTAAAATGCTGAAAAACACCGCATGAAAGGTTCCGAAACCGACCGGAAGCCGACGTCCCTTCATCAATGTCCCAAAACGCTGTTTCATCTCCTGGGCAGCCGCTTTGGTAAAGGTAATAACCAGAATGCTCCCCGGATTTACCTGATGCTTCTCAACCAGATACTGAATCCGATGGGTAATCACTGTCGTTTTGCCAGACCCCGGGCCTGCCAGCACCAGCATGGGACCATCCTTATGACGGATCGCCTCCAGCTGCGATTCATGAAATGCCATTCATCTTCTCCTTTTTGATTCTCTCTTTCCAGTCTCCTTTATTCCGGATTATCCTGCTGTTTTGAATATCCCTTTCCCACATCCACCCAGTCCGCAAAGCCAGAGTACCTCTCCAGTTCCTCCATAGACAATTCAATGGCGCTGTTGCTGCTTCCGCAGGCCGGAAATACCGTCTCAAACCGCTTCAGGGAATCGTCAAGATAGATCTCCACTCCCTGGTTGACTGCAAAGGGGCACACTCCCCCCACTCCATGTCCCACCAGGGTTTCCACCTCGTCATGACCGATCATCTTAGCCTTTGTCTTAAACCTGGCCTTAAACTTTGCATTGTCAATCTTTGCGTCGCCAGCCATGACAATCAGCACCGGGCGGCCGTCTGCCAGAAAAGAAAGTGTCTTCGCAATCCGGCATGGCTCGCAGTGCAATGCCTGGGCGGCCAGTTCCACCGTTGCACTGGACACGTCAAATTCCTGTATCCTTTCTTCCATATGATATTGACGGAAATATTCCTTTACCTTTTCAATTGCCATGATTTTTGTCCTCCTTTTTTCCTGCTTCTGTATTCTCAGATGAACCATCCGCCATAGGCGGCATCCGGATAAAAAATAGTATTATAAACCGCACATTCCCCATCCGAAATGTTGTGATAGGCATGAGGGAGATCCGCCCGGAAACGAATCGCCTGCTTTTCCTGAACCGTCACCCGATGTTCGCCAAAAATAAGCAGCAGCGACCCCCTCAAAACAAACACATGTTCTTCCACTCCGTCGTTGTGCCTGTCCGACCGATGGCAGCATCCTTCATCAAACTCAATATAAAAAGTCTCCACACTCCGCACCGGGTCATAAGTAAACATAGGATACGCCCTCATCCTTCCCTCATCTCCCAATATCACCTGGGACTCCTCCATCGTAGCCAGCGCATACTCTGCCGGAATCTCCTCCAGAAAGGAAGACAAAGGCGTCTTCAGTCCGGTGGCAATCTTCCACAATGTAGTAACTGTCGGAACCGACTGCCCTCTCTCAATCTGCCCCAGCATAGGCTTGCTGACTCCCGTAATCCCGGAGACCTCATCCAAAGTCATCTGACGGGCAATACGTATCTTCTTCAGTTTCTCCCCGATTTTTAAATTCAGCTGTTCCATACCTGCCTGTCCACCCCTTATCTGTTTTCCCAGGTTCCTATATTTACCCCATCCATCATTCCACCTTTGTATGTTTTTACAAATTATTGGAATAGTATAGCATATATCATCTGAAAAGAAAAGTCCTACTTCAGCAAGAACAAAAAGTCACCGCACTGATTCCCCCTAATGAAACAAAAAGATACCGCCCCCGGCGCAGAATCAGCAAATTCCGCGCCGGAAAACAGCACCTTAAATTAAGATAAATGAAAAAGACGCCTAAGCCGCCGCACCATAAATCAGATTCGGCAAGAACAGCACCATCTTCGGGAAGAAGACACACAAAGCTACTGTAATCAGAATAGCCACAAACAAAGGAACCGAATACCGCGTCGTCTCCTCCACCGAACATCCCATAATATTCGAGCAGGTGTAAAGAGCCACCCCCACCGGCGGAGTCGAACAACCCATGGTCACGATGGTCATCATAATAATGCCAAAATGCACCGGATCAATCCCATATTGGGTGATAATCGGTATCAAAATCGGGGTTACAATCAAAGTAATGACCGTAGTCTCCATAAACATGCCAAACGCCGTAAGCATAACTAAAATCAGCAAAAGCAGAACATACTTATTGCTGGTCAGTCCCACCAGCATAGTGGTCAGCGTCTTCGGCAGCTGGTCAAACACGACGCCGTAGCTGAAGATTCCGGAAAAAGCCAGAATCATGGTAATCACAGACAAATCTTTCACGCTGTCAACCACACACTCTTTGAATTTCTCAAGAGTCAGTTCCTTATAAATAAAAGCGCCCACGACCAAAGCATAAAATACGGCAAAAGCGCCGGACTCCGAGGGAGTCATCACGCCGAAACGGATCAGTACAATCAGAAGGATCGGGAATAAAAGCGCCCAGATACTCTCAATACACGCCTTCAGAATCACACCTGGCGGCGAGGGTTTGTCATGGTCCGGCTTATAGCCATGGTGCCTGGCTGACCAAGACGTGGCAACCATCATCAGAATACACATAATAATACCAGGAAGAAAACCAGCCACAAACAGGCGGCCGATGGATACCTCTCCCACAGTACCATAGAGAATCAATCCCATGGAAGGCGGAATGGTGGCCACAATCAGGCCGGACAGGCAGTTTACCGCGGCCGCCCACCCGGGAGCATAACCCCTCTTTGTCATCTCCGGCCCCAGTATCCGGCATTCCATGGCCGCGTCTGCCACCGCAGAACCGGACACGCCGCCCATCAGGGTCGAAAGCACTACCGACACCTGGCCAATAGAGCCATACATATGGCCGGTCATAACATTGGCCAGCTTCACCAACCGGGAGGTAATACCGGTCTTATTCATCAGATTGCCCGCAAAAATAAACAGCGGAATAGCCAGCATAGTAAAGGACTGGGTGGTCGAGAGCGACTTCTGAACCAGAATGGTCCAGGGAATCTCCGGTCTCATCAGGAAAAAAGCAAATCCCGACACCGCAATGGCAAATGCCACTGGCATCCCCAGAAACAAAAGCACCAGAAATAATCCTACCGCGCTTAACATTATGCGTCCCCCCCTTCTTTGGAAGGCTTCTTAATATCGCCTATAGTTTTGCCTATGGCACTGAAAAACATCAGCAGAGACCCCACCGGAACCGCCAGTGTGCACCAGGCATAACTCATCTTCATGGTGTTGAAGGTCCTGTTCCAGCTTTGCGACACCAGCATAAACCCATAGACAATCAAAATCAGCAAAAACAACAGCATCATGATATCGAAAACAATCGTCAGAAGCTTCTGAACCACCTTGGGAAACTTATTCACCAGCATATCGATCCGAATCAGGCCGCCCCCCTTGATAATAATATCCGAACCGATAAAAGTCAGCCACGCAAATGCCAGGAGGGACACGTCCTGCGCCCAGTTCACCGGCATTCCGACGGTTCTGGCCACCGCGGACCAGAACACCAGAACAGCAATCATGCACAGCATGATACCGGCGAGAATTTCTTCAATCTTTAATATGGAATCTGAAATTTTTTTCATATGAAAGCTTCCTTTCCATCTCGAAAATCCCGAAGCAAAACATCCATTATCAGTTGGTTTTTCCGATCTCCTTATACAGCTGCTCTCTCAGTTCAGAGTAACCCAGCTTATCGTATACCGGGTCCACCAGGGCCTTGAACGGCTCCACATCCGGCTCCACAATGGTCATGCCGGCTTCCACCATCTTTTTCTCCGCATCCTCCACCTCGCTCATCACATCCGCAGCAGTGGTCTTGCCGATCTCAACGGAGGTTTCCACCAGCAAGGTCTGCAGATCTTCCGGCAGGCTGTCAAACCAGCTCTGTCCGCATACCAGGCCCTGCATCAGCTGGAAATGACCGGTCTTGGACTGATACTCACAAACCTCATAGATGCGGGAAGGATAGCTGGATGTATTCTGAACCTCACAACCCTCCAGAGCCTTGGACTGAATTCCGTTGTAAACCTCTCCCCAGGACATGGAAATCGGAGTTGCGCCCATGGCCTGAATGGTCTCCGTACATACCTCCTGGCCGATGGTACGGATACGCAGTCCCTTTAAATCTTCCGGGGCATTGATGGGCTTATTGGTCATAAACTGCCGGGGTCCGTCATAGAAGGTGAAAGACAAAATCTTGATTCCGTGGTCATTGGACAGGGTATCGCACCAGCCGTTAAAGGTATCTGTCTGAGTAACCTGATAACACTCATCATAATCATCCGCAAAATATCCCATCATCAAAATGGAAAAATCCTTCACATACTGTCCCATGCGGGAAGCATCCGTGTTCACCGCCACATTGGCTCCCTGGATCGCCTGCTCCAGCACATCCTCATCGCTTCCCAGCTGGCCTGCCGGAAATACGGATACCTTCAGCCTCCCGCCGGATTTCTCATTCAATTCATCTGCCAGTTTCTGATAGTTTCTGGTAATCAACGCCTGTTCCGTCTGAGAGGTGGAAATCTTCAATTCATATACCTTATCTGTGTCCGCACTTGCGCCGGCTCCTCCCTCGGCCTTTGCCTCCGGCGCCGCCGGCTGGGCATTCCCCATCCCCGGCATGCCGCTGCATGCGCTCATAGTAGCCATCATCGCTGCCAATACACCTGCCACCAGTATTCTTTTTTTCATGTTCATTCCCCTTTTCTTAGTAATTGTGCCCAGCGATTCCCAATCGCTAAACGTTTATATGTCTAACAATTATAAATATAAACGATTACACAAAAGAAAGCAAGCGATTTTTTTACATTTTATTCATTTTTCGCCCTTCCCTTCCCTGCCTGTGAAATTTACTTTGACATCAGCCTTTTAAGCTGATAAAATGATTTTATGTATCGCAGGAATTCCTGGTATCTCGGTATTTCCTGCCTGTTTTATAAATTGAGAGAATCCAACGGATTAAAAATATTCGGAAGGAGTATCCGGCCATGGTGACAATTAAGGATGTTGCAAAAAAATGCGGCTTTTCCGTGTGCACCGTTTCCCGCGCCCTCTCCGGGAAAGGCTACTTAAAAGAGGAAACCAGACAAAAGATCATGGAAGCTGTGGCGGAACTGAATTACCGTCCCAACACACTGGCCGTCAACTTAAAAACCGGACGCCGTCAGACCCTGGCCCTGATTCTGCCTTCTCTGACCAACATTTTCTATGCAAAGCTGGAACAGTACATGGAAGCCTTCGCCTCGGAGAAAGGTTATCTTCTCTACCTGAGCAACACCGAGTACAGCCTGGAAAAAGAAAAACAGATTATCGAGAACCTGGCCGGCATGGATATTGTCGGCGTGATTATCTTTACCGCCTCCGGCGAACACGAGCACATCAAAAAGCTTTCCGGCTTCGGAATCCCTTATGTTTATATGAACCGCTATTTTGAAGATGACCTGGAGCACTGCCTGCGGTTAGACAACAAAAAAGCCGCCTTCGAAGCGGTCAATTATATGATTCAGCTTGGCCACCGGAATATCGGCGGCATTTTCCAGAGTTTTGCCAACAGTTCCTATCAGGAACGTTATGAAGGCATGATGGAAGCATTGGCCGCCCATGGCCTGACCTGCCATCCGGACAATCTTCTGCTTGATGTCAATCCGGAAGACATGGGTACCACCCCGGCCCGGATTCTGCAAATGCTTCAGCAGCCGGAGCGGCCCATGGCGATCTTTGCCTGCAACGATATGATGGCTTTCAATGTGTACCGGGCCGCCTATATTTTGGGACTGCAGATTCCGGAACACCTGTCCGTATTTGGCTATGATAACTGTATTATGGCCAATTTTGTGACTCCGCCCCTGTCCACGGTCTCCGCTCCTGCCAAGCAGCTGTCCTCTATTGCCGTGGATTTTATTGACCACCATATCCAGACCGGAGACATCAAAAAGCTGCCGGTTCTCAACGCCTCCCTGGTTATCCGCAACTCCGTAAAGAATCTGAAGGACTATAAGGAAGGGCAATAGCCGCCCTTCCCCTTTTCTTATTGCTCCATATCCTTTCCAGGATATATCAACGCCAGTTCCACGGTCCCCTCCGGCACAATTCGATACGCTCCTGCCGCTGCCGCAATCAAAAAGCTGTCGCCCGCCCGAAGGCACAGCCTCTCATCCGGCCTCCCGGAAAATCCCTCTTCCAATTCCATCCTGCAGCTGCCGCTGCACACCACCCCAAGAGTAAACCTTTCATTATGGGAAACCACCGCCTCCTCCCACACCTGCAAAGTCTCCACAAAAAAGCAGGGAGTGAGTCCTTCCCCCACCAGGCGCCGCCGTTCCAAAGCACCTGTCCGTTCCAGCACCTGAGGCGTAATCCGGCACTTTTCTATAATCTGCTCCCGGGAATACTCCGTATAGTCAAACACATCCAGACAGAACTCCAGTCCCTTCCCCATAAACCGGGCTTCCTCAGGGACCACCACACCCTCCCGCTCAAACTCACAGCGCACCACCAGATCCGACGGTTCCATGATCTCCAGCATAGTAATCCCCTCGCCGATGGCATGGGGCATCCCCCCAGGTATGTACCACACCTCGCCAGGTTTTACCGGTATCTTCTCAAAGCACCCATCCATCTCCTCCCGGTTCTGGGTCTTTATTATCTGTCCCCACTTCTCCCGCCCCGGAGTATGCTGAAATCCCAGCCGGATATAAGGCTCAATCCCCTGCCGGACACCCAGAATATAATAACATTCCAGCTTTCCGTAGGGTTTTCCCATCACCTGGTTGGCAAACCGGGTCGACGGATGGGCCTGCACATGAAGACGCATGGCAGAATCCAGGATTTTCAGGAGGAAGCTAAGCTGCCAGGTTCCATCCTTATGAATGCTGTCCCCCAGATAAAAGCTTTGTTCTTCCTCCACCACCTCCCGCAGGCTGCGTATACCCGCCTCGGTTTCCACCATGGCCAGTCCCTCCTGCTTCACCGGCTCCATTCCCGGATTCACCGCCTCCACCATGGAGCCAATCCATTCCTCCGGCTGGTCATTGTCCACGCATACCTCTTCCCCATGAAGCCGGTCAATCCCGGCTCCCCCCAGATAGTTGCGGCGGACACGGTTTCTCGGCAGCTTCATCAATCCCTTTCTCATATTCCTCACCTTTCCCTTCATCAAGTACCTGTAAATCTTACCGGATCTGTTATTTCTCAAATCTTCCCTCAACGCATCCCATGAATCTCCTCAATCAAATCCAGAAACTGAATGCCATACTTTTTATACACCGGTTCCATGGCGTCGCTCCATGCCTCCGGGTCCTCCGGCTCCAGGATCTCTACCCCTGCCCTCTCCAACGCCCGATACGCCTGATCATCCGCCTTCTCGATCTCTACCCGGTTATAATCCTGAGTCAGGCGGGCCGCTTCCAGAAGCGCCTGCTGATCCTCCTCCGACAGCGTATTCCAGGTCATTTCACTGACCAGAATCACTCCCGGGGCATAGGTATGCCCATCCTTTACATAATAAGGAGCCACCTCATAAAACTTATTATAGTAATAGCTAAGGGGAGGGTTCTCCGCCCCGTCCACGCTTCCCGACTGAAGGGCCGTATACAGTTCCACATAAGCAATGGGAACTGCGTCTGCCCCCAGCGCCGCCACCGTGTCCTCCATCATTTCCGACAGCTGTATCCGGATCTTCAAATTCCTCATATCCTCAACCCGGGTAATTGGCCGCTCCCTGGCAAAAAAATTCCTCGCCCCTTCATCCAGATAGGCAATCCCCTTAATGCCACCGGATTTCACCTGGATATCGTCAAGGATCTCCTGCCCCAGCCGGCTCTCGCACACCTTCCAGAAATGCTCCCGGTCCCGAAATATGTAAGGCAGGGCCAGCACCGAAACCATAGGCTCGCCAAATTCCGCTAAAGAAGCACAGTTTCCCCGGTACAAATCCAGAGACCCGATCTGCATGGCCCGATAACACTGGGCATCGTCCCCCATCTGTCCCGACGGATAAATCTCCACCGCAATCCGCCCCTCGCTGAGCCGTTCCACCTGCTCTGCAAAGAACTTTGCGGATTCTGTCATAATATGCCCTTCCGGATTCACCTCTCCATAACAAAGCACCAGTTCCGGTTCTCCTGCCCGGATCTCCTTTTGGGAAGCCTCCATGTTGCCCCAGCCTGCCAGATACCCTCCTGCCAGCAGCACAACTATTCCCAGCAGCGCAATATGCAAAAGATTTCCTGCC
Organism: uncultured bacterium; assembly: GCA_947063875.1. Classification (GTDB taxonomy): domain Bacteria; phylum Bacillota; class Clostridia; order Lachnospirales; family Lachnospiraceae; genus Brotaphodocola. Next base: position 35,777 of record CAMSTY010000013.1, read on the forward strand.
GCGTTCCCCTTTTCTTCTTTCATTCCCTGCAAACCTCAATTTCAGAAAAACATTCCATATGATACTTCAGATTATCTCCGTTAAAATTCAGCTGGCCCAGTTTTTCAAACAGGGCGGCGGCCGTAGAAGTTTTTACCCGGATTCCCGGCATCTGATTCACTTCCCGGAGAATCGTCATCAGGCTCCGCCCAAAATTCAGCTTTACGGACATGTCCTGATACATCAGACGCCGCTCCAGTTCCTCCACCAATTCGATCATTTTTCGCTGACAGGCGTCCCGGTTTCCCTCTGTCAGCAGACGGCTGACGTTTTCCTCCAGACCGCATATTTTTTTCATGCTTTTAGTCATTTCCACAAATTCCCTGCCGGTCTCCCCTCCCGAATATCCGCTGATATAAGAGGCCGCCTCCTCATAAGCGTCCGGCAGCATTTCCACGCTGTCGCAGGTTCCGCTGACCCCACAGGCAACCGGGATCTGGCTCTCTCTGGCCAAATAATCTCTGGCTCTGCGAATACAGCCGGTCAGTTCCGTAAACGCATCCTCCTGATCCGAGTACAGGCAGACAGCCATCTGATCCATCCAGATACTGTTGATCCCCCTTACTTCCGGCAGACAGAAATAGTTTTTAAGGACCTCCTGGGAAAATGTCCCCATGGAAATCAGCGCCGGACTGGAGATCAGCGCCACCTTCATCCACCCGTTCCCAATCCCCCACAAATCGAGCTGCGTTTTCAACCCCTCCACCGGCTTTCTTCTAAAAAACAGGTTCCAGAGAAAATCCTTCTCCAAATCCTGGCAGAAATCAAAAGACGTTTCCCGGTCCGCCCCATGAGAATATGACAAAAGCGCCAGCGAATCCTCCCGCTCCCTCGCCCTTGCAATCACCTTGTCCAGAGTCTCCCGCAATTCCGAATCCAGATAGGGTTTTAACAGATAATCCGTCACCCCCAGCTTCATCGCCTGCTTGGCATAGGAAAAATCACTGTAGGCAGATATAATAATCATCTGAATGTCCGGATACCGTTTCCGAATCTCCTGTGCCGCCGCCAACCCGTCCATCCGAGGCATCTTAACATCCAGCAGCACCATATGAGGCTTGCATTCCTGCAGATTTTCCATCAAGTCCATTCCGTCTACTGCCTGATAAACAATCTCAAGAAGATTCGGATAGCTTTCATGGATGATCTTTTCCAAATATTCCCGTTCATATTGTTCGTCATCCGCCAACATCAGCCGCAACATGTTTCTGTCCTCCTTTTTCAGCCAGAGTTGTTTTTTCTTCATTTTTATAAAGCTTCAGGATAATTCTTGTAATTCCTGCAGCACGTTCAATCTGAAGCACATCCTTTTTCCCATAATAAAATTCCAAACGCTCCCTCACATTATTCAGGCCGATCGACGTCCGGGGAACCGGCAGCCTTTCCGGTGAATCCTTCTTCTCCTGCTTGTCAGGAAATCCCACCCCATTGTCCGCCACCACAATCTCCATATAATCCGGCTTCTCCGTAACCAGAATCTCCACCTTGCCGCCGCTTGTCCGGTCCTTCAGGCCATGCTGAATGCTGTTCTCTACCAGGGGCTGAATCGTCAGAGGAGGGATCATAAAGGAGACATCCCGAAAGGACTTCCTCACATCCAGGCGGAACCGGATGCGGCCCTTTAAGTGCAGCTTCTGAATATACAAATATGCCTGCAGAAGTTCAATCTCATCATCCAGAGGAATCACCGCCGTCTTGATTTCAATACTGCTGCGCAAAATTTTTGAGATCGATTTTACCAGCTGAATGGCTATGTCCCCCTCCCCCAGCTGTATGCTGCGGATCACTAGGCTTAAGGTATTAAACAGGAAATGCGGATTCATCTGCATCTGAAGTTCCCGGATCTTCGCTTCTGCCAGACGTTCTTTCATCTGATAGGTCTCATTCAGTTCCGTGATCATATTACAGATCGTATGCTTCATCTGGTCAAACGTCCCCGAAACCTGGTTCAGTTCTTCAAATGCCGTCTCCTCAATGTCTTCCACCTCAAAATTCTTATTGGTGATCTCCTTAGCCGCACAGGTAATCCTTCCTATAAATTTTAAAACGACATGGTTCATCCGGTAGTTGACAAACCCGGTATACATACAGCCGGCCACCAGCACAAGATTCATCAGGAAATTAACCATATTCAGCTGGCGGCTATGATCCTCAAAAGATTTATTCAGATACTCCAGATATTGGCTCACAAGCTGGTTCAGGCACCGCTCAATCTCCAGTTCCACCTCATCAAGGCTGCTCATATCCCCTGGACTGTACAATCCCGCAGGCTGAATATAAGATTGAGCCAGCTGCTGATGATGTTTCACCACCTGGCAGACAATCCGGTACATCATCTTACACTGCCGGTCATACCGCATCTTTTCCGACAGCGCGGAAAGCCCGTTATTTAAACGGCTGCAATTCTCATAATATTTCTCAAGATCCACATATTCACGGCTTTTGCAGTATAATTTAAAACTGGTTTTACGGCCATTGTTCATCACCGAAACTTCGTTGACCTGGCGGTAATCCTGCAGCAGCCGGTGGTATCTGCCGGAAGCGACCGTGTTAACCAGAATATTGGCCACAATAAAAACACAGGTAAATATAATCAGCTGGAGATGACTGTGCCGTATCTCATTTTGGATTGACTTCATACACTTTTCTCCCCCCAGAGAATCTCTCTCAAAATTTATTTTACACTACTTTTGCAGATTTTGAAAGCACATATATATACGTTTACACAAAATAGGGAGAGGCGGGGCACAAACCTCAAACCACCCCGGCCACTACCTGCAGCGCCCTTAAGACCAATCCTTTCTCATAGACCTCCACCTGCCCGTCATTACTCAGCAGCACGCGGAATTTCCCTTTCTCTACCCCGTCAATCTCCAGCTTCCGTTCCTCCTGTCCAAAATTCCCGGCAACCAGAATCCTCTGGCCCTCTCCCTGCCGGAAATAAGCCATAATCCCGGATTCCCCCTCCAGGACAGGCACCGTTTTCCCGTACACAATGGTCTCCCGGTATTCCGGATTCTTCCTCAGCCTAATCAGCTTCTGATAAAAGGCAAAAACACTGTCCGGGTCCTGCCTCTGCCGTTCCAGGTTAATCTCCCGGTAATTTGGATTTACCTTAATCCACGGCTCTCCCACGGTAAATCCGGCATGCTCCCTTCCATTCCATTGAAACGGCGTCCGGGCATTGTCACGGGAATACCGGCTCACCACCGCCATCGCCTCCTCTGGAGAAAGTCCGGCCTCCAGACATACCTGATACTCATCCCGGCTGCTGATATCGTCCACCTCGTCGATCGAGCCATAGTTCCCGTTCTCCATTCCCAGTTCCTGGCCCTGGTAGATAAAGGGCAGTCCCTTCAGCAAAAAATACAATGCCGCCAGAAGCTTTTTCCCTTTCGTATTCCTGGCCTCCTCCGGCAGATAATAGCTGACGCCCCGGGGTTCATCATGATTCTCAATAATATTAGAATAGAATCCGATTCCCTCCATCTCCCTCTGGCTCTCAAAGCAGCATCTTTTATAGTCATCCGGTGACGGAATCCTGGCCTTGTACCAGCCATTGACCGACTTTCCCTCCACCGTCTGCCTGAAATCGAAAATGGAAGAAAAGTATCCGTCCTCCCCTGCAAAATCTGCCAGCTCCCCATCCTTGGCATTAAATACCTCGCCAACCGAAAATGCCCCGTGGGGCCGGAAGGTCTTGTCCCGCATTTCCCGGAGAAATTCTCCGATTCCCGACGCATCCGCCAACACGACTCCCATATCGCAAAGTCCGTCTTCCCGGTCCGCCGGGTAATCCTTAAACATCTGAGGCTTTTTGATATTGATGATCGCGTCAATCCGAAATCCGGCCAGCCCCTTGTCCAGCCACCAGTTGATCATCTCATAAATCCGTTCCCGGAGCGCAGGGTTCTCCCAGTTCAAATCCGGCTGCTTTTTGTGGAATACATGAAGATAATGCCAGTCGCTCCCAGGCACCGGTTCCCACACCGGACCGCCGAAATAAGACCGCCAGTTGCAAGGCAGCTTTCCGTTTCTCTTTTTCTCAAAATAAAAGTACCTTCCATACTCCCCCTCCGGGTCCGCGCAGGCTTTCCTAAACCACTCATGTTCATCGGAGCAATGGTTGACCACCAAATCCATCACCACCCCGATATCCCGCTTTTTCGCCTCCTCCAGCAGACGGTCCATATCCTCCATGGTCCCAAACACCGGATCAATCCGATAATAATCGGCAATATCATACCCCTGATCCGCACAAGGCGACAGATAGACCGGGGAAATCCAGACCAAATCAACTCCCAGTTCCTTCAGATAATCCAGCTTGCCGGTAATCCCCGGAATATCGCCGATTCCGTCACCGTTGGAATCGCAAAAACTTTTGGGGTAAATCTGATACGCCGTTTTTCCATGCCACCATTCTTTTTTCATCATCTTCTCTTTTCCTTCCTTTTTGTTCCTTTTTCTTCCTCTGCCCGGGAAACGACAAAAAAGCATTGTCATAAACTCTAACAATGCTCTTTTCCCTTGCACATCTACCTGGCAAGCCGCCCATACCGCCTTACCATATCATAAAGCTTCTTTTTCAGTTCCTCCGTCAATTCTCCATCCACCAGCCGCCACTTCCAGTTCATTCCCACCGTAGAAGGCTTATTCATCCGGCACTCATTTCCATATCCCAGGTAATCCTGCATGGGAATGATACAAACCTTGGCCGCACTGCGCATAATCAAACTGATAAACACCCAGTTCAGATCCTCCTTCGGCGTCCGGCTGTCCCACAGATACTCCCGTGCCATCTTCTGCTCCTCTTCGGTAATACTGTCAAACCAGCCGCAAATGGTCTCATTGTCATGGGTTCCCGTATAAGCCACACAGTTCTGCTCATAATTATGAGGCAGATAATCATTGGCACATCCCGAATCCCGGGAATCAAAGGCAAATTCCAGCACCTTCATCCCCGGAAAGCCGCTGTCCCTCACCAGTTTGCGAACCGAATCCGTCACATAACCCAGATCCTCCGCAATCACCTCCCGGCGTCCCAGGGCCTCCTCCATCCGGGCAAACAGATCTATCCCCGGCCCCTTCTCCCAGTGCCCGTTTACCGCAGACGCTGCTCCATAAGGAATCGAGTAATACTCATCAAAACCCCGGAAATGATCAATCCGCACCACGTCATACAGCCGGAAGCAATACTCCAGCCGGGAAATCCACCACTCATAACCCATCTCCCGGTGATAATCCCACCGGTACAGAGGATTCCCCCAAAGCTGTCCCGTAGCCGAAAATCCATCCGGCGGACAGCCTGCCACTGCCAACGGCACGTTATTCTCATCCAGCTGGAACAGCTCCGGATGGGCCCATGTATCCGCACTGTCCATGGCCACATAGATCGGGATATCCCCAATCAGCCGGATTCCCTTTTCATTGGCATAATTTTTCAGCTTCATCCACTGCATATAAAAGGTATATTGCAGATACTGCTGGAATTCAATGTCGAAATACAGTTCCCTGCGGTAATAATCCATGGCATTTTGCTGCCGCAGACGGATATCCTCGGCCCACTCCGTCCAAGGCGCCCCGTCAAACCGGTCCTTCACCGCCATAAACAAGGCATAGTCTCCCAGCCACCAGCCATTGTCCGCCACAAACCGCTGATAATCCTCATTTTCACTGACCCTGCTGCGCTCATAAGCCTTCCTCAGCAGCGGATAGCGGGCCAGATACATTTTCTCATAATCCACGCTCTCCGGCTTCTTCCCAAAATCCGCCGCCTCACATTCCTCCCGGGTCAGCGCCCCCTCCTCCACCAGCGCCTCCAGGCTGATGAAGTAAGGATTCCCGGCAAAGGTGGAAAAGGACTGATACGGCGAATCCCCGTAGCTGGTAGGTCCCAGCGGCAAAATCTGCCAATAAGTCTGTCCCGCCTCCTTCAGCCAGTCCACAAAATCATAAGCGCTTTTAGAAAAACAACCGATTCCATACTTAGACGGCAGACTGGTAACCGACAGCAATACCCCTCCGGCTCTGTTCATATATTACATTCTCCCCTGTTCTTTCATTAAAAATGAAGTTCCTGCTCAGCCACAATCATCACGCCATAATGATCCGACACCACCGGATAATTCCTCCCGTTGCAGATCACCTGGGAACTGAGAATCGGAACCTTACGGCTGCACCAGATATAATCAATCCGCATCCCTTCCAGGAGCTGGCCCTGGCCGCCCAAAATGCCCTCCTCATCTGCCTGATCTGACAACCGCTCCTTCCAGCCGTCAATCACCTTGCCCACCGTAATGCCGCAATCCCTTTCTTTGGCCAGACAGTAAGTATCCTGCCATCCGCTTTCACTCACTAAATCATACCCCTGTCCGGAAATCTTGTCAAGGCTGTTAAAATCTCCCATCAGCCACACCGGCCGGTCGCTTTCTTCTCCTGCCGCCCGGTGAATATGCCCTTTTAGCCTTTCCCACTGCTCCCAAAAAGGTTCCTCTTCATCATCCCACCAGCCCATATGCACCGTGTAAAACCAGCCCTTTTCGGTTCTCACTCCTAAAATCCGGCGGGTTTTCCAGTTCTTATAATCATCACATCGGCTGATTCTAAAAGAATCCACCTCCAGAATCGGCTGACGGCTGAAAATGGCCAGGCCCTCGTCGTACTTCCCGTATCCCAGTTTCGCCGGTACCCAAGTCCAGAAATACCGCGCCCCTTCCTCCAGCAAAAGTCCGGAAAGCCTGGCGCCATGATTATCCTGCCGGATTTCTCCCTCAAAATCCTGGCATTTCACATATCCGGACAATTTTGACGGCTCCAGCTTCTCTGCCGCTGCGGACTGATTGACCTCCTGCATGGCAAAAATATCCGGCTGCTCCGCCAATACCACATCTGCAAACCGGTGCAGTTTCCTCTCATAATCCGGCTCCTCCAGACTGTGAATGTTAATGGTGATCATCTTCATGGCGCATGCCTTCCTTTTCCCTGTTATTTTACCCGTATCGCCCGATGCCGATATGCCGGTACAACCCTTTATGCAAACCGGCTTACGGCAAGATTGCCTTGACAGGCCGGCTTACGGATTTGCCTGGTATCACAAAATGTCGTTGATATCTGATTTTAACACATCCGCCTTGGGGCCGTACACAGCCTGGATTCCGTTATCCTTCTTCAGCAGTCCCAAAGCGCCCTCTGCCTTCCATGCAGGCAATTCCGCCACCTTGGAGGCATCCTTCACGGTCACTCTCAGACGTGTCATGCAGGCATCCACCAGGGTGATATTCTCTCTGCCGCCCAGCAGCGCAATAATCCGCTCCGCCTGGCTGTCGCCGCCCTTGCCAGAACCTGCGCCGCCGGCATGAGACGAAGCCCCGCCATCCTCATCCGCATTTTCATCCGTATAGTTGCCCAGACGTCCCGGTGTTGCGAAATGCAGTTTATCAATCATCACATAGGCAACCACATATCCAATGGCAAAGAACGCCAACACGCAAACGACAAAGTTAATCAGGTCGCCCGCCAGACCGGCCTTCATGGACATGGGCACCCGGGTGATAAACTCCAGATTGCCAAAGGAATGAAGCCGCAAATGCACAATCCCCGCCATGGCAAAAGCACATCCCTGCAAAACGGCATATACCGCGTACAAGGGCAGCGCACAGAACATAAACATAAACTCCAAAGGCTCAGTAACACCTGTCAGAAACACTGCCAGCACCGTAGAGACAAACATGGAGCGGTAAGATTTTTTCTTGTCCGCATCCACCCGGCGGTACATGGCCAGAGCGATTCCCAGCAAAAGCCCGGTGGCGCCGATCATCTGCCCTACCTTAAACCGGGCGGGTGTCACCGTTGCCATCAGATCGGTATAAGCCGCCATATCCCCGGCGTCCTTAAAGTTGATCAAATCCGTCACCCACGCCAGCCAAAGGGGGTCCTGCCCAAACACCTGAGAACCGGCATTGATTCCTGTCTGAATCGTATAAGTGCCTCCGAAAGAAGTGTAGTTCATAGGAATCGTCAGCATATGATGCAGGCCGAAGGGCAGCAGCAGACGTTCCAGGGTCCCATAAATAAAGGGCGCCAGAACCGGTGATGTGGAAGAAGAATTGGCAATCCACACACCAAAAGCATTGATTCCTGTCTGTACCACCGGCCATATCACTGCCAGCACCAGCGAAATAATCACGGACCAGGCAATCACCACCATGGGCACAAACCGTTTGCCGTTGAAAAATGCCAGCGCATCCGGAAGCTTCCGAAAATTATAATACTTATTATAAATCATACCTCCCGTAAATCCGGCTATAATTCCCACAAACACACCCATATTCAGCGCAGGGGCCCCCAATACGGAGGTAAAATATCCATTCACCAGGATCTCCTGCCCGAACAGAGTATGGGTTACCGCCGCCGGGTCATTGAGCATATCCGCCGTCACACCGAAAATCGCGCCTGTGATACAGTTGATCAGAATAAAAGCAATCACTGCCGCAAATGCACCACCGGCCCGTTCCTTGGCCCAGGAGCCGCCGATAGCCACTGCAAAGAGAATATGCAGATTGTTAATCACGGCCCAGCCGATATTTTCCATGGTGCTGCCAATCATAAAGATCATGTGGATATCCACGCCTGCCATCTGCACCAGCTTGCCCAGACTGATCATCAGGCCTGCTGCCGGCATAACGGCGATTACCACCATCAGTACCTTGCCCAGCTTCTGCAAAAAATCAAAGTTGATAGCCATCTTCTTTTTCTCCGGCTTTCCGTCCGAAGCAGCCATTCCGCTTCCGGAGCCATTTCCGCCTGCATTTCCTGCTGCCTGGCCGCTGCCCGTACTGCCCCCGGCGACGTTGCCGGCCCCATCGGCGCCGCTCTGAGCCTCATCTGAAACCTGCGCCAGCACATCCTTTCCGCCAATCACCGGGCCTTCCTGCCCCTTTAACGACTTCCCCTCCATGCCGCCGCATATCAGAACCGGCGTAATGGGATTCATCTGCCGCTCCTTAAGAAACTCCAAATCCACCTCTGCCACCAGATCACCGGCCTGAATCCGGTCGCCGGCCTTCACATAAACCTTAAAGCACTCCCCCTTCAAGGCCACCGTTTCCAGTCCCACATGAACCAGCAGTTCCAGTCCGTCATCCGAACGGAAGCCAATAGCATGAAGCGTATCCGCCACCGACGCCACTTCTCCGGTCACCGGACTCACAATCCTTCCGTCCTCCGGAATCACCGCCATGCCGTCACCGATAATCTTTTGGGAAAACACCGGGTCCGGAACCTGTTCTAATGCAACCGCTTTCCCTGTTGCCGGCGACAAAATAGCAATGGCATTTTCACCGTTTTTCCTGTCAATCATCGCTCTTCCTCCTCATATTCATTTTATTAACCCTGCATTTATTTGCGCTATTTTAACGCAACCGCTTGCATTAAATATATATCGTTTGCACAGATTTTGCAACCGCATTTTTTCAGTACTTTCCTGTTTCTCCATTTTTCATAAAACTTTCCTTCAAATATTATGCACTTTTACCTGTGTTTTTATAAAAACGTATGCGTTCCCACGCACACTCTCACTGAAATGCGGCTGCAACCATTTTCACACGTTCAAAGCAAGCCGGTACCTTCCCTGCCTTTCAGGCACAAAAAAAGAATGCCCCCATCGAAACATACGATGGACAGACATTCTCATTCTGCAACATTTTTCTTACTTCCGTCATATTTTTAAAAATCGTTCTCTGCCTTAGCCTTAATCCCCGTATTTCTCTTCTTCTGCATCGCCAGCAGCCTGTCCAGATACACCGACTTAAACTGCCTGCTGGCCAAAGCCTGCTTTATCGGCGGCAGTTCCAGAATGGTTCCAAACACCGCCGCCATGGCACGATGGCTGGCAAATGCCTGATTATCAAATATCAGGTTCTGCAGCGTCCCCTTCTCGATCGCCTGCAGAACAAAGCGGTGAGTGCTGTTCACCGGCGTAATCACCTGGATCGGGCGCCGTTTCAGTTCAATAGCCTTAGCAGGACAATTCCTGGCACAGACACCACACCCCAGGCAAATCTCGGTATCGATTTCGGCGTGCTTGTTCCGCTTCCCGCCCTCCCTCATGGAAATCGCCAACACCGGGCAAACCCTTGCACATTTCCCACAGCCGACGCACTTCTCCAGGGACACCTCAGGGATATAATTGGTGGTGGCCACCGGCTGCATAGGACTGAATTTCCGGGCCGCCTGCAAAGCCTCACAGCAGCATCCGCAGCAGTTGCAGATAAAAGCCGGATGCTCCCGCACATTCTCTCCGATCTGCACCAGATTGCTGGCATAGGAACGCTCCAGGGCATCCATGGCCTCCTCCTTGGAAATCAGCCTTGCATACTCCCCATGCTCCGCCAACGACCGGGCCACATTGTCAAAAGTCAGGCACACATCCCAAGGGGCATCGATCTCACAAGGCTGTCCCGCATGATACATCTTATGGCGGCAATAGCAGGTCCCCAGGCCGATATACCGGGCCTCCTCCACAATATGAGTGGCACGTTCATAATCCAGAATATGATTCATCTTTTCATTGGTCAGCACCGGCTCCTGGACATAGACCCTCCCCAGCTTCGTCTCCGTGGCATAGAACAAATCCTTAACAAAATCCTCCTCCACGTTCATGTACTGATAATACAGTTCACTCAAATACTTCTGATCAATATCCCCCCGGGTCCGCATCAAGGCAAACTCAATAAACCCAGCCATAGGCGGCGGCATCACAAACTGCCGCTCCCCATGGTACTCCGAATCCACCAGCAAAGCCTTCTCACAGAGATGATCCAAAAGCCTCTCCGCCTTCGCCTCCGTAGTCCCCCATACCCTTGCCGCCCGCTTCAAAGTAAAAGGCCTGACCGGCAGCAACGCCACCCACTTCGCCTCCTTCTCCGTATACAGCACCTGCAGAATCTTATACAAAGTCTCTGACGGCGGCGCCCCCTGAGTAAACCAATTGATCCGCTCCTCCAGATTCCTGTAAGCATCCCTCGTCGTCAAATGCCCCATAATACCCCTCCTGTTCTACCCAGCACCACATTATTTCCACCCATAAATAACACTATATCCACATTACTCCATCTTCTCCTCTCTCTATTTTGCTCCCAATCACCAATAATATCAATATGTTTCACACTATTTTTTTCAAATCCCTTCCAAAATTATAACACTTTTCCGACAGGCAAGGAACCCCTCCGATTCTTTCCAAACGGTTATTTCGCTTTTACTAATAAAAAATATATAAATAAGATTACTGCATCCCACAATACTGCCGCAAAGCCAGCAACCCGCAACCCGAAAAAACCTCGCCGGAAGAGTCGGGGCCTCCCCCCGCTGTCCTCCCCCCAACAAATCTAAAGAAGGCCTCCGTCCGGCCCCGATTCCGCCTCTCCGGAACCGCAGCCAGCCAAAGACCTCCCCTTAACCCTATTTATACTCCCCAAAATCCCCAAAAGGCCCCCTCATCACCCATTCAGGGAATAAGCACCCTTTCCTCCCTTATCAGGAAAGCTGCTCCAGCACCCAGTCCACATCATCCGTAGTTTTCAGTGTCTCCAAACGCGCCGGGTCCTCCAACAAAGTACAAAGCTTGCTCAACAAATCCAGATGCTCGTCTCCAATTCCCGCGATACCAAAAACCAGCTGCGCCTTCTCCGCTCCGAAATCCACACCCTCCGGATACTGGAAGAACACGATCCCCGTCTTCTTGACCGTACCCTTGGCCTGGGTAGTTCCATGAGGAATCGCCACGCCCATGCCGATGTAGGTGGAAACCAGCTTTTCTCTCTCCTGCATGGCATCAATGTAAGTCTCATCCACGTATCCCAGTTTCGCCAGCATTTCTCCGGCCGCCTGAATGGCTTCTTCCTTGCTCACCGGCTTCCGCCCCAGATGCACGCCGTCGGCAATAATAACCTGCTTTTTCACCGGGACATCCGGAATTACGATATCCGTATTCTCTCCTGCAGGGGCTGCCGGAGCGTCACCGGTAGTCAGCTGCACATACAGGGCATCCAGTGCCGGGTCAGCCAGGAAATTACCGATGGTAATCAGCTGTGCCTGAGGCGCCGATTTCCGCGCCCGGTCAGCCAGGGTGGTTTGAACTACTGCAATATCACAATCTGCGGGAATATTGTCCACAGAGGTATTGGTTACCGTAATATCCGGCCGGTTCGCCTTGATACGGTTGCGGAATTTGGTGGCTCCCATGGCAGAGGAACCCATACCTGCGTCACAGGCAAAGATGATCTTCTTAATCTCGGAGGACTTTTCAATGGTACCCGGCACCACAGTCTCCCCCTTGGCCTGCGCCTTCATAGCTGCCATCTCGCTCTGAGCCTCCTCGAGACTCTTGCCGCCAGCCATTTTCACCAATACGGAAGCAATGGCAAAGGACACTCCCGCAGAAAGGATTACTCCCACAATCACCTTCAGCATATCCGGTCCTGGCGTCATCATCATATAGGCAATAATGGAACCTGGTGACGCCGGGCCCACCAGGCCGCAGCCGGTCATGTTGAACCAGAAAATTCCCACAATGCTTCCCACAATCGGAGCCACGATCACCAGGGGATTCATCAAAATATACGGGAAATAAATCTCATGAATTCCGCCCAGCAGATGAATAATCACCGCACCGGGAGCAGAATCTTTGGTGGTTTTGTCCTTACAGAAGAACATATAGGCCAGCAGCACCCCAAGACCCGGACCTGGGTTCGGCTCCAACATATACATAATGGACTTGCCGGCCTCAGCCGCCTGTGCTGTAGCAATCGGAGTAAAGATACCGTGGTTAATGGCATTATTAAGGAACAGCACCTTCGCCGGCTCGATAAACACCGCCACCAGAGGAAGCAGTTCCCTCTCCACCAGCACATTGACGCCTGCGGACATGATGCCCAGGATTCCGCTCATCACCGGGCCAATTACCAAATAGCCCAGCATGGCCAGCAGCATACCGATAATGCCTGCTGAAAAGTTGTTAATCAGCATCTCAAAACCGGCAGGCATATGGCCCTCCATGGCCTCGTCAAATTTCTTGATGCAAAAGCCGGCCAATGGTCCGATTACCATAGCTGCCATCAGCATGGTAATCGAGGTATTGCTCATAATCGCACCGATCACGGCGATGGCTCCTACCACCCGCCCCCGGTCGCCGCCGATCATCCGGCCTCCGGTAGAAGCAATCAGCACCGGAATCAGATAAGTAAGCATGGGGCCAACCATACTGTTGAAGCCTTCGTTGGGTATCCACCCGGTATCAATAAACAGGGCGGCCAGAAAACCAAAGGCGATCAAAGCGCCAATATTCGGCATTACCATTGCCGATAAAAATTTACCAAATTTCTGTACACTATTTTTCAAGATATTTCCTCCTACATTGCTACATTCCAATGCAGAACTGATCTCTTGACCATTTTTAAAGGAACCCGGAAACGAGGCTATAAAACCGGAATCTTCTGCCTGCTGCACTCTTCCAGAAACCTTTCCGGCAAGCCGCCATCCGAGACTACGATATCAATCTCCGATAAATCGCAAATATGAAACGTACTTATCATCCCAAATTTTGAAGAATCCATCAGCACAATCGTCTGCTCCGACTGATGGATCGCTGTCTGTTTTAAAAAAGCCTCCTCATTGCTCCCGCAGGTAAAGCCTGTATCCGGACTGTAGCTGGTCACCCCCAGAAAGGTCTGGCTGAAATTCACTCGTTCCAGTTCCCTGACTGCGGAGATTCCATACACACTCTGGCTGTAGCGATTCAGCCTGCCCCCGGGAAGCATCACTGTCGGCCGGGAAAGATTGGAAAGTTCCGTAGCGCAGCTTAAGCCTGTAGTATAGATCAGATTTGACTGATCCGGAAACAGACGGGCCAGCAAAGTAGCGGTGCTTCCCGAATCCAGAAAGATTGTGGTATCCGGCCGCAGCAGAGAAAGGGTTTTTTCTGCAATTCTCTGCTTTTCCGGAATATTGCGGATGGCACGTTTGCTTAAGTAATCATCCGTTCCCACGACCACCTGGACAGACTTTGCCCCTCCGTGGATACGCACAATCCTCTTGGCCTCATCCAGGACCTTCAGATCCGTACGCAGGGTCATCTCCGATACCTGGGAAAAAACTTCCTTGATTTGAGAAAAGCTGACGGTTCCATGCTCATTGATCAGTTCAACAATCGCATTTCTGCGTGTTTCCATTGAATCCAAAAGATACCTCCCATCTGTGCCGGAAAGCCACAGATGGGATTCCGACATCTATTATTCTGTAATAAAATTCGCCAGTAAATATTCCTCTGCTTCCGGGCACCACAGACCCTGATGGGCATCCACGATATCCGCCAGTGCAATCAGGCGGGAGTCTCCCTTCTCCTCACCTCTGGCCCGCAGATCTGTCAGCGCTGTCAACGGCATGGAAAGCCAGGTGTAGATCAGCTTCTTGCCCCCCGGAATCTTCGGCAGATTCAAAGTAGTGTCTGCCACTGCATCCAATCCCCCAATATGAGTCACCATCACTGCCGGATTGATTCTCTTTGCTGCTGTCAATTCCAACGATTCAATCATATCCGCAGTATTTCCGCCGGTTGTACCCATAACATGAGTAGAATTGTAATGTACATCATAAAAGTTCATGGCAGCGCTGAACTGATTGTCCGTAGGGCCGGCAAAGAAATTCAGACAGCCATCGCGGCCCAAAATAGCGCTGGACTGGGTCACCACCGCAGCCACCGGCGCGTAGCAGAGTACGTCATCATACCCGGTGCCGCCGGAAATCCGCATCAGTTCTGCCACCGGGTCCTCAAACTTTCCGGTATTGACAAAGTGTACCTCAATACCTTCCTTCGCATACTCCTCCGGCGGGAACAGCTGTGCCGCCCGGTCCAGACGATCCTGAGCCAGATCCGTCACCACCACCATAGAAGGGCGCACATCCCGGTGCAGCGCGTAGGTCAGGGCCCCCAGGCCCATGGGTCCTGCGCCGGCCATAATCGCCAGCTTGCCATTCTCCTTGATACCCATCTCATGAGTATATACACCCATCTGAGTGTGATAAGCAGCGTTGAAAGCGCCAATGCTGCAAGACATGGGTTCAGCCAGAGACGCCTCGTAATACGCACGGCCTTTGTACTCCAGCAAACATCCCAGTTCCATCACCTCCGCCGGAATCACGCAGTAGGTGGTATCTCCCCCGAAAAACTCATAAGAATAACCCGGGCTCCACATGGTTCCCTTGTAGTTCAATGCCGGCTGCAGCGTGAACTTCATACCCGGCTTAAAGGTATCCTGGTGATTCTTGCCCACCTTGACAATATCCCCGGCAAACTCATGGCCCATGATAGCCGGATGCTCCGCCACGTCATCGTGAACACGTTTGTGATTCTCGCCAAGAATGGCACATTTGTAGGTGGACATACAGATACTGTCCGATACCACCTTTACCAGAATCTCATCATCCGTAATCTCCGGCAATTCAAACTCTTCCAATCTCAGGTCATTTGCTCCATGCAGTCTAACGCCTCTTGCTTTCATAATAAAACTCCTTTCTTATAATAACGGAAAATCTTTGTTGTTACAACAAAAAATATCTTATCTATCCTTAACTCCCGCTCTTTTTTGATCCCTTTCTTCCTACAAGCTGCAAAATACTACCTTCGGAATCAATCCCTCAATCACGTCATACTCCGCCGCCTGGGTTCCGCTGCACATCACATTGGCCGCACCAGTGGCTGTAGACAGGCGAACCGTCTCTTCCATGCTCATTCCTGCCTCTTCTGCTACCGCCAGCGCTGCCACCACACTGTCTCCGGCTCCCACGGTGCTCCCCACCGGTACCTTCAGACCCTCGGCATAGACCGTAGCATCCTTTGTCACATACAAGGCCCCTTCTCCCCCCATGGATACCACAATCTTGGCAATGCCGTACTTTTCCATCAGCCTCCTGGCTGCCTGTTCCAGTTCCTTTGGCGTCTCCAGCTTCTCCCCTAACAGGCTGGATAATTCATGATTATTCGGCTTAATCAGATACGGCGCCGCCTCCAGGCCTGCTTCCAGCAATTCTCCATCCGCATCCAAGATTACCTTGGCCCCTGTCTCCCGGCAAGCCTTTACCCATGTATAGTAGGTATTCTTCGGCGCCCCTTTCGGCAGGCTTCCCGAAAGAACCACAATATCCTCTTTGCCAAGCTTTGCCAGCAGCTCCTGCAAAAGACCATCCAAAAGATCCTCAGAAACGGTAATCCCCGGCTCATTGATATCGGTATTGGTATGACCGACCCGGTCTACCACTTTCAGATTCGTGCGGGTCTCCCCTTGCGCAAAATGAAAACCGGATTCCAGTCCCATATCCGCCAGCGCCGACTGAATCGCTTTCCCGGTAGCTCCGCCGAGAATGCCGGTGGCAATGCTTTTGCTGCCCAGCTTATCGATCACCTTGGAAACATTGATTCCCTTCCCTCCCGGATCTGTGCGCATCTTAGTGATCCGGTTCACGCTGTCAATGGCAAAGGACGGGATCTCCACCGTCTTATCCAGAGCCGGATTAAGGGTCACTGTGTAAATCATAATACCTTCTCCTCCTTTTCTTTTTTGTTGAATCAACAATTTATATTTTCGTTTCAACAGTGTAAACTTATAATAACAACAATTTTCTTATTTGTCAACTGTTATTTCAAAAGTTTTCAAATTAATATTGACCGTGGATCAAACGTGTCTTTTCTCAATCAAAAACAGACATGGCAAAATCCTAATGATATCCCGTCATGTCTGTTTTTTAATCTGTTTTTATTCTTTTTCGTTTCCTGCCAGGCCGCAGATCCCCTGTAGTGATTCTTACCAGGCCTTCTTCCCCGGCCTCACTGCCCAGACCGCCACGCGAATCAAAATCACCGCCATCACGATCTGAATCACCACACTGCAGCCCACCCAGTTTTGACTGACAAAATTCTCCCCATGGTTCCCAAACCATTGGGTTATATTTCCGCTTGCGGCCTCACGCCCTGACAGGCGCAGCATCGTCATCACAAAAGTTACCGTCGGATTCATCAGCAGAAGATACAAAAAGCCGCCCGAACTGCCATCTCCCGTCCCGGCGCTGGCGGCAGTAAAATATCCTCCGCCAGGCATCCTGTTAAAAAACAAGGCCAACTGATTGATCCCATAAGTCCCGATTACCACACCCCCCATAATACCGTAGGCCACTACCGTGGACAAGGTCGATTTCCTGAACAATGCCGAACAGCAAACCCCCAGGCTTCCGACAAACAATGCCGCCGCCCCGTAACAGGCCAAAAGCATCACGATATCTTTTATCGTCACCCCTCCATAGACAAACACCAGGGCCAGAATCGGAAAGCTGGAAATAATCAGCAGTACCATGGTGCTTAAAGAGGCGGCCAGCTTCCCCAAAATAATCTGGATCGGAGCCATCTTTGTGGAAAGCATCAAATCCAATGTCTGACGCTCCCGCTCCCCGCTGATACTGCCCGCCGTAATGGCCGGCATGATAAACACCAGCATAACAAATTCCAAGACAGCCATAAACAGGTACAGATCCAGAAAACTGCTGTACTGAATCTCCGCTGTCACCCGGATCTGCGCCAGCATCGAATACATATTGAGAAGCGCCACCAATGCCAAAATCCCATTAAACACCAAAAGCACCAGCGCCAAGCGGAAACTGCGTGCGCTGACCCGCATCTCCCGCTTATAAACCGGATTCTTGATCATGTTCATATGACAGCATCACCCTTTCCTCTTCATGGTTCGTAAGCTGCATAAATACCGCCTCCAGGTTGCCCGGCTCTCTCACAAAACCTCTGATCTGAACTCCCACCTGGATCAATTCTGTCAAAAGCCCGCTCTCCTGCCGTTCACTTCCAACAAACTGCACCATAATCTCCTGATTTTTTACAGAAATCGAACGTACCAAAGGATGCTCCTTCAGCAAAGCCATTGCCGCCGGCATGTTTTTGTAAATGGAAATGATAATCGGTTTCGAGACATGGATTTTTTCCGTAATTTCCTCCATGCTCCCCGCAAGCAGCATCTTTCCTGCATCCACAATCCCCACATCCGTGCAAAGTTCTGCCAGATCAGTCAGGAGATGGGAACTTAGCAAGATCGTCATGCCCTGTGCATTCAATTCCCGTAAAGTTTCCCGAAACTCCAGCCTCGTGCGGGGGTCCAGTCCTGCAGAAGGTTCATCCATCACCAGTAAAACCGGATCATGGAGCAAGGCCCTGGCCAGGCAAAGCCTCTGTTTCATCCCCCTCGACAATCCGTCCACAAAGAAATCTTCCTTATCTCCCAATCCTACCTGATCCAGCAGCATCTGAGAACGTCTTCGTGCCTTCAGGCCTTCCATTCCATAACAGGCAGCAAAAAAATCCATATATTCCGATACCTTCAGATTGTCATAAACCCCGAAGTAATCCGGCACATAGCCGATCTTTTCCTTCAGGCCGACCGGGTGTGCCAACGCATCCACACCGTCGATCTCCACACTACCTTGATCCGGCAAAAGCAATCCGCTGATAATTTTGATTGTCGTCGTCTTTCCCGCGCCGTTCGGCCCCACAAAGCCATACAGGGCACCATCCTCAATATCCATATCCAGTCCATCCAGTGCATGATAGTTCCCGTATATTTTCCGCAATCCCCGGACCTTCAACATCACCGTTCCCTCCCCGCAACCATAGGCATCGGAAGCTGAATGGCATTATAACTGCCCTGTCCGTCGTACACAAATCGTACGGTCATGGTATTCGCCGGAGACAAATAAGGACTCAGCTGTTCAATGTTCCATGTCTGCCCATTCAGTTCCACAAGATCATAATTCCCGCTTCCGTAATTATAAAAATAGACACTTCCGGTAAACGCCTCTATATAGCTGTCGCTGTTTTTCAAAAACTCTTCGGATACCGGCTCAAACGTCAGACTCTCCACATCAATCTCTGTTCCCATCTGATACTCCAGAGTCAGCGGTTCGGCGCCGCTCATGGAATTGACCGAAGCATAGTAGCTCCCGCTGATCACTTTCGGCGTTTTTATCAGCACCGAACGGTACAGCAGACTATTCTGAGAGGCATTCACCTCCACCAGAGATGTCAGCATGGTATGCCCATAAGTCTCCGGATTCTCCTCCCGCAAAAACAGACTCTCATCCTTTTCCGGCCGGAAGGCAATCACACGGGCATCCGCACTGTAAGTATTCAGGTAATTGTCCAGATAAAAGATCAGCATATTGGAACGCTCCATGGCCAGAAGATACTCCGCGTCACTGATATCCGTCCTCTGAAGCAATTCTTCCCCTATAATCCGTTCTGCCACCACATAAGAATGATTCAGAGGAAAACGGAGCAGCCGCAGCTGGTCCAGCTGCCTGCTCTCCCCAGGTTCCATCCGCCCCAGCAATACCATATTGCCATACAGCATCAGCGTGACGTCTTCCAAAGGAAACGGAAAACGATTCGTAATGCTCCCGCTCAGATTCCCCTCAAAATAATCTACATTTCCGGTGATCCCCCTATGATCTGCGTTATCCGCCTTTTTCCTCAGTTCAAAATATTGCGGAGTAAAAGCAGAGATATTCTGCCCCCGGATGGCCAGACTTTCCTCTCCTCGTTCAATCGCAACCTGATAAGGCTCTTCTCCGGTAAACTGGCCTTCCCTGATCCCTTCTGACTGATAGCTGCGGGTAATCGGCAGAACCGAATAGGAAGGATCTACCTCCACCCGGTAAGGGGAATTATAAGGATTGCGGATATTCACATAAGTAGTATCCGTCACATAATCCTCTGTCACATCCTGAATTGTCGCATAGGTATAAAAAGCAGATTGAAAACGGGTTGTCATACCCATCAGGTAAATAATGACGGCAAACGTGACCGATAAAATAACGACTCCCCGCCGGTAAAACAATTGCAGATCCCGATTTTTAAGGAAAAGATACATCCCCGGCCCCAAAATCAGCAGATACACGGTAACTACCGCCACATACAGAGGAAGATTGGGAAGTTTTTCTACATTCCCCGTATTAATCAGGCTCTGCACCGACCAAAATTTATCGGAATTGCCGCTGTACACCACATCAGCCAGGCGATTGATTCTGCTCTCTCCCAAAAGAGAAGTGAAGAAATGATCGACATAGGCAGGATATTTCTGACAAAATTGCCGGATATCGGTCAGATCAAAGCCAGCAACCCCGATCAGCCCCTGTTCTTTCGCCGCTACTGTCAAAAGTCCGAAACCTCCGCTTGAAAGAATCACATTCCCCCCATGAAGCGGAATATCGACGCAGACCAGTTCCATCATCCCCTCTGACGGACTGTCCAAAGCAAAATCTTCTCCCAGGTCCACCGGCCTCTCGCCAGGCGTGCCATAAGAATCATCCAAAAGTTCCGGAGCAAACCGACCCAGGGTATCTCCCACCCGCTGCCCGGTTCCCAGAAGCAATACCCCGCCACTGTAAACCCAATCCATAATGGCGGCCGTCTGCTCCTCCGATAGCTCTCTCAGCTTAAAATTGTTCACTACCAGAACATCCAGCAGATCAAGTCCTCTTTTCTCCTCCGGAAATTCTTCCGGGTCCAGAGCAAAGGTCCGGGTCCTCAGAGTGCTGTAGCTGACTCCAATCCCATCCAGATATTCCAATCCATCCAGATCATCGGATAATATTCCGATAAACAATTCCGGCACATCCCTGCCGACATTAAGATTCACCTGACAGCCGGCCAATTCAGTCCCGCTTTTATCTTCCAGCGTCACAAACATCCGGTCTGCATTCACCCCAATCGGAATATAATGCATGCAGGCGTATCCTTCCAGAGCATCCAGCGTAATCTCATAGCTATAATGGTAGACCGTCCCGTCTGACTCCATGGATTTAATCTTTAATGTCCCGTCCAAAACCGCATTCTCCAGATTTTTCATCGTGATATCTACGGGAATATAACGGCCCCCTTTCACAGTATTGTCATACCCGTATTCCACTGTCATCTCAACGGTATAGGGAGACGATTCCTGCGCCCATGCCTCTGGTTCACAAAAAACCAGACCGCTAAGCACCAGGACAGCCGCCGCTATCCATCTTCCCAGTGGTCCGAATTTTCTTTTTGTCCTACGGAATCTTTGAATCCATCCACTCATGCACTTTCTCCAAAAAAACAACTTCTGCCAGGCAATCATCCGAAATTTTCCTTTTTAATGTCAAAATCCACCTTCAGCGTCACAGTAAACTCAGTCCCGTCAAGATCGCTTTTCACTGTAATATCACCGCCATGCATGTCCACAATATTCTTCACGATCGCCAGTCCCAGACCAGTCCCTCCGGTATTGGTCGATCTCGATTGTTCCACCCGGTAAAACTTATCAAATATCATCGGCAGTTCTTCCGCCGGAATCACATATCCATAGTTCGTCACCGAAACCTGCACAACTTCTGCAGACCCATGAACCTTGACCAGCACTCTCTTGCCCTCGGCGCCGTACTTAATGGCATTGTTAATCAGATTGTCAAACAATCTTGCCAGAAGATTCCCGTCTGCCGTAATGATTTGGGAGGGCACATTGCTCTGCAGTTCATAAGACAGGTTTTTGCTGGAAAAACTAGGGTAAGATTCTTCCAAAAGCTGCCCGAGCAGCTTGATGATATCTACTTTGGATACACGCATGGAAATCTTTCCGTAGTTTAGTTTGGTAAACCCAAACAGATCCTCAATCAGCTTTTCCAGCCGCTTTGATTTACTATAAGCAATATCAAGGTACTTCCCCTGCATCTCTGAAGGCAGCGGTGCAGATCCGCCGGAAAGGAGTTCCAGATATCCGATAATGGAAGTCAGAGGGGTCCGCAAATCATGGGCAACATTCGTAATCAGTTCATTCTTCGTCCGCTCTGCTTCGCGTTCCTTATCAATCAAATGGCGGATATCTTTCACCATTTTATTAAGGTTTGCCGCCATCGAGGAGAATTCATCATCTCCGACCACGTCAACCGTCGTATTGAGGTCCCCTTCCGAAATCCTCTGAATCGCATCCGAAAGCTTCCCGATATAAACGGCAGACCTCTCCTGCAAAAGCAGAAATGTCACGGAAAAAACCATAATCCCCAGCAGTACATACCCCAGCACAACCGCCACATCCGAATCATAGATCAGAGTCATTAAGGCATTATTCCACTGTGACTCCCTTGCATAGCGGGCCAGCATCCTCAGGTTCGTCACCAGAAACACTTCTACCAGGCATGCCACCAATGCGCTATATAAAATATTGGCAATCATACGGGTACGGTAACGATACTGCATATCGCTTTTTTTACTTTTCAATTTTGTATCCTACCCCCCACACGGTAGTGATGATCTTATCCTGCCGCTCATCCTCCTTCATTTTCCCCCGCAGACGCCGGATATGTACCATGACCGTATTATTCGCCTCATATACCTTCTCATTCCACACCTTTTCAAAGATCTCATCCGTGCTGAACACCTTCCCTGGGTTGGACGCCAACAGGTACAGAATATCAAACTCAATGGGGGTCAGCTTCACCTCTTCATCATAAACCGTAACCTTATGATTATCTTTGTTAATCGTCAGCCCCCGGATGCTGATCTCATTTCTCACATTCTCATGCACATTGCTGTTGGGATTCAGCTGGGTGTAACGCCGCAGCTGGGACTTAACCCGCGCCGACACCTCAAGGGGGTTAAAGGGTTTTGCCACATAGTCATCTGCCCCCGTGCCTAATCCCAGAATCTTATCCAGATCCGTGGACTTGGCGCTGATCATAATAATCGGAATATTATTCGTCTCCCGGATCTTCTTACACATCTCCAATCCGCTCATCCCCGGCATCATAATATCCAGAAGAACCAGATGAATATCCTCCTTATCCAGAATATCCAGCCCATCCTGAGCATTGTTTGCCTTAAATACTTTATATCCATCACTGACCAGGTAGATCTCCACCAGATCCGCAATCTCCTGTTCATCATCCACAATCAAAATATTGGTCTCTGCCATAGCGGTCTCCTCCTCCTGATATCTTATGATAAGTGTAGCATAAAATGTCGGTTTGTGCCTTACTTTTTTATTACAAATGTTCTAGGATTTTCCAGGCCCTCTTCGCCAGAAAACAATGGTCAGTCTCCCCCTTATTTCCCGTTTCGATAATATCCCAGCATTAAATCCACCATTCGCCCATAACTCTGCACTCCGTCGCTCTGGTCGTTTGCCTTCAGGTACACATCATTCATCTGGTTTGCCGCCTCTGCCACCTTCCCCTCATACCGATCCCAGAAAGCATTATTTTCCTGCAAATCCCTCTGCGCCTGTTCGCACAATTTTCCATGCAATTCCAGGTAAGCCTCCCGGTCTGCCCGGGCCAGTGCGTTTCCCGCATAAACCCATCCGGTCAGGTATCCGCTATACCGAAACGCCTGCCGCTCAGAACCGATACAGGCCAGATAACCGATAAAATTCGCCTCATCCTCCCTCATAAACCCTTTCAGATGAGACAGCTCATGACACAAGGTATGCGGTATATTATAATCCGGCATATCGCCGTTAAAATTCGCCTCAATCGTAAAAGGAGAATAGATCCCGCAAAGCTGCTGCACGGAAAGAATCCAGGAAACCGCCACCTCCTTCGGCTCCGGATAAAACCCTCCCAGCGCCGGAAACAATTCTCCTGCCCTCTGCATGGCGCAAACCCCTTCTTTGCGCCACTCCCTTTTCTCATCGCGGTAAGATTCCTCCACCGCCGTTTCATTTACCTTTTCTACCAGAAATTCACACAGTTCCTGCAATTCCTCCTTGGAATATACGCCTCGTTCCAAACCAACATATTCCGAAAATGAAGTCGCATAATAATTCATCCCGCAATTACAGGTATACAAAAACAACAATATTCCCGCCAGCAATATCCCCCTTGCGGCCACCCGTCCCGGTTCTCTCCAATATCGCAGCGCATACACAATCAGTCCTAAAATCAGCAAATAAAGTCCTATTTCCACCACTGAGAAAGGGAAAAACCCAATAAATCTTGCAATCACTCCCACCAGTATCGGATATATATGGTGCGCATACCAGGTCCCCACCCCATTCACATTCCTTGCCATGAGTTGCATTCCCGCCGCAGCTCCCAGCAGGCCGGCGCCTCCCATGAAACACCCTTTATTTCCCATGCCTTATCCTTTCTGAATTTCCAGACATTCCCATCTGCCCGCAAACGGAAAACTCCCGGCAGAATCATCCTCTGCCAGGAGTCCCCGTATCTATTCATTCTTTCCGCTATGCCGCCGTCAGTGCTTCAGCCCCAACCTTACCATAGCTCTCTTCAATGACATCTCCGCACGCAACGTATCCAGTCCGGCCTCCCCGGAGGTCAGCCGCCGTTCAGCACGCACCCGTGCCTCTTCGGCACGTTTAAAGTCAATCTCATCCGGCCACTCCGCCACTTCTGCCATGATGGTAACGCTATCCGGCAGAATCGTAATAAATCCGGAAATCAGCGAAGCCTGCTTCTTCTCGCCTTCCTCGTGGATCGTCAGTACTCCCGGCGATACCACGGCCGTCAGCGGAATGTGGTTTGGATAAACACCGATATCTCCCTCCGTAGTCGTCAATTCTACCATCGTCACATCGCCTTCATAGAATGATTTCTCCGGAGTGATTACATTCAGTTTCATCACCTCAGCCATAGACGTCCCCCCTATTTCATGCGGGCAAGTACATCTTCAATACCGCCGGCATTCAGGAAGTACTGCTCCGGAACCTCATCATGCTTCCCTTCCAGAATCTCCTTAAAGCCCTGAATGGTCTCGGCAAGCGGCACATAACGGCCCTCCATGCCGGTGAACTGTCCAGCCACGAAGAACGGCTGAGACAGGAATCTCTGAATCTTTCTGGCGCGGGATACGGTCAGCTTATCTTCCTCAGACAGCTCATCCATACCCAACATGGCAATAATATCCTGCAATTCCTTATACTTCTGCAGAACTTCCTGAACGCCACGCGCTACCTTGTAATGCTCCTCACCCACAATACGCGGGTCCAGAATACGGGATGTGGACTCCAGAGGGTCTACTGCCGGATAAATACCCAGTTCCACGATAGAACGGCTCAACACCGTCGTCGCATCCAGGTGAGCAAAGGTATTGGCAGGAGCCGGGTCTGTCAGGTCATCCGCCGGCACATAAACTGCCTGTACGGAGGTGATGGAACCCTTCTTTGTGGAAGTGATGCGCTCCTGCAATGCACCCATCTCTGTCTGCAGCGTCGGCTGATAACCCACTGCGGAAGGCATGCGTCCCAACAGAGCCGAAACCTCAGAACCGGCCTGCGTGAAACGGAAAATATTGTCGATAAACAGCAGCACGTCCTTACCGCCTTCGTCACGGAAATACTCTGCCATCGTAAGTCCTGTCAGGCCCACACGCATACGTGCACCCGGCGGCTCATTCATCTGTCCGAATACCATGGTCGTCTTATTGATAACGCCGGACTCAGTCATCTCATAATAAAGGTCATTTCCCTCACGAGTCCGCTCACCTACGCCGGTGAATACAGAATATCCGCCATGCTCAGTAGCAATGTTACGAATCAATTCCTGAATCAGCACCGTCTTACCTACACCGGCGCCTCCGAACAGACCGATCTTACCACCCTTCTGATAAGGGCACAGCAGATCTACTACCTTGATACCGGTCTCCAGGATCTCGGTCTCTGTCGACTGGTCTTCAAAAGTCGGAGCCTTTCTGTGAATCGGCAGATGCTGCTCCACCTGCGGCTTCTCTTTATTGTCAATCGGATCTCCCAGCACATTGAAAATACGCCCCAGCGTATTCTCACCCACCGGCACGGTGATCGGCGCACCGGTTGCAATGGCGTCCATACCACGTTTTAAACCATCGGTACTTCCCATGGCGATACATCTTACCGTATCGTCACCAAGATCCTGAGCCACTTCCACGACCAGTTTGCCGCCGTTTTCCAGCGGAATCTCAATCGCCTCGTTAATCTCCGGAATCTTGCCCTGGGAGAACTTGATGTCCATAACCGCACCGATGATCTGTGTGATTTTGCCAGTATTTTGTTCTGCCATCTTGTTTCTCCTTAACTATTCTTTTCTGACTCTATATCCAAAACTTTCTAAAGTTCCCTTCGTTTCTGCTGCCGCTCAGATCCCCTGACGACTGCCGCCTTCTCCTAATTAATCGCATTGGCTCCGGCGATAATCTCCGTCAGTTCCTGAGTGATAGAGCCCTGACGTGCACGGTTATACTGAATCTCCAGCTTGCCTAACATCTCCTCGGCATTATTGGTCGCCGAATCCATGGCTGTCATACGGGCGCCGTTTTCACTGGCAACCGCCTCCAGCAGCGCACCGTAAATCAGGCTGCTCATATACTTGGGAATGATCATATCCAGCACATCCTCCGCACTCGGCTCATAATTCATCAGGGCTTGTGCTTTCGGTTCCTCCTCTGCCTTCCCGGCTGCTGCATCCTGGTCAAACGGAAGCAGTTTCACCAGCTTCGGCGTGTGGACCACCGTGTTTTTAAAGGAAGTGTATGCCAAATAAATCTCACTGATTTCTCCCCGCCCGAAAGCGTCCAGAAGTTCCGCCGTCAGATCTGCGGCATCCTGATACAGAGGTTCATTGATCACCTCCGAGTAATCAGCAGTAATCTCATAACCCTTTCTCACCAGCCCGTCCCGTCCCTTTCGGCCGATCGCATACACTTTGGTATCCGCCGCCTTAAGTTCCGGAGTCCCGGCAATCAGCTTTACAATATTGTTGTTATAACCGCCTGCCAGACCACGGTTGGAAGTAACAGCAATCACTGCCTTCTTTCCTTCCGCCCCGGCGCGAAGATATTTGTGGTCCATATTGCCGGACCGCTCCAGCATGGAAGCAATCGTCTCATACATCTGGTTGAAGTAGGGTTTGGAACTTTCGGCTTTTGTTCTGGATTTCTGCAGCTTGACCGTAGACACCAGCTTCATGGCCTTGGTAATCTGGCCAGTGCTCTGGATACTCGCTCTTCTGCGCTTAATATCTCTCATGGATGCCATGATTCACGTTCCTCCCGTCCTACCGCTGTGCCTTACACTCCTTGATTGCTTTCACCAGAAGTCCTTCCGCCTCTTCCGTCAGCTGCTTGGTCTCACGGATCGAAGAAAGAATTTCCGGATACTTGGTATCGATGTATTTGAACAAATCCTTTTCAAAGGTCAGAATATCCGCAACCGGAATATCCAGCAGATACTTCTTGGTAGCAGCATAAATAATCACTACCTGATATTCTACCGGCATGGGCTGATACTGCGGCTGCTTCAATACTTCCTTGATACGTTCGCCCTGCGCCAGCTGCTCAGTGGTCGCCGCATCCAGTTCGGAACCGAACTGTGCAAAGGAAGCCAACTCACGATACTGCGCCAACTCCACACGGATCGGGGCTGCAATCTTTTTGATTGCCTTGATCTGTGCTGCGCCACCCACACGGGATACGGACAGGCCAGCGTTGATAGCCGGACGGAAACCAGAGTTAAACATCTCAGTCTCCAGATAAATCTGGCCGTCTGTGATGGAGATTACGTTGGTCGGAATGTAAGCGGATACGTCGCCGGCCTGTGTCTCGATAATCGGCAAAGCTGTCAAAGAGCCGCCGCCCAGGTCATCCGACAACCGGGAAGCACGCTCCAGCAGTCTGGAGTGCAGATAGAAGACATCGCCCGGATAAGCCTCACGGCCCGGCGGTCTCTTCAGCAGCAGAGACAGGG
>CAMSTY010000014.1 GCA_947063875.1 uncultured bacterium
ACACAATTCTGAAAAGGGAAATTACTAATGAATTATATGATGTTGGGGTCAAAAGGTCTTTTGACCCCTCTGATACCGGATTGCTCCGCACTTTGTGCTCCCGCAATCCTCATTATATAACTCTATATTAGGGCAAGCCGTATCAAATATTACTGAGTATGAAATTAATGGTGAAATATATACTGTTCAAAAGATAAAAACAAGTGAACATTCATATACGAAAGGGGACCAATATCCCAGGAGTATGCGGTGGTTTCACTGACTTTCCACTGCTGTTTTTGAGGGAAGAAAACAACTTGAAAAAAGTAAATAAACCATATAAAATTTAATACATACATGAGGAAAAGGAGAAAACCAATGAAAAGAAAAACAGTGGCGCTTATGATGGCTCTGACACTTACGGTCAGTTTATCCGCTTGTGGAGATAAAACGCCTGTATCAACAGAACCAACAGACATAGAAAATGTTGAGGAAACAATAGAGGTAACAACAGAACAGGCAGAGGAAGAAGAAACTATACCGGAGATTTCACCAGAAGAAAAAGTGCAATCTGCATTAGGTGAAATGCCATACTATGGCGATACCGCTAAATGTGCAATGACAGCGGAGCAGGCAACAGCATTTGCACAATTAATAGCGGATGGTTTGGCTGGGGATTTCGGTTTTCGGGGTGGATATGATGAAAGGTTTGATATAGT
Source organism: uncultured bacterium (assembly GCA_947063875.1). Lineage (GTDB taxonomy): Bacteria > Bacillota > Clostridia > Lachnospirales > Lachnospiraceae > Brotaphodocola. Next base: position 699 of record CAMSTY010000014.1, read on the forward strand.
GTCATGGAGGGAAGCATTTAAAATAATTTCTTCGGATGGAATTATGGAACAGATTGCAGAAACTGACAGGGTTTATGTGATGTTGGCAGATTTCGCAGATAATGGAAAACCTTATTTATATGTTTACAGTAGTTTAGCGGAGGGTTCTTTTGAAATTTATGGATGGGTAGAGGATAACGCAAAATTAGCATTTCATGCCGAGAATGAAGATATGGGAAGTGGTTCGTATAATCTTTATGAAGACGACAGTGATGGAGAGCGTATTAAAATGCTGTATTCCTATATGGGCGGTATGGTGCATTATTATAATGAGTATTCTTTTTCTGATGGAGTAATAGAGGAAAGTGCACAAATGGAAGCAATACATGATGTTGATGGGTGGCATATGTATGAGAAAGATATAGAAATAGATGTTTATACGGAGGAGGAATATCAGGCATTATGGGAGAATAACCATAATCATACACTTTCTTATACCTGCTTCTACGATATGACCCCATGCACCTTAGAGGAAATGGTCAATTATCTCAACGCCTATGCAACAGCCGTGAGCGACGGACAGTCTGTACCTGTAGAAATAAAGAAAGTGGATATTCTCAAGCATGATGGGACAGGCATTACAACGAAAGGAGAAGTGGCACAGGAGAAAGTTAATAGCCTTGAAATATTAAGACAGTACATGAACGGAGAAAAAGAAACAGGGATTGATTATGATGTATATGCTTATGTAGGCGACCCCGGAAGTGTTACGGTTGATTCAGATGGTTTTTATTTTGGGGTAACAGATATAAATAATGACGGCAACCAAGAGTTTTTAGTATCTTATAAAAATGTTTATACAGATATATATTTACCGTCAGTATCGAAAGATGCGTTAATAGATTCTGTTATAGGGGTAAACTGGTCGGATGGGACATATATGACAGATAATGGCTCTGTAAGAATGCAAGTAAAGATATATAATTATAATGGAAGCGCTTTTTCTGTGATTCGTGAATTTTATATAGATAATTTGTCAGGGGGATATTATGGCGGTACAATGACTGAAAATGGAGTAACACGAGAAATAGGTGAGGAGGAGTTTAACAGCATTAATAATGACTGGAATAACACGTATACGGATTTCGGAGTAAGCACTCATTTGGATATTGAGAATATAGAAAATACATTCCAAGTGAAAATTGACGTACAAAGCTCTGGTGAGTGGTTTGTAACGAATGCTGAATAAGCAGACAAGAAATATGAAGTACGAGTAAATGCGGCAGGTACATGGAGGGAAAGGACCCGCACCTTAACTGGGGGCCTCACAGGCGGAATCAACAGCCGTAGCAGCAACGAACTGTGAGAAGTCAGCAGAAGCCATCATAGCGGCGAGTATCATGGATAAAGACCAGATGCTTGTCTGTGAGGCAATGAAGAGAGGAGCTAATGATTTAGGAGTTTGCTATAAGAGGAAGGGGAGCAGCCAATATGACTTTTATATATCGCCTTTCAAGCTCTGGCAGCTGACCAGGTATGTGTGTCAGGGGGGCGAGATTGAGTTCCAGAAGATCCTATAGAAATCCAATACAATACCTACTATGACCGTCAGCTTAATAACTGGCTGCATAAATATGCCTATAGGAGGAGATATAAAGATCAGGTTGGATATTGCTTGCGTCAGGCATATGAAAGTGGTAAGATAAAAAAGAAAGTGAGTTGAAGGAGATGCTGAGAAATGTGTTATTTAGTAGCGAAGAAGTTCCATGATGTGGGTAGTTTGGCTTTGCAGACATCACATGGCCGGCATCTGGCAGATTTTAGAAGAAGCCGATATAACCGTGGGATATGACACGATTCGGTTGATAACCATCAGCCGTTCCTCTGCCTATGGGGAGTATGAGCCTGATATGCCGCATTTGTATTGTTTAAAAAATTTTTTGCAGGTGGATTTTGCTGAGAACGCGAGGTAATGGAAGCGGCTGCGTGACACCGTATATGACAGCCAAGGACAAGAAGCGCTGGTGAACCCGGGTGAGACAGGCACCAGTTTGATGAGGATGGCAATGTGGAAATTGCTACACCAGAGTGGAAATTGCTACACCAGAATTGTAGAGGAGTATCGTCCGGGTCCTGGTGGTAATACTAAATCCTCAGCCTTGGCAGCGAGTAGTTTTGGTGATATGAATTATAAAAAGTTACTTGAACAGAAAGGAACATAAACCATATGAAAAAGATTATGCTGGCTGTCTGGGGCATAGCGATAGCGGCAGCCATTACTGCCTGTGGAAACAGTGCCGGGGAACCGGCGAAGTCTTCTGTAACCCAGGCGGAACGGGAAGAAATTGTAGCGGTCTGGAAAGCAGCCAATGAAAAGACAGCGGCTCTTACCTCTGTGGCCCTGTCTACTTCCATGGACAGTTCTGTGCGGTCTGGGGAGGAGAGCATCCAGGCCAGCATGTATACAGAGATCTTCCTGAATGAAGCGGGCCAGGAGGATATGACATGCCTCTGGAATACGGACGCCAGTCTGGATAAGGGATCGCCCATAGAGACGACTACCTTCTATGCTGACGGTTATTATTATATGGATCTTCCAGAACAGAAGATAAAATGCACCCTGTCACCGGAACAGATGGAAGAGCAGTTTGAAAAAATGATTTCGGTCTGGAAACTGGACCCGGACGGGACTGAGAAAATTTCCATAGAGGAGGAGGCCGACAGCCAGATCATCACCTTTGAGGGAGAAGCGGGAAAAATAGAGGAATACCTGAAACGGTCCATGGAATACAGCAAAAGCCCCATGGCAGATATGAAAATGAAAGTAAAAAAGAGCGAGGGAGAAGTAATGGTGGATTCCCAGGGTTACATGAAGAGCCAGATCCTGAAAGTGGAACTGACTCTTGAGATGGATGGTTTCCCGATGGATATGTCCATGAATATGAAACTGGTTTACCATTGGCCAGGCGAGTCTGTGGCGGTCGAGCTTCCGCCCACGGACGGTTATATTGAGGTAGATACAGAAAGCCTTTTCAATACCTAAGATGATCTTATCGAGGTGTAAGTGTGGGACGCCATGCTTGCGCCTCGTTCTTTTTTCACCATGTTATATGGTACAGACAAGCTTTGTATTACAATGGCATTTTGTGGTGCGCCGGGTGCAGCTGTAGTGATTGAAGAACTTCATGCTATGGGATGTGAGAAATTTATAATCTGCGGGGGCGCAGGGGCATTGACAAAGGACAGCAAAGTGGGAGAAATCATTGTCCCCGTTTCTGCGGTTAGAGATGAGGGGACATCCTATCATTATTTGGAGCCGTCCTGTGAAGTGGAATGCCATAAAGAAACGGTTAAGACTGTTGTTTCGTGTTTGGAACAAATGGGGATTCCATTTGCAACCGGGAAAACATGGACAAGCGACGCTATATACAGAGAAACTCCTGATATGGTTGAATTAAGGCGAAACGAGGGATGTATAACTGTGGAAATGGAAGCGGCAGCCTTTTTTGCGGTGTCCCAGTATTACAATATTCCGCTTGCTCAGTTATTATATGCCGGTGATGATGTAAGCGGTGAGGAGTGGGATTCCCGAAATTGGAATACGCAAAAGAATATCCGATATGATTTAATTATCTCTGCAATCGAAATTGTAAAGAAATTGTAATGGGTTATGTGGTTATAAGTTCAATCGGGATTTGCGAGAGCCGGTATAACAGATTCAGCATTAAGCTTTATCGCTTTTGCATTGGGATCTGTTGTGGAATTGGCGTTGCTGATTTATGCTGGTTGAAGATGGGATGAGCCAAAAAGAACGCTTAATAAAGCTCAATAAAATTACCATAGGATAGTGTAAAAAAGAATTTCTCTATCCAAATGATATTCTTTGTAGAATTGAATCATTTGGATAGAGGAAACCATAGACAGCGACAAAACAAGACGCATTTCTATCGAAGTCCATTATAAGATAATGAAAAAATCCTTATATCAAATACTATCTAATCATTATAATGATAACTATCCAGCAGCTGATTTTTAATATGCCAGAGTTCGTTGGATAAGTCCACATGAACGCGATGCGGATACTCCAGACGCAGGGATTCTTCCCAGAGGGTAGCCAGCTCCTGGCGGCAGTACTCACGGATATCCATGACTTTTGGAGATTTGTAGACGCATTCGCCGTTTTTAAATACCGGGACCAGCAGTTCACGCAGGGTATAGCTGCCAGGGGCAAGGTGAGTTTTTTTCCAGGTCTCGATAGGGTCAAACAGCAGCAGGGAGTTGGAGGGATCGTAGCTTTCTCCGACCAGGCAGATCAGGTCGGCGATGATTTTGCCAGTACTCTTATTATAAATACGCCGGATGGTTTTATTGCCTGGATTTGTGATCTTTTCGGCATTTTCCGATAATTTGATCTTAGGAATGAAATTTCCGGTCTTTTTATCCTGGATGGCAGCCAGCTTGTAAACGCCGCCAAAAGAGGGGCAGTCCTTGGAAGTGATCAGATTGGTGCCTACGCCCCAGGAATTGATGGTGGCGCCCTGAAGTTTTAAAGAGGTAATCAGGGTTTCATCCAGATCGTTGGAGGCAGAAATGACCGCATCCGAAAAACCTGCCTCATCCAGCAACTTTTTGGCTTCTTTGGAGAGGTAGGCAAGGTCGCCGCTGTCCAGGCGAATCCCATAGAAGGTCAGGGGGATGCCGGCTTCACGCATTTCCTTAAAAACTTTGATGGCATTGGGAACGCCGGACCCTAAGGTATCGTAGGTATCGACCAGCAGGATGCAGGCTGTGGGATAAAGACGTGCATAGGTACGAAAGGCCGTCAGTTCATCCGGGAAACTCATAATCCAGCTGTGGGCATGAGTGCCTTTGACCGGGACATCAAACATCTTTCCGCAAAGCACATTGGAGGTGCCGATACAGCCGGCAATCATCGCAGCACGGGCGCCGTAGATGCCGGCATCCGGACCTTGGGCGCGGCGCAGGCCAAATTCCATAACGCCGTCTCCCTTGGCAGCATATACGACTCTGGCTGCTTTTGTGGCGATCAATGACTGGTGATTGATGATATTTAACAATGCCGTTTCAATAAGCTGCGCTTCCATGATGGGGGCGATTACCTTGACCAGAGGTTCCCGCGGGAAGACAACTGTTCCTTCCGGGATCGCATAGATGTCGCCGGAAAATCGGAAATCTTTGAGATAGGCAAGGAAATCTTCTGCGAACAGTCCGGTAGAACGAAGATAGCTGATGTCCTCTTCATCAAAATGCAGGTCATTGATATACTCGATGACCTGATCAAGGCCAGCGCATATGGAATAGCCGGCATTGCTGGGATTTGCACGGAAAAAGGCATCAAAAATAACGGTTTCGTTGGCGTCTTTTTCTTTAAAATATCCCTGCATCATGGTTAGTTCGTATAGGTCTGTCAGTAAAGTGAGATTTCTTTTGCTCATAATTGGCTCCTCCCTAATTAAAGTTATTGTGTAGTATAGCATTAAAAAAAAGAAAAGGCAAATAGATTGATAAAAAAATAACGATAGTAGTTTCCGTATCTGAAGGAGGACGGTGAATATGTGCACATTCGCACAATTATTACAGGTTAAAGAGATCAAAATAGAAAAAACACCTCCTCTTTTCGTCACAAATCCCAAAAAAATATAATATATAATAGTATTTTTGAAAAAACATTGAAATTTATGGAAAAATATACTATATTAGAAGTGTAAAAATATATTGGGGAATCCAAAGCTTTTGGGGTTTTTCTGTAATAGGGTGGTTTGCTTTACTGAATTGTGAACCGGAGGGAAGAGCGGATTTTCAGGTCTTTGCTTTCGGAGCACGGGAGCCGTTATTGGCTGCATCGGCCTTGCAATTTTTGCATCCATAGCGATAAGTATTCCGGATTTTTATGATTTGGGTATTAAGAGAGCAGGCCTCTGGATGGATGCCTGCTTTTTGTTATGGGAAATCCGGAAGGCACGTCAATGCTGCGTTTTGCCGGCTTTGCCATGGGTATCAAAGGAATACCGGCGGATCTTCAGGCTTCGTGTGGAATCCAAGGAAAGGAGAGCCTTACGAGGAGGAGCAACCGATGTGATGGATAAGAAGGGAGGGATTGCATTCTGCAAAAGAAAGCGGCAAGACCCAGATCTCCTGGACACATAAGCAAGTCGACAGGGAGGGAGAATCAACGGTCGTGTGCACCTGATCAAACAGGGGGCAGTCATGAAAGGGGAGTGGAAAATGAGATTTGTTGAAAAGGCGAAAAAACTTGTCAGTATGAGCATGATTGTATGCATGTTTGTACTGGCATTCGGGATGATGACGGCTTATGCTTACAGTTATCTGAAGTTTGGCGGTGGATTTGGGTTTGGGGCCTATGGCTCTTATGGTTCTTATGGTTCCAGCGCGAAAATCAGAATCGCAAAAAGATGGGATGACCGTTTAGGCATAGACGAACACAGCCAGGTGGTGATCAACTACAGCGCGGGATCTGTCGAAGATTCTGTTACATTAGGAAAAGATAATGGATGGAATTCCGGAGAGATTGAGGTGCCGGCGGAGAACGGCAGTGTGGTTTTCAGTATAAGTGAAGATCCGGTTCCGGACGGATATACGGCTATTTATGTAGTTGATTGTGAAAAAACCTACTCCTTATTTAGTGATGAGGAAGAGGAGGGAGCCAGTTCGGAAGATTCTGGAACCGGCGAAGAAACTCAGCCAGATGAGGAAGAGGCTGCTACAGGTTCGGATGACAAGGAAGATGGCTCTGAAGCCGACCCGGAGAACGATAAGACCGATGGGTCTGAATCAGAAACCGAAGATGTGAACGAGCCCGCTTCAGATGACAGCAATATCAGTGAATCCGATCAGGAAAATGAATCAGATAGCGAGATTCAGTCGGATGACACGGAGCAAGAGCCAGAACCTTCCGAAGCAGAACTTCCCGAAGCAGAACTTCCCGAAGAAGAAGCGGCTTTGGATACAGAAGAGGAAGAGATGCAGACAGGTTCTTCTTTGGCAGAAGAGGAAGATGCTGTCACTTACAAGAAAGAAAGCGTTTTCACATTCGGGGGATTAAGCATTGTGTCCATGAGTGTGGAGGCTGGCAGTGTCTCAGATGGCAGCAGCAGTTCCTCAAACGAGAGCGGCAACGCCTCAAGCAGCAGCAGTTCCTCAAACGAGAGCAGCAACGCCTCAAGCGGCAGCAGTTCCTCAAGCGAGAGCGGCAACGCCTCAAGCGGCAGCAGTTCCTCAAACGAGAGCGGCAACGCCTCAAGCGGCAGCAGTTCCTCGAACGAGAGCGGCAGCGATGCAAGCGGCGGCAGTTCTTCAAATGAGAGCGGCAGCGCTTCAGACGAGAGCAATAGTTCCTCGGGTACAGATAGCAGCGATGCAAGCGATAGCAATAATACTTCGGGTGAAACCGGAAGCAATAATGGGTCTTCAAATGAAAGCGGCGATAACGTTTCCGATACGGACAACAATGCTTCAAACAAAGACGATAATGCTGCTTCTGATGGAAACGGCGACGCTGATTCCGGTAAGGATGAGACTGTTGACGCGCCGGACAATACGGAGGCTTTGGGCAATTCAGGAGCAGATAAAACCGAGGATGACAGTACTTCTGATAAAGTGAATGATGACAATTCAGCAATCGTCAGCAATCCGGAAGATGAAGCGGCAGACAGCCAGAATCCGGCCGATGACAATCTTTATTCCGATTCCGGCAGCCAGGGAGGTTCTGGCGGATCAGGTTCCGGAACCGGCAGTTCCAAAGAAGAGGCTGAGGAAGAGGATGAGATTGATTCCTTAGACGGGGAACTCGAGGCTGAAACACCTCCGGCCATGAAAGATGATGACGAAAAAAGAGCTGTTTTGACCGTAGAATTAGACGATGTTATGTGCGATAAAACAGCTTCTTATAAAGACTTTACCCTTCAGCTTATGCAGGAAGGAAAACCATACGGTTCAGAGGTTGATTTGCTGGGAAAGGAAGAGTATACATGGGAAGATATTCCCCTCTTTGACGGCGATTCAAAATATGAATATGAACTGAAGACAAAATTCAGTTTTTCCGTAGAAGCAAATGAGAAGTTTAGCCTGCCGGAAGATTCTGATGTACAGATTACGGTGATTAACACAAGGCTGGAAATCGGCAAGACGGTTGCCGGTGACGCCGCTGATGCGGAACAGGAATTTTCCTTTACGATTACTCTGAGGGATGAAGACGGAAACGAACTGGATGGAAGCTATGAGTATGGCGGCTCAAAGGAAGGCACCATCTCCAGCGGAGATACCATTACCTTAAAACATGGTCAGTTTGTTTTTGTCAAGGACTTGCCGAAGGGGACAAAATGGAAAGTGGAAGAAGCTGAGACAGACTATATTGCCGAAGTTAAGATCGGAGATGTAAAGACCGAAGACGACGAGGCGATAAGAATTGCCGTTGCAGAAGGCAGCATTGGCGAGAACTCCTCCAACGTACAGTTCACCAATACAAAAAATGACAGTAAAGGTGATGGCGGCAATGGGGGCAACGGAGGCGGAAATGGCGGCGGAGGCGGCGGAAATGGCGGAGGCGGCGGCAGCAGCCGCAGCGGAGGCAGTACGCCAGACCCTCAGCCGCAGCCGGAAGAAATAATAGAATTACCGGAAGAGGAAGTGCCGTTAGCAGCATTTATGCCGGAACTGCCGAAAACCGGAGATGATTCCGGAACCGTCCTTTATCTGGTATTCTGCCTGGCCTCTCTGGGAAGCGCAGCATTATTGATTGCCAGCCAACGCAGGAAATATGGCAGATAGCGAGAATCCGAAAAGCAGTAAGGATCTAAAGGCAGCAAGAATCCGAAAAGCAGTAAAAACCGGAAAGGCAACAAGAAACGGAGAGACAGCAACATAAAAAATAAACGGGCAGTGCTTTGTCACAACAGGCAGAAGCACTGCCTGTTTTATGAAAACTATGGTATTCAATGAAAAAATTAACTATAATGAAGCGCAGCAGAAAATGGATAAGTGAGGTGATAAAAAGTGGCAGGCAATGGGAAGGATCATCATATCATCACAATCTTGTTTCTTTCTTTGGTCATTTTGTGTTTTGCCGGTGTGGGAAATGTCTATATTGTGGGAACAGTTGGCATTTTCCTGTGTATTTTCGGGTGCACGCAGGGGGAAGCGGTGGTGGATTTCTGGGTGCTGATCCCGCTTCTTATCTTTGATTTGATCAGCCTGCTTTCGTCCCTGGTGACTTATGGAACGATTGCCGAAGGCTTTGCGCGGACGCAGACGATTTTTACGGTGATTTATCTCCTGATGTCTTATCTGAAAGAGGAAGAAAGAGATACCCTTCGATGCTTGTGCGTCTCCTGGGTGGGATTTATGGCAGCTGTCGGCATCCTTCAGTTTATACATAAGACGATGGCCAGGGGAGCAGTCCGGGCAGGAGGGATATTAGGCGGGGCGAATGCATTTGGGATTTGCCTGGTAATAGGCTGGTTTGCTTTGCTCAATTGCAGCCGCGAAGAAAAGGAGAGAGATTTTCAGACAAGATTTCCGGAGTGCCTGGAACCGCTGATTTTGGCGGCGTTGGCTCTGACTCTCTCGATGGGAAGCTTTGTGTCTATGGCAATCGGGATTCTGGCGCTCTTCTTTTACAAGAAAAAGAAAAATCCATGGAAGCCGGCCGGAATTTTTGTATGTCAGCTTCTGGCCAGGGCCAGTGTCGGAATCGGACTTGGCATATTGATGTACATTGCATCACGGAAGACGGATTTGCCCTGGCTTAGCATTCTGATTTTTATGTATCTATTGGCGGCAGCGTGGTATTGGAAAAAGTTTCTCTGTTTTCTGAAAGATTTTCCGCGCCGGGCGGCAGTGGCTTCCGGAATGGGAGTAATTGTGGCGGCAGTTGCGGTCATAAGCCGCCCCAGCGCGGCAGCCACCTTTGCGGAACGGCTGAGAATGATGAAAAACGGTTTGGGATATATATGGGTGGACCCTTTGCTGGGGGTGGGGGCGAACCAATGGAGGGTGATGAACCTGTATGACAGCGACATCTATTATAATACCTGGCATATTCACAATATGTTTATCAATATAGGAGTGGAACTGGGGCTTGTGGCGATGGCGATGCTGATAGTAGTTGCCTTTCGCCATTTCATGAAAAAGGGTGATGATGAATTGAAATCAGGGTCCGCTGCCTTTTTATTCCATAATCTGATGGATGTCGGCTTTTTTTATGAGGCGATTCCCGTGCTGGTGCTTTTGACTGTTAGCCGTCCGCAAAAAGAAGGAAAAAGAGTAAAGGCTGTGACGGTAAAAGCCTTATTTGTGCTCTGCGCCGTTGTATTTGCCTATAGCCTTGCTTATAATCTGTTTCATCTGTGAAGGGAGTGCGAAGAATGAGGAAAAATGGAAGAACGGAAGATTATACGATTATCTGGGTTCTTTTCGGTATTTTGTGCGTTTTGACCGGAGTGGTCCTGGCTGCATGTATCTTCTTTGCCAAAAAGATTCCGGAAATCGTGGGGCGCAGCCTTACGAATGAAGAAAGGGCGCAGGTGATAGAACGCAACAGTCCGCTGACAGACTACATATTTCTGACTTCGGTTGCCGATTTCCCCAGGAAGGATTCCATCCGGAAGATTACAATTCATCATATGGCGGATGACATCAGCCTGGAACGTCTGGGGGAGGTGTTTGCGCAGCAGGACAGAAGGGCGTCTGCCAATTATGCGATCGACAGAGAAGGCAGGGTTGCCCTTTATGTAGAGGAAAGTAACCGGGCCTGGACCTCCAGCAGCAGAGAAAACGATCACCAGGCAGTGACCATCGAGGTGGCGAATGATGAAATTGGCGGCAGCTGGCATGTGAGTGACGCTTCCTATGAGTCATTGATTGATTTATGTACGGATATCTGCAGGCGCAACGGGATCGCAGAACTGACATTTACCGGGGATGCCAAGGGGAACCTAACCATTCATAAAATGTTCCGCAAGGACACCGAGTGCCCGGGGCCTTATCTGGAATCGAAAATGCCTGAAATCGCCGAGGAGGTGAACAAGCGGCTGCAAGAACCGGAGAACCAGGCAAAAAAGGAACCTGACCCGTCTGAAGAGCGGTCAGATTCCAATTAAAGCCTGGGTATCAATTCAGATAATTCCTCATACTTTTCAGGGCGTTTTTTTCCAGCCGCGACACCTGGGCCTGGCTGATATGGATTTCCTCTGCCACTTCTGTCTGTGTCTTTCCTTCAAAAAAGCGCAGGTCGATGATATGTCGTTCCCGCTGGGGCAGGCGGTCCATGGCCTCCCGCAGAGAGATTTCTTCCACCCAGTTTTCCTCAAGATTTTTTTTGTCGCTGATCTGATCCATCACATAGAGCGGATCGCCGCCGTCGGTGTAGATGGGTTCGTAGAGGCTGACCGGACTCTGGATGGCGTCCAGGGCATAGGTGATTTCCTCCTTGCTGATGCCGATCTCGTCGGCGATTTCCATCAGAGTAGGCTCTTTGGCGTTTTTGCGCATCAGTCCCTCCTTGGCGTAGATGGCTTTATAGGCAGTATCCCGCAGGGAGCGGCTGACCCGGATGGAGTTATTGTCCCGCAGGTAACGCCGCACTTCTCCCATGATCATCGGGACAGCATAAGTGGAAAAACGTACGTTCTGGGTAATGTCGAAATTGTCAATGGCTTTGATGAGGCCGATGCAGCCGATTTGGAATAAGTCATCTACATTCTCATTGCTGCTGGAAAACCGCTGGATAACACTGAGGACCAGGCGCAGGTTTCCTTTGATGTACTGCTCCCTGGCTTCCATATCCCCATCCAGAATCCGCCGGAAGAGTTTATCTTTTTCCTCATTTGTCAAAAGGGGGAGTTTTGCCGTATTGACTCCGCAGATCTCAACCTTATAACCAGCCATAGTATATACCTCCGCATTCGAGATTCATTTGCGCGAACGATGAGCCAGATGCCGTGCGAATAACCGTACAGAAATTTGGCAAATATCGCGATGGTCAGATTCCCGGTGGTTTTCTTCAGGGGTTCTGACCTGCCATTACAAAGAATGGATCTTTCATGAAAATGATTTACGGAAAGTAAGAGGTTTATACTTCCAAATTTTGTTACTGTTTGTTCTCAGACTTCTTAGCCGCAGTCCTGCGGTTATGTTCACAAGGTACCCGTGAACAGCAACATCAATCGAATGTAGTTTGATAGCAATTGATTTCAAAAGAAAAATCGGATATAATAAAAACAAGATTTATTCTGATTTATTCTGGGGAGGGAAACACAACATGGAAGCAATGATTTCATCATTTGACGGCACAAAGCTATATCTGAATAAGAAGATTCCGGACAAAGCCCGGGGCATCGCGGTAATTGTCCATGGACTCTGCGAGCATCAGGGGCGGTATGACCAGCTGGCGGAGGCGTTCCATCAGGCAGGACTGGGGACTTACCGGTATGACCATCGGGGCCATGGGAGGTCAGAGGGGGAGAGGACCTATTTCGCTGATTTCCACGAACTGCTGGAGGATGCCCATGTGGTGATAAGCATGGCCCTGGAACAAAATCCCGATCTGCCGGTGTTTTTGGTGGGCCACAGTATGGGGGGACTTACCGTATCCCTGTATGGGGCGGCATACCCGGAGGAAAGGCTGAAGGGGATTGTAATCAGCGGCGGCCTGACCCATGACAAGAATCAGCTGATGAGCAGGGTCCCTGTGGGGCAGGACCCCCATATAAAGCTGCCGAACAGTATGGGGTCAAAGGTTTGCTCCGTGCCGGAGGTGGGGGAAAATTATGGTAAAGACCCTTACAATGCAAAGGCCTTTACCATCGGCCTCTGCTATGCCCTTCAGAAGGGGATGGCATGGCTGAGGGAGCATGCAGAGGCGTTTCGGTATCCGGTGCTCATGCTGCATGGGGAGAAGGATGTGCTGGTAAATGTGAGAGACACCCATGAACTGTTTCACGAGGTTTCCTCTGCCGATAAGCAGATGAAGATATATGGCGGCCTGTTTCATGAAATCTTTTTCGAGCATTGCAAGGATGAGGTGATCAGGGACGTGCTGGGGTGGATCGAAGAGAGAATGTGACAGCGATGAGGATACAGAGTCAATCCGCAGGGGCAGAAAGTCCGGCGGGTTGGCTTTTTGCATTGACAAAAGGAGTGGCCGTGCGTTACAATAATATGTAATCGCTTACATTTTTCTGCAACATAGATCCACCAAACAGATGAAAAGGGAAAGGAGAAGGCAGATGCAGAAGATATTAGATACTTTTGAACATTGTAACGTGAGCTATGAGATTTTGGAAATCGGAGAGGGTTGGAATATTGTCATTTCGCAGCATGGAGGCCATGTATTCGGGCCTTTTTCCCAGCAGTATCCGGAAGGGGTGTTCTGGATTCCGGAAGCTGTGAAAATGCCAAAGGAGTATCAAAAGCTGATCGACGGCAAAATTTGGAATACCGGCGGGGACCGGGTATGGATTGGGCCGGAGATTCAGTTTAATATTAAGGACCGGACCCGGTTTAGGGAAACTTTGGATACGCCGAAAACGATTGACCCGGGGATTTTTCGGATGGAGAGAAGGGGGGAGTGTGTGACGTTAATGCAGTCCCTGGATTTGCCATCTTATAATACCGTAACCGGCACGGTCCATATAGAGTTCATAAGAACCATATTAAAGGCGTTAAATCCTTTGCGGAAACTACCGGATTATGATATACTGATGGAGTCTGTGTCATACTGCGGATTTGAGCAGGTGCTGGATCTGACGGCAGAAAGCAGCCAGCAGATTTATGCGGAAAGCTGGGACCTTCTCCAGATAAGGCCTACGGGATGCCTGTATATTCCCATGTATCAGGTTGTGAGGGGGACGGACCACTATGAACCGGCAGGAACACATGAATATCTGGCAGGCTGCGGGGTAGCTTTGCGGATTACAGGGGATTCCCGCTATAAGATTGCTTATAAGTCAGCAGCGCTGACAGGGCGGTTTGGCTATCTGGCAGATGAAAAGGATGGGGAAAGCCATCTGATTGTCATCAATTATCCCAATAACCCGTCAGCCATGTATTCGGAGGAGCCGCCCCTGGCGGAGGGGGATACCGGATATTCCATTCATGTGTATAATGACGATGGCAATTCCGGGGGATTCGCGGAGATGGAATGCAACCTGCAGACGATTGGCCGTCCCACCGGGCTGAACCATTCCGTTGACCGGGTGACAAAATGGATTTATACCGGAAAGAGGGAGGATCTGAAAAGGATCGCCGGAGCGCTTTTGGGGTATTCCTTTGAAGGCGGAAGAAGGTAAAAGGTGGTTTCAGCAGCATTGCCGTCAGGAACTGTGAAAAGTGCACAATAAAACCTGTGAAAAATAATGAATTTAATATTTATCAATGAATAGTATTGACACAAGGGAGTTGACGTGATAACATAATTAATGTGAAAGCGGTTACATTTTATGAATATTAATGATATTGCACGAAAAGCCGGAGTGTCAACGGCAACCGTATCCAGAGTAATCAACAACAGCAACCTGGTAAAACCCAAGACCAGGGAGAAAGTGATGAAGGTGGTGGAGGAAAGCGGATATGTTCCCAGCGCGATCGCGAGGGGGCTGAGCATACAGACCACCTCCAATATCGGAGTGATCTTTCCGGATATTGAGAACCCGTTTTTTTCCGGGGCATTTTATGGGATTACAAAGATTGCCGAGCAGAATCAGTACCATGTGCTCTTTTTTAACTCGGATGAGAATGTGAAGAAGGAGCAGGAGTTTTTAAGGATGGTGGAGAGCCAGCACCTGGCCGGCATTATTATCACCCCCATTGACCATTTTGCTGCAGAGACCAGGGAACTTCTGGATGGATTGGAGAAAAAGGGGATTCCGGTGGTGCTTTTAGACCGGGATATCCGGGGCGGGAAGTTCAGCATTGTCATGGCGGACAACGAGAAAGGGGCCTATCAGGCCGTCAGCCAGCTGATTTCAGAGGGGCATGAGAGAATTGCCATTATTGAGGGGAGCCCTTCCATCCGGTCCGTCTATGAGCGGTCCAAGGGATACCGGAAGGCCATGGATGACCATGAGATCCCGATCCGGGGCGAGTACATGGTGAGAGGGGATCAGAAGTCGGATCTTGCCTATCAGATGGCCAGCCGGCTGATGGGCCTTCCCGAGCCGCCTACGGCCATTTTTACCTGCAACAACATGATGACCTTAGGCTGCCTCCGGTATCTGACGGAGCGGGGGCTTATGATTGGCCGGGATATTTCCCTGATTGGCTTTGATGATATTGCCCCTCTGCGCGTGATTGATTTTAAGCTTTCCGTGGTGGACCGGTCGGAGGCGGAGATGGGGAAGATTGCCGTGAAGATGCTGCTGGACCGTCTGAAGACGCCGGAGGCAGAGCGGGAGACGGTGATTATGCCGGTGGAACTGATTTTGAGAGGCTCGGAGAAGCTGAAGAGAAGAAATTGAATAAATTTAGAAACCATTTCGGATCGGGAAATGGTTTTGTTTCGGAATAAAATGTAAGCGGTTGCAGTAAAATAACGTCAAAATATATATTAATATATGGATATTAGGAATAATAATATAGAAATATAACAGAAAATAGATGAAATCGATTACAAAGTTATCGTTATAATATGGAACAAAAGGAGGCGGATGCAGAGGCGGTAAAAGGCTTGAAGAAACAGCCGGGAAAAGGCGAAAGGGGCCGGAAAAGGCGGAAATAAAGTCCAGGGAGATACAGGAGGATATCATGACATTTGCAGAGAGATATAGCAGTTATGTGAGGACGGTGCTTGCGGAGCATAAGGCGGTGTTTGCCGCGCAGGATGTGGAGGAACTGGAGGGATTTATCCATGCCATCATGGAGGCGAAGCGGGTGTTTGTCGTCGGGGCGGGCAGGGAAGGGATTGCGGCAAGAAGCTTTGCCATGCGGATCATGCACCTGGGGAAGGAGACTTTCTGGCTCTGGGACGACACGACGCCTGGGATGAGGGAGGGGGATTTGTTTCTGGCTGTTGACGGGTCCGGGAGGATCGGACACATAGATTATCTGCTGGAGCAGTCCTTCCGTACGGGGGCAAAGACAGGGGTTATCACCGGGGCGCCCGGGGAGCCGATCCCCAGGAAGGCGGATTACCTGCTTTTTGTTCCGGCGGCAGTGTATAAGGGGACAGACCCAAGAGTGGTAAAATCTGCCCAGCCTATGGGGAACCTTTTTGAGCAGCATTTATTTTTGCTGTTTGATATTGTGGTAATGCTTCTTCGGGAGGAGATGGGGCTTTCCTATGAGGAGATGGAGAGCCGGCACCGGAATATCGAATAGCCATTTTCATGTATCGGGAGCGGAGACGCTTTTGGATAAAACAAAAAATATATATGGAGGAAAAGGCAAATGAAAAAGAGATTACTGGCAACATTGATGACGGCAGTTATGGCGGCTACGGCACTGGCCGGCTGCGGTGGCTCCTCGAATCAGGCAGGGAGTGCGTCTGGCGGGACGTCGGCGGCAGCATCGGCGGATAGTGCAGGCGGGGATTCCCAGGCCGGGGCTTCGGCGGAAGGCGGCAAGGATTACAAGATTGCCGTGGTGGTAAAGGGAAATACCAACGGCTGGTTTATCCGTATGAACGAGGGGATTGAAAAGTGGGCCGGTGAGACGGGGATCAATGCCTGGATGACGGGTCCCACGGATACGGATTCCGCCCAGCAGATTCAGATTATCCAGGATATTATCAACCAGGATATTGATGCTCTGTGCGTGGTTCCCGTTGATCCGGCGGCTTGTGAGCCGGTTCTGCAGGAGGCGAGAGAGAAGGGCATTGTGGTAATCTGCCATGAAGGCTCCAATGTGGAAAACTGCGATTACGACATTGAGGCTTTCAATAACGCCGGTTATGGCGCCTTTATCATGGATAATCTGGCGGAACTGATGGGGGAAGAAGGGACTTATACCACCATGGTCGGCTTTTTGACCACTGCTTCTCACAATGAATGGGCGGACGGTGCCGTGGCGCAGCAGGAGGCCCAGTATCCCAACATGACCCTGCTGGCAGACCTGCCTCGGGTGGAATCTGAGAACAACACAGAGACCGCTTATGAGAAGGCGAAAGAGGTTCTGAAGAAATATCCGGATCTGGCTGGTTTTACTGGTTCCTGCTCTGACGATACTCCTGGAATCGCACGTGCCATCAATGAACTGGGACTGGCGGACAAGGTGCACGTGGTTGGCACCGGTATGCCCAACGAGTGCCGGGAACTGTTGAAGAACGGTTCTCTGACCTGCATTACCTTGTGGGACCCGGCAGATGCCGGCTATGCCATGTGTGAGCTGGCCCGCAAATGTCTGGACGGCGAGGAGATCGGCAGCGGTACGGACTTAGGACTGTCGGCTTATGATAACCTGCAGGTGGATGAGAACAACGAAAGATTGCTGATGGGCAACGGATTTATTTCCGTGACCGCAGACAATGTGGATGATTACGATTTCTGATAAGGAAAATCAGGCAGAATGCTCTTTCGAGCATGCTGCATAGGGGGAATGCGCTGTAGGAGGGACCTGCAGCAGGAGGGGAATCCGGCACAGGAGCCGAGCAAGGCTTTTGCCGGATTCCCTTACAGGAGGCAACATGCTATTACGAATGCGGAGGGATAGGCGTGTCTGATAATATTATTAAAATTACGGGAGTAAAGAAATATTTCGGCGGTGTTAAGGCTTTAGACGGGGTAGATCTGACGATCAAAAAGGGAGAAGTGCATTGTCTGGCCGGGGAGAATGGCTGCGGTAAGTCTACGATTATCAATGTGATCTCCGGCTTTTATACACCGGACGCAGGAACCATTGAGATTGACGGAAAAGAATATTCCAAGCTGACCACACAGATGGCTATCGATGCCGGTGTGCAGGTCATTTATCAGGACTTGTCCGTATTTCCCAATCTGACGGTCCGGGAGAATCTTGCTCTGAATATGGAGGTGGCCGGCGGGAAAAAGTTTGTCAGTAAAAAACGTTTTCAGGAAATCGCCCTGGAGGCCATATCAAAAATCGACTTTAAAGTAGACCTGGATGAGATGGTTGAGAATCTGACGGTTGCGGATAAGCAGCTGATCGCAATCAGCCGTGCTCTTTTAAATAATGCGAAACTGATTATTATGGACGAACCGACAACTGCGATTACCCAGAGGGAGGTCAAGAATCTGTTTCAGGTGATCCGTGATCTTCAGAAGCAGGGGATTGCTGTTCTTTTTGTATCTCACAAGCTGGATGAGGTATTTGAGATTGCGGAGCATTTTACCATCTTTTGCAGCGGGAAAAATGTGTTTTCCGGCAAGACAAAGGAACTGGACGAGCAGAAATTTACTTATTATATGACGGGCCGGGAGATTCAGGAGGAGGCTTTTCGGTATGTGGAAAAGCCGGGGGCGAAGACGGTCCTGGAGGTTAAGGACTTAAGCCTGGCCAATGGTTTTGCAAACTGCAGTTTTTCTTTGAAGGAGGGGGAGATTCTGGGGATTACCGGGCTTCTGGGTTCCGGCCGCACGGAATTGGCAGAGACGATTTTCGGGTATCACAAGGCAGACTCCGGAGAAATATGGATTGACGGCAGGAAGGTGGAGATCGGAAGCGTCAAGGACGGGATAGCCAACGGTATCGGCTATGTGCCGCCGGAGCGGAATGTGCAGGGGCTTTTTATGGAGCAGTCTATTGCGGACAATATTTCCATAACCAGGTGGAAGGACCATGCCAACAGCCTGGGGTTTGTAAATGAAAAATCCATTGAAGATTCGGTGGCTCATTGGGTGAAGGAACTGTCCATCAAGATCAACGACCCGCAGGATAATATGAAGACCCTTTCCGGAGGAAACGCTCAGAAATGTGTGCTTGCCAAGTGGCTGTCCCTGGATTTGAAGGTGCTGATTCTCAACGGGCCTACGGTGGGCGTGGATATCGGCGCAAAATACGATATTTATAAGCTGACCAAGAAGCTGGCGGGGAATGGCCTGGCCGTGATTATCATTTCCGACGATATCCGTGAGGTTCTCTCTAACTGCAACCGTGTTCTTGTCATGAGGCAGGGGCGTCTGGCGGAAGAGCGTATGACCAGTGAACTGGATGAAGCTTCCCTTTCTGCTCTGTCTGTAGAATATTAGGAGGATGAGTTATGAATTTCAAAAGATTAACGAAAAGAACAGAGTTTTATATCGGGGTCATTATCCTTGCGTTCTGTTTGCTGGTCCAGGTGCGGAGCGGGCAGTTTTTTACCGGAAACAATATTGTAGATCTGCTTCGTTCCATGACGATTCCCATGATGTTCTGTGTTGGCGAGATGATGGTGCTGATCTCCGGCGGTGTGGATTGTTCCTTCCCGGCCATCGCATCCTTGTCCATGTATTTTGTCTGCACAAAAATGGATGGGATGTTTGACAATCCTCTGCCCTATTTTCTGGTAGCCATGCTTCTGGGGCTGTGCATGGGGGCAATCAATGGTTTTATTGTGGCGCGGTTTAAATTTCCGGCCATGATCGTGACTCTGGGTACCAGTTCTCTGTTTTTGGGCATTATGCAGGGGGTATTGGGTTCCAGCGAGTATCCTCTGACCAGCGGCCTGTATTCTCTTGGCTCCACAAAGCTTTTGACAGCGGTGAATGCCAAATCGGGACTGACCTCGGATTTGCCGGTTCATTTTGCTTTTATGATTATCCTGGTGGTTCTGGCCTGGCTTTTGATGAACAAAACCATGCTGGGGCGGGCAATCTATGCCGTAGGCGGCGATGAGGTTGCGGCGGCCAGGGCGGGTTTTCATGTATTTGGCACCAGGATGTTTATCTTTTGCCTTTCCGGCGCCCTCGCAGGATTTATCGGGGTATGCCGTTCCAGCATGCTTTTGACGGTCAGCCCCAACAATATGATCGGTATGGAGATGGACGTGATCGCTGCCTGTGTCCTGGGCGGTGTGTCTCTGGTTGGCGGCCGGGGTGGTATTGTGGGGGCGATCCTGGGCACGGCCCTGATGACGATCGTTTCCAACAGCCTGATTCTTCTCGGGGTTTCTACCCAGTGGTCCCGGGTGTTTACCGGTTTGATCATTATTATTGGTACTGCGGTTTCTGCGATTCAGGAGCAGCAGAGAAAGAAGAAGCTGTTTGTTACGATCTCTGACAAGGCGGAGGTGAAATGATGAATAAGGAAAAATTATCCATTGATATGAGAATGTTTATGAGAGACGCCAATTTCTTCAGGCTCTTTGTGGTGTTTATTGTGGTGTTTGCCATCTGTACGGCCCTGAAGGGGAGCCAGTTTCTGAATCTGGGCAACTTCCAGTCCATGATGAAGCAGTTTCCGGAGTATGGCCTTTTGGCGGTGGCGATTTCCCTGGCCCTGCTGATCGGCGGGATTGACTTAAGCGCTGTTTACATAGCAAATTTAAGCGCCATTATTGCGGGAAAATTCCTGCTGTCCATGACAGGGGCGGATACGGCGGAAGGAACCGTCTATATGATGATTTTTGCCAGTTTTGGCGTGGCGGTGATTGTGGGCGCGGTGGCAGGGGGATTAAACGGCTACCTGATTTCCGGGTTCGGGATTCCGGCCATGCTGGCCACTCTGGGAACCCAGTCTCTGTTCTGGGGCCTGGGAGTGGTGATTACCGGCGGTTCCAGCATGAGCGGATTTCCCAAGCCCCTGGCTTCTATGATTAATAAATCCATTGGCGTGGTTCCGGTCACGGTGATTCTGTTTATTGTAGCTTCGCTTCTTGCCGGCCTGGCGGTGTCCCGGATGGTCCTGGGGCGGCAGATGAAGATGTACGGTACCAACAACAGGGCCACCACCTATGCGGGGCTTAACAACAGGAAACTGGTCATTACCACTCATGTGATCGCTGGTGTTTTAGCTGCTCTGTCCGGGATTATCATGTGGGGGCGCTACAGTTCCTGTAAGGCGGACAACGGCTCCAGCTATACCATGCAGGCGATCCTGATTGCCGTTATGGGAGGCGTCAGCCCCAACGGCGGCAAAGGAAATATTCAGGGGGTTGTGCTGGCGGTCCTGATTATTCAGATGGTGTCCAGTGTGCTGAATATGTTTAACAATATTCCGACGGCCTGCCGTCAGATCATCTGGGGCGGATTGCTGCTGGTGGTGATGATTTTCAATTATGTGGTGAATAACCGTTCCAAGCGTCACTGATGTGTTGTTGACGGAGACGGTAAATTGGATGTTTTCTAAATTGCTAAAGACAGAAATCCTGGGAATTAGGGAGAATCAGTAAGAACGGCGGGATAAAATGAAGATTTATGATATTGCGGACCCTGCTTTTGGCAGATATGGGTCAATTGTGGAGGGTTATGATTTTTCGGAACTTCTGACGGTAATGGAGAAAAAGCTCATTCCGGAGACGGTGGAATATGTTGCCAGCGATCCTGAGTTGGAAAAACTGCCGGTTTTCAGGGAATTTGCGGACAGCTTTTACGGAGGATTGCCGGCGGAACTGGGATACTGTATGGGCCACAATCAGAAGCTGAATGCCCTGGAGTATCACAGGGGTTCGGAGGTGAATATTTCCGTAACGGATTATATTGTGATGATCGGGCGGATGCAGGATCTGGAGGAACATTTTTATTATGATACCGCAAAGGTGGAAGCGTTTTATGTTCCAGCGGGACTGGCGGTAGAGTTTTATGCTACCACCCTTCACTATTGCGCCTGCCATGTGCAGGAGAGAGGCTACAGCCATGCCACCTTTTTGCTCAAGGGGACCAACTGTCCGTTGGAGGAGGGGTTTGTGCCTTCGACGGAAGAAGACCGGCTTCTTGGGGCCAGGAATAAGTGGCTGCTGGTGCATCAGGAAGGTGGTTTTGACAAGACATTTCCTGTAAAGCTGAGGGGCGAAAATCCTGCAATCGGTCAGTCGGACTGGAAGGTGAGGGAAAGATGGAGAGAAAAGTAGTGGTAATCGGCAGCCTGAACTATGATGTGTGCCTGAAGCAGGATCACATTCCGGAGGAGGGCGAAACCTGTTTTGCAGACCAGGTGGAGTATTGCAGCGGCGGCAAAGGGGCGAACCAGGCAGTGCAGGCGGCTAAACTGGGAGTAAATACCTACATGGTTGGCTGCGTTGGTTCGGACAGCCAGGGGGGATTCCTGAAGGAGAATATTGAACAATACGGGGTGCGCACGGATTTTTTGAAAATAGTGGAGGGAAGCAGCGGAATGTCTGTGGCCCAGTCTCTCTACGACGGCGGTGTAAGGGGTTCCGTGGTGAAGGGGGCCAATGACCAGGTGTCAAAGGAGGACGTGGATGCCCTGAAGGGGTTTTTGAAGCCGGGAGACCTTGCGGTTTTTCAGCTGGAGATTCCGATTCCGGTGGTGGAGTATGGGATTTCCTTCTGTAAGGAGCAGGGGTGCTATGTGATTTTAAATGGCGCGCCGGCAGCGCCGCTGGCAGAGGAGGCTTTAAGACAGGTTGATCTCTTTATTGTCAATGAGGTGGAAGCGGGATTTTACTGCGGATCTGAGATTCTGACGGAAAAGGCGGCTGAAGAGGAAATCCGAAAAATGGCGGCAGACCTGGATAATGTGTGTATCTACACTCTGGGAAAGGCGGGGGCGGTGGTATGTGAGGGTGAGAAATGTGAGTTCGTTCCCCCTAAAAAGGTACGGGCGGTGGAGTCTACGGGAGCCGGCGATTCTTTTATCGGAGGACTCTGTTATGGGATTGTCCATGATATGAATATCTTTGAGGCGGCCAGATTTGCCACCTGCTGCAGTGCAAGAACCGTGTGTAAGACGGGAGGCCAGCCAGCCATGCCGGCGTTGGAGGAGGTTTTGGAATTGTATCAGGAAACTGTTGTCTGAGCTTGGCATAGCCGTTAGGACGGGGTTTCGCAATGCAAGGAAAGGTGGATGGAAAGAGATGAATTATGCAGGAAGAATGAACTCCTTTATTTTTAAAGGGAAAAATGTGTTCGATGCCATTTCCGCTTATCGGAAAATGAATGGCATTACCCATCTGGAATTTAATTATCCGGAACACATAGAGGGATATGATATTGAGGAGATCCGCAAGGCCATGGGGCCATTAAAGGTAAATGGTTTTGCTGTCCGCTGGAGAAATCTTTGGAAAAACGGTGATTTTACCAATCCCGATCCGAAGCTGAGGCAGCAGGCTATTGATATGACCAAGAAGGCCTCGGATATCTGCCGGTCACTGGGAGGCGGTGTGATTACCCTGTGGCTGGAAAATGACGGCTTTGATTATGCGTTTCAGATGGACTATAAAACGGCCTGGGATCAGATTGTGGAGGCTATGAGGGAGGTGGCGGACTACGCCCCGGACATGAAAATCAGTATCGAGTATAAACCCTTTGAGGAGCGCAACTTTGCACTGATGGATTCTGCCGGAATGACTCTTTTGATGGTCAATGCTATTGACCGTCCCAATGTGGGAGTGACCTTTGATTTTTGCCATATGTTGATGAAGCGCGACAATCCGAGTTATGGCCTGGCTCTGGCGGCCAGCCAGGGGAAATTGTTCGGCCTTCACATGAATGATGGTTACAGTCAACAGGATAGCGGACTGATCTTTGGGTCCATCCATCATGCCCAGTCTCTGGAATTTGTATATTATCTGAGAAAGTATGATTATCAGGGCGTGGTGTTCTTTGACACGTTTCCAATCCGGGAGGCAGCAGATCAGGAGACGCAGGCGAATATTGATGCGTTTGAAAAGTATTTATCGATTGTGGATGGCCTGGGAGTGGAGAAGATTGACGAGGTCGTGGCAAAGCGCGATGGGATCAGCGCTCAGAAGCTGATTTTGGGGATGCTGAGATAAGGATGTTTATACGGATATGGTTTTGAAAGGCATGTTTTGAAAAAAGTTTGCCCTGGATTGCTGTTTTTGGAGTTTTTGAAATCTTCTAAGATTTCTGAAGGCTCTCGCAAGCAATCCAGGGCAGGCTTTTTTGGTATGGGAAGTTTCCGGGGGGGGGAGGGGGATGCGATCAGGTGTGATGGGTCAGATGCGATGGGATCGGGAAGAATAATTGCGGCATAAGGAATGTTGTGATATACTATTTGCCAAGAGCAAAGGCAGTTTGCTTCCTGATGCCAGGAAGCGTGGGGAAGATGAAAACAGAGGGAAAGGAACAGCAAAAGAATGGAGAAAAACACGGAGAACCGCACCCTGACGGAATTGGCGTCAGAGAATCTGATTCGACTGATTCGGGAGAGGAATTACGTGCCGGGGGATAAGCTTCCCACAGAGGCTGAATTGTCAGAAATTTTGGGGGTGGGGCGCAATACGGTCCGGGAGGCTTTGAGAATCCTGGTGTCCCGCAATATTGTTGTGATCCGCCAGGGTTCCGGAACCTTTGTCTCGAAGAAGCAGGGGGTGTCAGACGATCCCTTTGGCTTTTCCCTGGCGGCAGATCGGGAGAAGCTGACCCGGGACCTGATGCAGGTCCGGGTGATGTTGGAGCCTCCGATTGCGGCGCTGGCGGCGCAGAATGCCCGAAAAGAGGACGTGAAAAAGCTGGAGGAACTGCTGGAAGAGGTGGAAGGCCGAATCCGGAAAAGGCAGGATTATGCGGAGGCGGATATCCGGTTTCATGAACAGATTGCCAACTGCAGCCACAACAGCGTCATGTCGAACCTGGTACCGGTGATCGGCAAGGGGATTGCCATCTTTGCCAGGGAGGTGGGGACAACAGAGTATGAACAGACACTGATTTCCCATCGGGCCATCTTCCGGGCAATTCAGGAGGGAAAAGCGGTGGAGGCCCAGCAGGCGATGCAGTTTCATCTTTTGTATAATGAGAACCGGTATCTGGAGGAAAGGGCGGCCTTGGGGCGGCTCGGTTAAGAAAAAGAAGATTCCAATTATTGGCTTTTACTCACACAATATCGGATGCCGGACAGCGTCGAAATCTTGCAGGATATGATGTGCCGTCTTTGGCTACGATGTATGTCTACAAGCCTATGTCCGGCCACAATCTGATGCAGGCCATCGCCCGTGTCAACCGGGTTTTCCAGGATAAGGAAGGCGGGTTGGTGGTGGACTATGTGGGCATCGCCGCTGCACTTAAGCAGGCGATGAACGACTATACCACCAGAGATAAGAAAAATTATGGAGACACGGATATTAGCAAAGTGGCTTATCCGAAATTCCTGGAAAAACTCTCTGTCTGCCGGGATTTCTTCCATGGCTATGACTATTGGAAATTCCTGTCCGGCAGCGACCTTGAAAAGGCTAAGATGATTGCCGGTGGCGTAAACTTTATCTTGGGCAAGAAGATTGCAGATCATGACTTGCCTGAAAATGAACGTACACAAAATATCTACATCAAAGAAGCATTGCTGCTTCGTCAGTCACTCTCCCTCTGCGGCAGTTTGGTAGACGAGGCATCACGCAATGAAGCGTCATTTTTCGATGCAGTCCGTACCGTGATTGTCCGGTTGCAATCCGGGGGGACGGGCAAAAAATTCACCCTTCCGGAAGTGAATGAGCGGATCAATGAACTTTTGAAGCATAGCATCAGAAGCGAAGGGGTAATGAATCTCTTCTCTGATGCCGGAACGGAGTTTTCTCTTTTTGATCCCAAATTTCTGGAAGAAGTTGCCAGTATGAAAGAGAGGAACCTTGCGGTAGAATTGCTGAAGAAACTGATTTCAGAGCAGGTTTCCATCTATCGCCGGACGAACCTGGTCAAATCGGAGAAGTTCTCCGAGATTATTCACAGCGCCATGAACCGTTACCTTTACGGGATGCTTACTAATGAAGAAGTGATTCAGGAACTGCTGAAACTGGCCAAGGATATTGCGGCAGCAAATGCGGAGGGGGAGGCGCTGGGGCTGAACACAGAAGAACTGGCTTTCTACGATGCCCTTACCAAACCCCAAGCCGTCAAAGATTTTTACGATCATGAAGAACTGATTGCCATAACCAAGGAGTTGACCGATCTGCTGCGGAAAAACCGTACTATCGACTGGCAGAAAAAAGAAAGCGCCCGCGCTGGTATGCGTAAGCTGGTCAAACGTTTGCTAAAGCGGCACAAATACCCGCCGGAGGGGATGGAGACGGCTGTGCAAACAGTCATGAGCCAGTGCGAGATGTGGGCAGACAATATTACTATGGTCTGATTTTGTGAGACAGAAAAGTTTGCGGTAACATCGTTAGAAATCGGGTTTGACAGTATTGTCAGACCCGATTTTATTGTGGGTTTATGGCCGGATGGAACACCAAATTGCCGGAGATCCACGGAACGGAACATCGGATTTGGCAACGTTGCCAAAAGAAAAACGGGAGCAAAGAAGGGATTCTGTGGTACTATTGTGCAACAAACGGTTGTAAAAATGATAAAATACAGCATAATGCAACAAGGAAAAAATATTCATCCCATAAATAATTCGGGAAAATACGAAAAAGTTCTTGTATTTTCGAAAATAACATGGTAAGATAAAGAAAATTCATAGGATGAATTGGAAAGGAGTGAGGGCGAATGGAGAATTTGTATGATGTGTTGGTGATTGGCGGCGGGATGATCGGCAGCGCGGTTGCCAGGGAACTGTCCCGATACGATTTGCGGATCGGTGTGCTGGAGAAGAATCTGGATGTGTGTTATGAGACCAGCGGGAGGAATTCTGCGGTGGTGCATGGCGGATTTGCCTATGATACCGGCTCTCTGAAAGCAAGGCTCTGTGTGGAAGGCAACCGGATGATGGGGGATCTGGCGAAGGAGCTGGATTTTCCTTTCCTGCGGTGCGGCAAGGTGCTGGTAGGAAATACAAAGGAGGATATGGAGACCCTGAAACGTACCATGGAGCAGGGGGAGGCCAACGGGGCGGTGGGACTGGAACTGATTGATGAAGAGCGGCTTCATGAACTGGTGCCGGCAGTGGTAGGGAAGTTTGCGATGTTTTCCTCCAGGAGCGGGATTTTGGACCCCTTTCAGTATACGATTGCCCTGGCGGAGAATGCCTGTGAGAATGGGGTGGAGTATTTCTTTGACAGTGAGGTTACAGGAATCGGCCGGGATGAGGAGGGGAATTATCATCTGGCCACGACTCAGGGAGAATTTGCCTGCCGCTGGGTAGTGAATGCAGCGGGGTTAGGCTGCAAGACGATCTCGGATATGCTGGGGATTGAAGGCTATCGGGTGATTGGCTCCAAAGGGGATTATATTATTCTGGACAAGCGGACAGGCCCCCTTCTACCCATGCCGGTCTATCCGGTGCCAAGCAATACCTATATGGGGATTCATGTGACCAATACCATTGACGGGAATGTGACCATCGGGCCGAATGCAGACATGGTCAGCGATTTCCGTTACTATGGAGTTCCCCAGGAAAATATGGATTATCTGGCAGAAAGTGCCTCGCAGCTGTGGCCCCATATCCACAAGGCGGATTATATCCGCAACTATTCGGGGATTTTGCCGAAATGGGTGGATGAGCAGGGCGTGATTCAGGATTTTAAGATCGAGATCCGGGACGAACTGGCGCCCCGGGCAGTCAATCTGGTGGGGATCGAATCCCCGGGGTTGACGGCTGCCGTGCCGATTGCCCGCTATGCCATTGAACAGATGAAGGAACGGGAAGAACTGAGGGAGAATCCGGCCTTTAATCCCTGCCGGAAGGGGATCGTGCGTTTTGAGAGCCTGAGCACGGAGGAACAGGAGAAGCTGATTAGGGAGAATCCGGATTACGGCGAGGTGATATGCCGTTGTGAGAAGGTGACCCGGGCTGAACTTTTGCAGGCGATACACAATCCTTTGGGAGTCAGCACCCTGGTGGGGATCAAGTATCGGACCCGTTCGATGATGGGGCGGTGTCAGGGAGGCTATTGCCAGATGCGTCTGGAGCAGATGATCGAAGAGGAACTGGGGAAAAAGGAGACCGAGATTTTGTATGCCAGACAGGGTTCCCAGGTGTTTTTTGGTAAAGTTAGGGAGGAGGCTTAAGGGTGGAGAAAAGAGATGTGATTATCGTCGGCGGAGGCCCGGCCGGTTTGGCGGCAGCCGTACAATTACATAAAAAAGGAGTGGCCAATATCTTGATTCTGGAGCGGGAGCATCACCTGGGAGGGATTCTTCGCCAGTGCATCCATGACGGCTTTGGCTTGTCGCGTTTTCAGACGGCTCTGAGCGGGCCGGAATATGCGGCGCGGTTCATAGAAGAGGTGAAGAGATGTGAGATTCCTTACCAGACGGACACTACGGTCCTGGAGATTTCGCCGGAGAAGGTGGTGACTGCCGCCTCGAGAGAGGGGTTGGTACAGTATCAGGCCAAGGCGGTGATCCTGACCATGGGCTGCCGCGAGAGAACCCGGGGGGCGCTGGGGATTCCCGGGGAGCGGCCTGCCGGTGTCTTTACCGCCGGTGTGGTCCAGGCATATATGAACCTTTACAATCGTATGCCTGCAAAGGAAGTGGTGATACTGGGTTCTGGCGACATCGGCATGATCATGGCCCGGCGTCTGACCCTGGAGGGAGCGCATGTACAGGCGGTATTCGAGGTGCAGCCGATTCCCAGCGGCCTTCCCCGCAATATTGAACAGTGCCTGAACGATTACGGGATTCCCTTATATCTGAGCCATACCGTGACGCAGATTCACGGGGATAGCCGGCTGACCGGGGTGACCGTGTCCCAGGTGGATGAAAAGCTGAGGCCGATTCCGGGTACGGAGAAAGAATACGCCTGCGATACCTTGATTCTTTCCGTGGGTCTGATCCCCGAGAACGAACTGTCCATCGACGCGGGCGTGCAGCTGGATGGCCGGACCCGGGGGGCCCTGGTGGATGAACATTATCAGACCAGTGTGGAAGGGATCTTTGCAGCAGGGAATGTGCTTCATGTTCATGACCTGGTGGATTTTGTCTCCATGGAGGCAGAAAGGCTTGCGGACGCTGCCGCCCTCTATGTGACAGGAGAGACCCTGGCAGATTGTCCTCTTGGGATCCGTACAGATGAAAACGTGGGTCATACCATCCCTCAGCGGGTCAGCGGCAAAGCGGACTTTCAGCTGTCTTTGCGGGTTCGCAGGATGATGAAGGACTGCCGGGTTGTGGTTCGCCAGAATGGGCAGGAGGTTGCGGCAAAAAGGATGAAAAAGGCTCTTCCGGCAGAAATGATTCAGTTTGTAGTAAGAGCGGATAAGCTGGTATCCCAGGAGAATCTGGAGGTGAGTGTGGAATGCTGAGAGAATTTACATGTATTATCTGCCCAAATGGGTGTGAGATTCAGGCACAACTGGAGAATGGCGTACTGACCTCCATGACCGGACATACCTGCCCGAAGGGGGAGGCCTATGTCAGGCAGGAACTGACAGATCCCAGAAGGAATATTGCCACCTCCGTGCGGGTACAGGGGGGAGAACTGCCTCTGGCCAGCGTGCGGCTGACCAATCCGATTCCCAAGGACCGGATCTTTGATGCCATGGCAGAGATCCGGGGGATATCCCTTAAGGCCCCGGTGGAGGCCGGGACCGTGGTGATTGCCCAAATTCTGGGATATGAGAGCGATGTGATTGTGACCAAGTCCGTGGCGCTCAGAGGCTGAAGGGGATACAGGAGGAAGCTATGTTAAAAAATCTGAGGGAATATGAGGCCCAGTCCCAGGAAGGGGCACTGGGCAAGGAAGAGATTTTCGGGGTGGTGGACCAGCTTCTGGCTCAGACGCCGGATGCCAGGCGGGTCCTGCTGGTTCCTCCCGACATTACCCGCTGCTATTCGGGGGCGGGAGATATCGCCGGCTATTGTTATCGCCGGCTGATTGGCCAGGCGGAGGTGCACATTATGCCGGCGCTGGGAACCCACCGCATGATGACCAGGGAGGAGCAGATCCGGTTTATCGGAGCGGATATTCCGGAATCTGCCTATCGTTTCCACAACTGGCGCACGGATACGGTGAAGCTGGGGACCGTGCCTGCTTCCTATGTGGAGGAGATCAGCCAGGGCACCAGCAGCCTGGATATCGATGTTGAGGTGAACCGTCATCTGGTGGATGGAAGCTATGACCTGATTCTTTCCATCGGCCAGGTGGTGCCTCATGAGGTGGTGGGGATGGCCAACTACAGCAAGAACATTCTGGTAGGCCTGGGCGGCCGTCAGATGATTAACCAGAGCCATATGGTAGGAGCCATCTACAATCTGGAAAAAATTATGGGCAATGTGGATACGCCTGTACGGCTGTTGTTCGACTATGCGGAAGAGCATTTTTTGTCTGAGACGCCTTTGGCCTATCTGCTTACCGTGGCTACGGAGGAAAATCACCAGGCCAGGATTCACGGGATTTTCGCAGGAGCATCCCGCCGTCCCTTTGAGAAGGCCAGCCAGCTGGCGAAAAAGTGGAATATTACCACCCTGCCGGCACGGGTTTCCAAGGTGGTGGCATACCTGGAGCCGGAGGAATTTACCTCAACCTGGGTGGGGAACAAGGCTGTTTACCGTTCGCGGATGATCGTGGAGGATGGAGGCGAACTTTTGGTGCTGGCTCCCGGCCTGGTGCATTTCGGGGAAAGCGAGGAGGCGGACCGCCTGATTCGCCAGTATGGCTATCGGGGGACTCCTTATGTCCAAAAGCTGCGGGCGGAGGGCAGATTTGTGGATGCGGATATGGTGGCGGCCCACATGATGCACAGTTCCACGGAAGGCCGTTTTACCATCACCTATGCCACGGACCCGCAGAAGGTCAGCAGAGAAGAGATCGAAGGGGTTGGCTATCAGTATATGGATTACCAGGAGGCAGCCGCCCGCTATGATATGGACCTTCTTCCGAATGGGTACTGCACCATGCCGGACGGAGAGGAAATCTACGTCATCAAGGCGCCGGCCCTGGGACTTTGGAAAACGGAAAATTGATAAATAAATTTTTTTTAATAAGATAAAAATTTTATATTGAATAAATCTGATTTTTATGATACAGTAAAGTTGAACAAAAAATAAAAATAACAAGAAGACAAATTAGTAAAAATTAATAGAATCAGAGAGGTGATGGAAGGTGACGGGAAATAACGAAAACAAGAAGCGAATGGAGGGTTGGGATATCACATCTCCGGTGTCAGAGGGACTTCACCGGTGTGTCCAGCCAGGCATACAGGATTGCCGTTCGGTCAGTGTGTATCGGCTGAATCTGAAGAAGGGAAGCCGCTATACCCTGGAGTCCGGCGAACTGGAGATGAATCCGGTGCTGATTCAGGGGAAGGCAAGGCTTTCCGGGGAGGGGCTGGATGGCGAACTGGAGAAGCTGGATTCCTTCTATATCCCCGGCAACAGCACAGTGGAAGCAGAGGCTCTTGAGGATTGTATATTCTATATCGGAGCGGCTGCCTGTGAGGGGTATGGGAAGGCATTTGTGCGCAGGTTTGATAAGGACCTTCCCTTGGGAGAGGTTCATCAGATTCACGGGCATGGAGTCGGACAGAGGGAGGTATTCTTCACTCTGAATCCGGAGATTGAGGCATCCCGGCTGCTTTGCGGACTGACCTGGGGAGGCAACGGAGCCTGGACCAGCTGGCCGCCCCACCAGCATGAGAAGGATTTGGAAGAGGTATATTGTTACTTTGATATGGATGCGCCGGAGTTTGGCTTTCATGTCAGCTACCTGAAAAGCGGAGAGGTGGAAGATATTGTGGCTCATACGGTGAGAAGCGGCAGCATGATACTGGCGCCGGCCGGTTATCACCCCACGGTGGCATCTCCAGGCACCCGCAATACCTATTTTTGGATTCTGGCAGCCCATTCCCACGCCAGCCGCCGTTATGACCTGGCAGTTCTGGACCCGGTCTATGCGGATACCTGAGGAGGAGAAGGAAATGAATAACATGTTTTCGATAGAAGGAAAGAAAGCCATTGTCACCGGAGCCGCCCAGGGACTGGCCTACGGGATGGCAGAGGGACTGATGGAAAGCGGTGCAAGCGTCACAATCATTGACATATCCCCCAAGACGCCGGAGGTGGTAAAGGAATTCAATGACAGAGGCTTTACCTGCTATGGTGTAGTGGCGAACCTGGGAGAAGAAGAGTCCTTGGCCCGGGCCTTTCAGGAAAGTGTGGAAGCTATGGGGGGACTGGACATCATTGTGAACGCGGCAGGAGTGCAGAAGCGTCACAAAAGTGAAGAGTTTCCGAAAGAGGACTGGGATTTTGTGATTAACATCAATCTGACCTCGGTATTTCGCCTCTGCCAGCTGGCTGCCCGGCATTTTATGAATAACGGCGGCGGAAAGATCATCAATATCGCCTCCATGCTGAGTTACTTTGGGGGTTATACGGTGCCGGCCTATGCGGCAAGCAAAGGCGGGGTTGCCCAGATCACAAAGGCGTTTGCCAACGAGTGGGCAGGTAAGAATATCAATGTCAATGCCCTGGCGCCCGGCTATATGGCAACTGTCATGAACACGGCGATTATGAACGACAGCAACAGAAATGACGAGATATTAAAACGGATTCCGCAGGGAAGATGGGGAACTCCGGAGGATATGAAGGGCCCGGTGGTATTTTTAGCTTCTAAAGCGTCCGACTACCTGAACGGTTCGATTATTACCGTGGATGGCGGATATTTGGGAAGGTAGGGATAAAAATAAAAAGGAGGAGGAATAAAACATGGCAAAGATTTTGCTGATCAATGGTGCGAATCTGAACCGGATCGACAAAAGAGACCCGAGTTTATACGGAGGAAGGGGGTTGGATTTCATTGTCGACAAAGTGAAGGAATATGCTGCCGGATACGGGATTGAGGTAGACGCATTCCAGAGCAATCATGAGGGCGAGATTGTGGATAAGATTCAGGAGGCAGACGGGGTTTACGACGGAATCATCATCAATCCGGGTCCCTTTGCCCAGTACAGCCATGCGATTAAGGTGACTTTGGGCACGGTGGATATGCCTACGGTGGAGGTTCATCTTGTCAATATTTTAAAGACAGGGGAACCCACCATTCCGGCCAAAAATTGTACCGGCGCTATCTGCGGGTTCGGCATTAACTGTTACTTGCTGGGTGTGGATGCAATTCGCCATGAGATGAACAAATAAAAATAATATTGAGGAGGCAGTCTTATGAAATTAAGAAAATTGACGGCATTGGCAATGGCGGCAGCCATGGTGGCAGGTATGACGGCAGGATGCGGTTCTTCTGAGCAGCCTACAGAAGCGGCAAAGACAGAGGCGGTGTCGGCAGCAGGAGAGAACGCAGACGCAAAAGAAGAAGCGGCGCCTTCCGTGGAGCCAAGAAAGATTACCTTTGCCTCCCAGTCCGTGGGCACTACCGGCTATGTCCGCGTAAGCGCCTTTGCATCGGTGATAAACGGAAATCTTCCGGATGGCTGGGAACTGGAGATTCTGCCGATTTCTTCCGGCGGACTGGCAGGCACACTGCTGGTGGAGGAAGGACAGTGTGACATTGGCGAGGGCATCAGCGTTACGGACAGAATGCTGGTAAACGGGGAATATGGTGGTATGGAACCTCTGAAAAACACCCTTGGCATGTTTGCAGGTACGGACTATGCTCACTTTTTGATTATGTTTACGGACTCCTTCCAGAAAAAGACGGGTTACACCACCCTGGAAGAATTGATTGAGAATAAGGTTCCTTTCCGCGCGGTTACTAAGGCGCCGGGTTCTGCAAGCGAGATGGGCATTCAGAAGCTTCTGGAAACCTTCGGAGTCACTTATGATGATATCCGGGAATGGGGCGGAGAGGTGACCCAGGTTGCACCCAATGATATGGCGGACCTGCTGAAAGAGGGACGTGCGGACGTTTGCCTTGACGTAGTCGGACTGGGGCAGGCTGCCCTGTCTGAACTGACCATGACCACAAATATGTTTTTTGCCCAGCTTTCCGATGAGACCTTGAAAAACCTGGAGGCATGCGGATACGTATTGTCTGAGATCGAGGCCAACAGCTGGACAGGACAGACCGAGCCGCTCAAAACAGCCCTTCAGTGTTCCACGGCCGTTGTCAACAAGGATCTGCCGGATGAGGTGGTATATGCCATCGTAAAGGCGATCTGTGAGAACAAGGAGGCCCTGGTGGAGCAGGTTCCGGCATTAGACGTATACTTTGTTCCGGAAAAATCCGGCGAGCCGGGCCGCAATGGCATGCAGCTGCATCCGGGGGCAATCAAATATTATGAAGAAATGGGTTGGGAGCATTAAGAGGCCGACGGTTAAATACTGATTTGGAGGAAAAGACAAATATGAGAAGAGTATTATTTACCCATCCGATGGTGGAAAGCGGACTGAAGGAAATGCAGGATTTAGGTTATCAGATCTATTGCCCCAAGGAGAAAAAGCCGCGTCAGGAGATTATTGAAGTGGCAAAGGATTATGAGGCGATTGTCTGCCCCGTATTTAAGGTGGACAAGGAAGTGATCGATGCCATGCCGGACCTGAAGATTATCTGCACCTTTGGCAAGGGGTATGACAATGTGGATTTGGCCTATGCCACGGAAAAAGGGATCGTGGTTGCCAACATGCACGCAGTCGATGAGGTGACGGCTGAATTCGGCGCTACCCTGATTGCTTCCACCATGAGAAACCTGGCGCAGACGAACCACAATCTCCACACCATTCCGGGGCTTCCCTGGGGGCCGGTTGCCAATCTGGGCCACTCCCTGAGAGGGAAGACACTGGGAATCATCGGCATGGGCAGAATCGGCCGGGGCGTTGCCAAGCGTATGCTGGCATTCGGCATGAAGATTATTTATTACAACCGGCACAGTGTAGGCGAGGAACTGGAAGGCTTCCTGGGTGGTGCAAAAAGAGTGGAATTTGAAGAACTGTTAAGAATGTCGGATGCCGTGTTTATCAATGCGCCGCTGAATGATGAGACCTACCACATGATCAATGAGGATACCTTAAAGCTGATGAAGGATGATGCTTATCTGTTCAATCAGGGCCGCGGACAGATTGTGGACGAGCAGGCGTTGATCCGCCATATGCAGGCCGGTAAGCTGGCAGGCGCAGGATTGGACGTGTTTGAGCATGAGCCGAATATACCCCAGGAATTGCTGGATCTGCGCAACGTGGTGGTTACCGCACATATGGGCACCGGCACTTATGAGGATAAGGCCGGCATGGTAGCGGCGGCAGGAAGAAATATCATCGAATATTTCGAGCATGGAAGAGTTCCGAATCTGGTAAACAAGGATGTGCTTCCGAAATTAAATCTGAAATAAGAGGATGATTTTAAAAAGGGTATTGCCGAAATCATCGAAAAGGATGATCCGGCGATACCCTTCGCTGTTGCAGGGATTTGATCACAATAAGGCGTAATTGATGCTGGTCCGGGCACCGTCAATATGGACCCGGATGGCATTCAGGAGAGCATCCAGGTTCTGCTCCTTTAAGGCATTGAGGATCACCTCATGCTCCTGAACGCCGGCGATTAACCGGCTCTTTGGCTTCTTGTTGTAAAGAAAATAGGAAAAGGTATGGGCGCCGATCGTCTCATACACCTGCAGCGCACGCTTATGGCGGGCACATGCCAGGAGCAGGCGGTGGAACTCGTGGTCCAGACGGTAGATCTCCATAAAGTCATTGACTTTGGTGGTGCCGGTTTCGATGGCCTGATAGTGTTTGGCAATGTTGGCTTCCATCTCATCAAGATATTCCGGATGATAGGTGACCGCTTCCATGATGGTGGGAGCAAGATTGCTCTCCAGCATATAGCGGATATCCATGATCTCGTTGTAATCCTGTATGGAGATAGGTTTGATGCGCATCCCCCTTCGCGGGATGGATTCCACAAGACCCTCCACAACCATGCGGTTTAAGGCCTGTTTAATCGGAGTTTCACTGATTTCATATCGCTTGACAAGATCCTGGAAAATGATCTTTTCTCCTGGCTTCAATACATTGGTGGAAAGATCGGAACGGATTTTATCGTAGGCAACATCAACCAAGGATGCATGAGGCTCTTTTTTAGCCATTGGCAGAATCTCCTTTCGTAAGGATTTTTTCTACGGAAGCAATGATAAGCTGATGTTTATCGCCTGTGTGGACACCGGTTTCGTACCATTTCTTCCACAGCTCGGAAGGAAACGTGTCCAGAAAACCATCTTTTTCGACGGTGGTACGGAATAACTGACGGCAGATAAGAGCATACCGGGCCTCATCAAAATAAGGGGTCTGTTCGGTTCCGTCAAAACGAGGGGTAAACTTGCAGTGAGCGACTTTGTCGATATCACGGCCGGAATTGCGACCGCAGAAATACAGCTTGTCGTGATAAGAATCATCAAATAATGTCAGACTGAAAGTAGGATTCTTTTTTAAATAAGACAGGGTGTTTCTTGATTCGCGAATGACAAGAAAGACCACATCCTGATTCCATAGGAAACCGCTGCCGCCCCAGCTGATCGTCATTGTCCCCAGATCCTCAGGTTTGCCGGCCGTGACAAGCATCCAGCTGGCGGTAAGTTCATCGGTAAACCGGAATGGGGGTCTTGCAGATGGGGAGTTGAACCATTGCTGTTCAATCATAGATAAACCCTCCTAATGT
Source organism: uncultured bacterium (assembly GCA_947063875.1). Taxonomy (GTDB): domain Bacteria; phylum Bacillota; class Clostridia; order Lachnospirales; family Lachnospiraceae; genus Brotaphodocola. The sequence continues at coordinate 37,203 of CAMSTY010000014.1, forward strand.
ATAATTATTTAGAAACCCATCAATGCTATAATCCTATCACAGAATAAGTGGAAAATCAAGAAAAACAGATATTTCTTGAATTAAATAAAATTTTATCAATAATAAATAAAATTTAATTATTACAATTAATGGATTTTTTATTGATAAACTAATATCTTTATGGTAAAATATTCATAAATAAAATTTAAAAACTATAAAATAAAATTTTTACAAAACAGAAGGAGGGTTCGTATGGGACTTAATGAAAAGCAATTCAAAAGAAACGTCACGCTTGGGATTGGTATAATATGGCTGATTTTCATGCTGTATTTCAGTCTTGTGAAGTCGCTGCATCCGATGGTATTGTCTCCGATTTTTTTGGCCTTTGGATTGTCAGTGGTATTCATAAACAAACCGTTTCCTTTCAGTGACAAGGTAAAGCTTTTACGGATTCTGGATTTTGTTATGATCGGTGTCCTGATCTGGATCTCGATATTTTATTATAAGGAACAAACCCGCATTATCACCAGAATCCCTCATATATCCCCTGTGCAGATCGAGGACAAAATGATTACTTTGTTTTTGATTGTATTTCTTCTGGAGGCGGTCCGCAGGACGATAGGCTGGAATCTGCTGGTATTCGTGCTGTTCTTCCTGCTTTACTGCTTCTTTGGGAAATATTATCCGGGATTTATGAAGTTTAATGGTTTTACCGTCAAGCAGTTCTGCGAGATCATGACCATGACTACGGATGGACTTTTTGGCACGCCCCTGGCAACTACGGCAAGCTTTATTTTCTGGTTTATGATGTTTGGCGCTTTCTTTGCCGAATGCGGCGGCGGGCAGTGCATGATTGATATCGGTATGAAATTCAGCAATCCAAACTCCGGCGGTCCGGCGAAAGCGGCGGTTTTATCCTCCGGGCTGATGGGGATGGTAAGTGGAAGTGCGGTGGCAAATGTTACCACCACCGGCGTCATGACGATCCCCATGATGAAAAAAGCAGGCTATGAGCCTCATCAGGCCGGAGCCATCGAATCCGTGGCCTCCACCGGCGGACAGATTATGCCGCCGATCATGGGGGTAGGCGCTTTCATCATGTCCGAACTTCTGGGAATCAGCTACGGAAAGATCGCCCTGTCCGCATTGATTCCTGCGGTTGCCTATTATCTTTCCATTTTTATCCTGGTAGATTTGCTGGCGAGAAAGAACGTGCATCTCCACCCGGAGCGGAAGGCGAATCCCAATGATTTGAAATTTGAAGTGAATCCTATCGTACCCAGGCTGTATCTGCTGGCTCCCGCCGTTATTCTGGTGTACATGGTTATGAGTGGCCAGTCTCTGAGAAGATCTGCCATGGTTGCCACATTGGCGGTTCTGATCCTGAATCTGATTCCCGGGAAGGGAGTCAGCAAGGAAAAACTGTTAGAGGCATTTGGGGATGGAATCCGGCAGGCCGCCAATATCGCCTTGCCCACGGCTGCCTGCGGCATTATTATCGCGGCCTGTGTGCAGACCGGCCTGGCTACCAAGTTCTCGGAGGTGGTGGCGGCAGTAGGCGGACAGTATCTGATCATGGCCCTGCTGATTACCATGGTGGGTTGTATGCTTCTGGGTATGGCTCTGCCCACAACGGCGGCTTATCTGATTGCCGTGGTATTGTTTGTCCCGGTAATGCTGAAGCTACAGATCTCTCCGGTCGTTGCCCATATGTTCTGTTTCTACTTCGGCGTTATGGCTCAGATCACGCCGCCGGTATGTCTTGCCTCGTTTACGGCGGCAGGAATTGCCGGGGCGGATTCCTGGAAGACGGGATGGACAGGCTTTACCTACGCGTTGGTGGCCTTTTTGGTACCCTTTGCCTTTGCCTACCAGCCGGCGCTGCTGATGCAGGGGAATCTGCTGGATGTGATTCAGCCGGCCATCACCCTGTTTGCCGGTGTGTTCGGCCTTTCTGTCACGGTTTCCGGTTTCTTGTTCCGCCCGATGCCGGCATGGTTGAGAACCGTGACCTTTGTCCTGGCGATGCTGATGATTGTTCCGGAGACGATCACGGACTTTATCGGGGTAGGCGGCTTGATTCTGATTGTTGTGCTGGAAAAAATGGCGGCAAAGAAGACAACGGCTGCTTCTGCCGCAGAATAGTTGTGCTGTGAAACATGCACGGAATGGAGGAAAAAATGGATGTATTAAAAAGAATTGAAAATTATGGTGTGATTCCGGTAGTCAAAATTGAAAAAACGGAACAGGCTCTTTTGCTGGCCAAGGCCCTCTGCGACGGGGAACTGGAAGCTGCTGAGATTACCTTCCGCACGGATTGTGCAGCAGGGGCGATCGCCTCGATCCGCAAGGAATATCCGCAGATGCTGCTGGGGGCGGGCACGGTCACCACGGTTGACCAGGTAAAGGCGGCGGTAGAGGCCGGGGCGGATTTCATCGTGTCACCCTGTTTTGTGGAAGAGGTGGTGAAATATTGTGTGGAGAAGGAGATCTGTGTGATGCCGGGCTGCGCCACGGCGACAGAGGTTCAGATGGCGGTTTCCTGCGGACTGAAGGCTGTGAAATTCTTCCCGGCCAAGGCGGCAGGCGGCATCGCCTACATCAATTCCCTGGCGTCCGTGTTCAAGGGCGTGAAGTTTATGCCGACCGGCGGCGTGAACCCTTCCAATATGCGGGAGTATCTGACGAACCCGAATGTGATCGCCTGCGGCGGCACCTGGATTGTACCTTCGGACCTGCTCAACGCCGGTGAGTATGATGAGATCCGCAAGCTGGCCCGTGATGCGGTATTCGGGGTGCTGAATTTCGCCTTTGCCCATGTGGGAATCAATGTGGATAAGGTAAGGGCAGGCTATGACGCGATCTTCCGTCTGGCAGATACTTTTGATCTCATTCTGGGCAACACCAGAAGTTCCTCCTATGTAGGGCATGAGGTGGAGATCACCAAGCAGCGGTTCCAGGTGAGAACGGAGCACGGCCATCTGGGTTACTTTACGGACAATCTGGAACGGGCGATCTTTTATCTGGAGAAAAAGGGAGTTGAGTTCAACTATGACAGCATAAAACCCTGGAAGGGCAAACCTTATGTGATTTATTTAAAAGAGGATCTGGCGGGATTTGCGATTCATATTGAAGAGAGAAATGATCATAATCCGCCGAAGTGGGAGCATAGAGATGAGGTAAAGCAGTATGCCCCGGCAGAGATCGAAGAAAGGGAAGCCCTCGGCGAATAGGCTTTGCGTCTGCCGATACCAATGAAACAGGAGGCGAGTAGGAACAAAATGGGAAAACGGATTACCTGTATCAATTATCATGGGATTATGAATGAGGACATTCCCCTGAATTATGACCATGCTCCGGTTATCACAAAAGAAGATTATGAGGGAAGGCTGGCAAGGCTTTTAGAGGCGGCCTCCCAATATTCCCATCTGCTGATTTATGCGGATAAGGAACATTTCTCCAATCTGGAGTATATTACGGGATACGATCCCCGCTATGAAGAATGTATGCTGCTTCTGAAAAAGGGCAGCCGGCCCTGGCTTTTGGTGGGAAATGAAGGGATGGGGCAGTCCCAGTGCATTACCATTGCCCATGAGAAGGTATTGTTCCAGTCCTTAAGCCCTATGGGGCAGGGCCGGGGAAAGTCCCGGCAGCTGGCGGAAATCCTGAAGGATTACGGGATGGACGGCTCTGCCTGTGTGGGTGTCCTGGGATGGAAGTCTTTTTCTGAACAGGAGACAGAGATGCCGGAACATATGTTTGAGATTCCGGCATATATCATCGGGGCATTGCAGAAAAACGGCTGCGGGATGGAGAATGCCAACTGGCTGATGATGGACAATCACCGGGGATTGAGAACCGTGAATGATGTAAAGACATTGATTCTTTCGGAGATTGCATCCACAAAGGCCAGCCGGAAGACCTGGGATTTTGTCAGGGGCCTGAGGGAAGGCATGCGGGAGATCGAGGCTTCCCAGCTGTTTCAAATTGACGGAGAGCCTTGTCCCACCTATCCCAATGTCTGCTTTTACGGCAAGGGGATCTTAAGCCCGGATTATCACCGGATCTTGAAGCTTGGCAGTCCGATTGCCTTCGGCATGGGATATCGTTATGCCCAGATTCATAGGGTTGGACTGTATGCGAGAAGCTTTGAGGATCTGGAGGAACCGTACAGGGATTGTATGGAGGAGCTGTTTGCCACATATTTTGAGGCAGTGGCAGTATGGTTCGAGGCGTTGGGAATCGGAGTTACCGGCGGTGAGGTGTGGAGCAAGGTAAAGAATGTTATCGGAAGCTATGAGGAATTTGGCATTGCCTTGAATCCGGGACATCTGATTCATACGGAGGAATGGGTCAACAGCCCGTTTGTGGAGGACGGGACGGCAACCCTGAAATCAGGCATGATGATTCAGTGTGACTTTACGGCAAGGCCGGCATCCTGCATGGGCCTGGGGGTACATATGGAGGATGGCCTGATTCTGGCGGATCAAAGGACCCGTGATGAGATCCGGCAATTGGCGCCGGATTCCTACCGGCGGATGATAAACCGTCAGAGGTTTATGCGGGAGGTTGTGGGAATCCGCCTGCAAGACGAGGTGCTTCCCACCTCGGATATCTGCGGCATGATGCATCCCTTCTTTGCAGACCTGGATTGTCTGGTGGTGAGGGGAAAGCAGGAGGGGGATGCCTGAGCGGGTGAAAAAAGGGGTCGATAGCAGAAAAATGGAAGCGCATAGAATAAAAGAGTGGGACAGGAAGCTTTAGAACGATAAGATATCCGGCAAAATGTGTGAAGACGCATTTTGCCGGATATTTTTACATGGGAAATATTCCTGAAATAAGGAATTCCTTCCTATTGGTTCTTCTCATAAAGAATCCAAAGCCCCTTCATCAGTAAGGCCTCGTCATAGAAAATCTTATGCCGGCAGAGGGGGACTACAAACCGCGAAAGCCCGCCGGTGGCCACTACCGTGGTTTTTTCACCTAATTCTGCTTCCATGCGGTCGATGATTCCGTCGATCATCCCGGCGCTGCCGTACATGATGCCGCTGCGCATACAGTCAATGGTATTTTTTCCGACTACTTTTTTGGGAATGTCCAGGCTGATGGAGGGCAGCTGCGCCGCCTTGCTGCTCAGGGAATCCAGGGAAACACGCAGTCCCGGAAAGATCACGCCTCCGATATAATTCCCCTTTTTGTCAACTACCGACATGGTGGTGGCTGTCCCCATATCGATGACAATGGCCGGCAGCGGGTATTCCTTTGCCACGGCCACCGCATCTACGATCATGTCGCTTCCCACGGTCTTAGGATTATCCATGATAATGTTCAGACCGGTTTTCATGCCGGAACCCACCAGCTTAGGCCGGAAGCCGAAAAGCTTGTTGACAGCGGAGGAGATAGGGGCGTTTAAGGGGGGGACCACGGAGGACATGATGGCGCCTTCCACCTGGGATTTGTCAATATTGTGAATTTCCAGGATGTTTTTGATATTGACGGCATATTCCAACCCGGTTTTTATATGGTCTGTGGTGACTCGTTCCACAAAATAGGTCTGTGTGGAGTCGATTCCGCCGATGACAATATTGGTATTACCCATATCAATTGCTAAAATCATGGGGGAACTCCTTTCAAATGGAAAAAATTTGTGCTATACTTAAGCAGCAGATTTAAACACACTCTATCATATTTTCAGAAAAAAGACAATGGTTTGTCTTGAAGGAGGATACGATGCTGCAGGGAAAGACCGTGGTGCTGGGAGTGACCGGCGGGATCGCCGCTTATAAGATTCCCAATCTTGCCAGCATGCTGAAAAAGCTTCATGCCAATGTGGAAGTGATTATGACAAAAAACGCCTGCCAATTTATAACGCCTGTGACTTTCGAGTCTCTGACGGGGAACAAATGCCTGGTGGATACCTTTGACCGGAATTTCCAGTTCCAGGTGGAGCATGTGGAACTGGCCAGGAGGGCGGATTTGTTTATGATAGCGCCCGCCACAGCCAATGTGATCGCCAAGATTGCCCATGGGATTGCCGATGATATGCTGACTACCACTTTTCTGGCCTGTCAGGCGCCCAAGCTGGTGGCGCCGGCCATGAACACCCGGATGTATGAGAATCCGGTTACCCAGGACAACCTGGGGATTTGCCGGAGGTACGGGATGAAGGTGATTGAGCCGGCCAGGGGATACCTGGCCTGCGGGGATGTGGGCGCCGGGAAAATGCCGGAGCCTTGGGAACTTCTGGAGCACATTCAGCAGGAGATTGCCTGGGAGAAGGATCTGGCAGGAAGGAAGGTCCTGGTGACGGCAGGCCCCACCCGGGAGGCGATCGATCCGGTCCGTTATATTACCAACCATTCCACCGGCAAGATGGGATATGCTATTGCCCAGGCGGCAGCCTGGCGGGGGGCAAAGGTGACCCTGGTCAGCGGACCGGTGGAACTAAAGCCTCCGCTGGGGGTTAAGCTGGTGCCGGTTACAACCGCCCGGGAGATGTTTGAGGCAGTGACGGCGGCAGCCGGGGATCAGGATGCCATCATCAAGGCGGCGGCGGTGGCCGATTACCGCCCGGCCAGCGTGGGCACGGAGAAGACAAAGAAGAAGGATGGGGAGATGGGTATCCAGCTGGAACGGACCGATGATATTCTGGCATGGCTGGGAAATCACCGCAGGGAGGGGCAGTTTTTGTGCGGCTTTTCCATGGAGACCCAGAATGTGCTGGAGAATTCCCGGGCCAAACTGGAGAAGAAAAACGTGGACATGATTGTGGCCAACAGCCTGCGGGTGGAGGGGGCCGGCTTTGGGACGGATACCAATGTGGTGACCATGATTACCCAAGATGGGGTTTGTGAACTGGAGAAGATGGCGAAATCAGAGGTGGCCCATCGGATTCTGGACAGGATTTTCGGTGTAAAAGATTAAAGAAAAAATTAAAAGGTTTATAGAATCAGATTCAAAGGGATTAGGGGAAAAGGAGAGCAGGGGTATGAAATTTGACAGAATCAATATGACAGTACAGGGGCAGAAGACGGGGGAGGCGAAGCTGACGGCGTACCTTTTGGACCCGGTCAGCGTGTCTCCTCAGAAGAAACGGCCATTGGTGATCGTGGTGCCTGGAGGAGGCTATCAAAGCTGCTCGGACCGGGAGAGCGAACCGGTGGCCATGAAGTTTCTTGCCATGGGCTGCCATGCTTGTGTGCTGGATTACAGTGTGTCGCCGAACCGTTTCCCGGTGGCATTGAGGGAACTGGCCATGGCGATCGCGACGGTGCGGGACCATGCCGAGGAATGGTATGTGGATCCGGAGTCCGTGCTGGTGTGCGGATTTTCAGCCGGCGGGCATCTGGCCTGCAGCATCGGGACGTTCTGGAACCGTTCGGTGACTTATGAGGGGATCGGAAGGACAGCCGAGGAAGTGCGGCCGGACGGCCTGATACTTTGCTATCCGGTGATAACATCCGGGCAGCACTGCCATGAGGGGTCGTTTGAGAAGCTGCTGGGGGAGGATGCCGTGCCGGAACTGAGGCAGGCGGTCTCTCTGGAACTGCGTGTGACCGATCAGATGCCGCCGGTATTTTTGTGGCATACGGTAACGGATGATACGGTGCCGGTGGAGAGCAGCCTGCTGCTGGCGATTGCCATGCAGAGGAATCATGTGAATTTTGAGATGCACATCTATCCGTCCGGCTGTCACGGACTGTCTCTGGCAGCGGAGGAAACAGCCGGAGACCGGGATTATTTATTGGAACCGGGTTGCCAAAGCTGGGTTTTGCTGGTACAATCGTGGATTGAGAATCAGCGATGGAAGAAGAATTCCGAAAAACGCTAGAAAAGAAGACAAGAAGGAGGAACCCGACCTTTGCCAAGTATCAAGGAAGAGATAAAAAAACGAAGAACCTTTGCCATTATTTCACATCCGGACGCCGGCAAGACGACGCTGACGGAGAAATTTCTTTTGTATGGAGGCGCCATTAATCTGGCCGGTACCGTAAAGGGGAGAAAAGCGGCAAAATATGCGGTTTCCGACTGGATGGAGATTGAGAAGGAGAGAGGGATCTCCGTCACTTCGTCGGTGATGCAGTTTGAATATGACGGTTTTTGCATTAATATTCTGGACACTCCGGGACATCAGGATTTCTCAGAAGACACTTACCGGACTCTGATGGCAGCGGACAGCGCCGTGATGGTGATTGACGGTTCAAAAGGTGTTGAGGCACAGACAATCAAACTGTTTCAGGTTTGTGTGATGCGGGGAATCCCTATTTTTACCTTTATCAACAAGATGGACCGGGAGGCAAGAGATCCGTTTGAGCTGATGGATGAGATTGAGAGTGTCCTTGGAATCCGCACCTGCCCGATTAACTGGCCGATTGGCTGCGGCAAGAATTTTAAGGGTGTTTATGACCGCAATACCAAGAAGATCACGACGTTTACGGCAGCCATGGGAGGCCAGAAGGAGGTAGCCAGCGAGACCTTTGACCTGGAGGGGAACGATGTGGAATCCTTGATCGGGGCCGACTACCGTCAGCAGCTTTTGGATGAGATCGAACTGCTGGATGGCGCAAGCGACGAATTTGACCAGGAACGGGTCAGCCGGGGGAACCTTTCACCGGTATTTTTCGGGTCGGCCCTGACGAATTTCGGAGTGGAGACATTTCTGCAGCATTTCCTCCAGATGACGACCTCACCGCTGGCCAGAAAGACGAAGACGGGAGAGGTAGATCCGTTTAAAGAAGATTTTTCGGCGTTTGTGTTTAAGATTCAGGCCAATATGAATAAGGCGCACCGGGACCGGATTGCGTTTATGCGGATTGTGTCGGGCAAATTTGAGGCGGGGATGGAAGTGAACCATATCCAGGGGGGCAGGAAGCTGCGGCTTTCCCAGCCTCAGCAGATGATGGCTCAGGACCGCAAAATCGTGGAGGAGGCTTACGCAGGGGACATTATCGGGGTGTTTGATCCGGGGATTTTTTCCATCGGGGATACCCTGTGCCTGTCCAGCGAGAAGTTTGAATTTGAAGGGATTCCCACCTTTGCGCCGGAGCATTTTGCCCGGGTGCGCCAGATGGATACCATGAAGCGGAAGCAGTTTTTAAAGGGAGTCAGCCAGATCGCCCAGGAGGGCGCGATTCAGATCTTCCAGGAGTTCAATACCGGCATGGAAGAGATTATTGTCGGGGTAGTGGGCGAACTGCAGTTCGAGGTATTGACCTACCGGCTGGAAAATGAGTACAACGTCGAGGTGAAGCTGGAGAAGCTGCCTTATGAGTATATCCGCTGGATTGGCAACAAAGAAGAAGTGGATGTGGAGAAGATCCAGGGCACTTCGGATATGAAGCGGATCAAGGATTTGAAGGACAACCCGCTGCTCCTGTTTGTGAACAGCTGGAGCGTGGGGATGGTGCTGGACAGGAATCCGGGACTGGTCCTGGAGAATTTCGGGCGCAATTAGTATCAGGAAGCAATCAACCATACAAGAGGAGGGCAAGAGATGGACAGACTTTCATTGCAGCAGGAATTAAGAGGCAATGCATATCCGGGGCGGGGAATCATTATGGGAAGGACGCCGGACGGGACGAAGGCAGTTGCCGCTTATTTCATTATGGGAAGGAGCGAAAACAGCAGGAACCGGATTTTTGTGGAAGAGGGGGAAGGAATCCGCACCCAGGCGTTTGATCCGGCTAAGCTGGAGGACCCGAGCCTGATTATCTATGCGCCGGTGCGCGTGCTGGGAAACAAGACGATTGTCACAAACGGAGATCAGACCGACACCATCTATGAGGGCATGGATAAGCAGATGACCTTTGAGCAGACCCTGCGCAGCCGGGAGTTTGAGCCGGACGGGCCGAATTATACACCGCGGATTTCCGGAATTATGCATATCGAAAGCGGAAAGTACAACTATGCGATGTCAATCTTAAAAAGCAATCACGGGGACCCGGCGTCCTGCTGCCGTTACACGTTTGCCTATGAGAATCCTGCGGCGGGAGAGGGCCATTTTATCCATACTTATCAGAAGGACGGGAATCCGCTGCCCAGTTTTGAAGGAGAGCCGAAGCTGGTGGAGATGATGGATGACATGGCGGCGTTTACAGAGATGCTTTGGGAAAGTCTGAATGAGGACAATAAAGTGTCGCTTTTTGTCCGCTATATTGATATTGCAACCGGAAAGTACGAGAGCGCGATCAGAAACAAAAATCATTGATACCAGATGACAGAGCACAGGAAGGACGGATTAGATATGAAAGAGATGGAACTGAAGTATGGCTGCAATCCGAACCAGAAGCCGGCAAGAATTTTTATGAATGGGGAAGACGGACTTCCGATCCGGGTTTTGTCCGGCCGGCCGGGTTATATCAATTTGCTGGATGCCTTTAACGGATGGCAGCTGGTGCGGGAATTAAAAAAGGCAACCGGACTGCCGGCAGCGACCTCCTTTAAGCATGTATCACCGGCAGGAGCCGCCGTCGGCCTGCCGCTGGATGAAACCTTAGCCAGGATTTACTGGGTGGATGATATGGGAGGATTGTCTCCGCTGGCAAGCGCCTATGCCCGTGCGCGTGGGGCGGACAGAATGTCCTCTTTCGGGGATTTCATTTCCCTGTCTGACGTGTGCGATGTGGATACGGCGCGGCTGATCAAGAGGGAAGTCTCGGATGGCGTGATCGCGCCAGGCTATGCTCCGGAGGCGCTGGAAATCTTAAAGTCCAAGAAGAACGGGAATTATTGCGTGATTGAGATTGACGAAGCTTATGAGCCGGAAGCCATTGAACGCAAGCAGGTATTCGGCGTGGTGTTTGAGCAGGGGAGAAATGATCTGAACATCGATCATGATTTGATTGCGAATGTGGTAACGGCGAACAAGGAGATCCCGGATGGCGCGAAGATGGACCTGGTGATTTCTCTGATTACCCTGAAGTATACCCAGTCCAATTCGGTCTGCTATGCGAAAGGCGGGCAGGCGATCGGCATTGGCGCCGGGCAGCAGTCCCGCGTGCATTGTACCAGGCTGGCCGGCCAGAAGGCGGATAACTGGTTTTTGCGTCAGGCGCCGCAGGTGCTGAATCTGCAGTTTGTAGATGGGATTCGCCGGGCAGACCGGGATAATGCCATTGATGTGTATATCGGAGAGGAGTATATGGATGTACTGGCGGACGGCGCCTGGGAGAAGATCTTCAAAGAGAAGCCGCCGGTATTTACCAGAGAGGAAAAGCGTGCCTGGCTGGATCAGATGGAGGATGTGGCGCTGGGTTCCGACGCCTTCTTCCCCTTTGGAGACAATATTGAGAGGGCATATAAGAGCGGTGTGAAATATATCGCCCAGCCAGGCGGGTCCGTACGGGACGACAATGTGATTGAAACCTGCAACAAATATGGTATGGCTATGGCCTTTACCGGAATACGTCTTTTCCATCACTAAATCATTTGAGCTTTTGATCCGGCAAAATGCGGTGTCCTTGTGTTTTGCCGGATTGTGGCAATCTCGGCATATTTCCCCAAAAAACTTAAAATTTCATAAAGTGATTCATATATCTTGCATAAATGTATATTTAAAGGTACAATAGGTGTGTTGCATTCAATTGTGTCTGTACAGGAGAGATGGTATGAATCAGGGGCAGAATCCATTTGGAGATATGTTTGCGAGGCGGATTTTCGGCGGCGGCCGTTCTTCCGGGGACGGAAAGAAAAAGCCGAAAGACCAGGATGCGCAATCCGGGCCGGAAAAGTTTGACTCCGACGGGAATCCGGTAAAAAATTCCCGGCCGTTTAAGGGACTCGGGATCGGGCTTTTAATCCTGTTTTTAGCGTTTCTGGGAATGAACAGCTATTATATGCTGGATGAGGAGAATTATGCGGTGGTGACTACTTTGGGGAAGGCAGAGGCAGTGTCACAGGCAGGACTGCACTTTAAGGTTCCGTTTGTCCAGCGCGTCCGCAAGGTTTCAAAAGGGATTAAAGGGATGCCGATCGGTTATGTCATTGAGACCGGAAGCACCATTGATGAGGAATCGGTGATGATTACAAAGGATTTTAATTTTGTCAACACAGATTTTTATCTGGAATACATGATTAATGATCCGGTAAAATACATGTATGCCTCCGCGGAGCCGGAGGCGACTTTGAAGATGCTGGCGCAGTCCTACATCCGCGACACGGTGGGAGTTTACAATGTGGACGATGTAATTACCACGGGCAAGGCGCTGATTCAGTCGGAGATCAAGGAGAAGCTGACCAACCGGATGATTGAGGAGGATATCGGCCTGTCCGTGGTGAATATCACGATTCAGGATGCGTTCCCGCCTACGGAAGAGGTGATGAACGCGTTTAAGAATGTAGAGAATGCCAAGCAGGGCAAAGAGACGGCCATCAATAACGCCAATAAGGATCGGAATGAGAAGATTCCTCAGGCAGAGGCGGAATGTGATCGGATTGTTAAGAATGCAGAGGCGGAGAAAGAGGCCAGGATCAATGAGGCCCAGGGACAAGTATCCCGTTTTGAGCAGATGTATGCGGAGTACAGCAAATATCCGCTGATTACCAAGCAGCGGATGTTCTATGAGACGATGGAAGAACTGCTTCCGGTGATGAAGGTGTATATTGTAGATGAGGCCGGCACCCAGAAGATGCTTCCCCTGGACAATTTCATGTCGCCGGGAAGCGCTGCCGCATCAGAGAATACGGGTGCGGACAATGGGACGAATGAAGGGGAGGTGGCACAATGAAACGGGCCGGTAAAAGCATGGGAGTGATTTTTGTGATACTGCTTATCGTGCTCTTTGGGGCATCTCTGGTCATTACTTATCCGAACGAGTATAAGCTGATCCGGCAGTTCGGAGAGATTGTACGGGTAATAGATACCCCGGGGGTTTCCTTCCAGATCCCGTTTGTGCAGACCAGTTCCTCCGTTCCGAAGGAGCTGCAGATTTACGACATCCCAAAGTCGGATGTCATCACTAAGGATAAAAAGAGTATGATTGCGGATGCGTTTGTCCTGTGGAAAATTTCGGACCCGGTACTGTTTACCCGTCACTTAAACGGGCAGGTGGCACAGGCACAGTCCCGAATCTCCGCGTCTGTGTTCTCTTCCATGAAGTCAGTGATCTCCAATATGGAACAGTCCGAGATTATTGAGAACCGTAATGGCAAACTGGCGCTTGATATCAAAAGCAACATCGGCGGCTCCTTAGACGGATACGGGATTCAGGTCCTGGCGGTAGAGACGAAGTCTTTGGACATGCCGGATGACAATAAGCAGGCAGTTTACGACCGGATGATCTCGGAACGGAACAATATCGCCGCCTCGTTTACCGCGCAGGGCAATTCCTTGGCCCAGAAGATCAAGAATGATACCACAAAGGAAGTATCCGTGATGAAGTCCGGCGCTTTAGCGGATGCGGAAAAGATCAGGGCGGAGGGAGAGGCACAATATATGCAGATTCTGTCCAATGCCTACAATGATGCCGAAAAAGCCGATTTCTATAATTTTGTCCGTTCTCTGGATGCGGCAAAGACAGCGCTAAAGGACGGGGGCAACACCTTGATTTTGGATAAGGATTCGCCGATGGCGCAGATTTTTTACGGATATTGAAGCGGGAGGTCCCGGAAAGGCTTGACAGGCATTTCCAATTATGCTAAATTAAGTCTCAGTAAAAATGCTGGGAAGGGAAGGAGTACGTTTTCGGGAACCATGCAGAGAGCCGCCGGGTGGTGCAAGGCGGATGGGAAAGAGAGCGGAACTGGTCCTGGAGCAGCCGGCTGAAGGAGATTCGGTCAGATGGAACGCTGCCAGAGGAATAAGAGGCAGGCATGGCCGGATATCTGAGTAGGTTCGGACGGAATCCCACTGTTATCGGGGAGATAGCCGATATCCTGCCTTTTATAAGGGGCCGGGATAAAGGGGCTGACTGAGTGCATGCTTGGCATGAAACAGAGTGGTACCGCGCAGGTTGAACGCCTGCGTCTCTGGAGGAATTTCGGAGACGCAGGTTTTTTGTTGCGAAGGAACCGATAAAAGGTGCCGGCGACACATTTTTCTAATTATCCAACAGGAGGAAGAAAGTTTATGGCAAGTTATAATTACAGCGCTATTGAGAAGAAATGGCGTGAAAATTGGGAGAAAAATCCCATCAATGTGGATGACGGCAAAAAGCCGAAATATTATTGCCTGGATATGTTTCCTTATCCGTCAGGCAGCGGCCTTCATGTAGGGCATTGGAGGGGGTATGTGATTTCCGATGTGTGGAGCCGTTACCAGATTCTGAAGGGGCATTATGTGATTCATCCTATGGGATGGGATGCCTTCGGGCTCCCGGCGGAGAATTATGCCATCAAGATGGGCATCCATCCGGCGATCTCCACAGCAGAGAATGTGAAGAACATCAAAAAGCAGATCAATCAGATTGCCTCCATCTATGATTGGGATATGGAAGTCAATACCACAGATCCAGGGTTTTATAAATGGACACAGTGGATTTTCGTGCAGATGTTTAAAAGAGGACTGGCATATGAGAAGGAGTTCCCCATCAACTGGTGCCCGTCCTGTAAGACCGGCCTGGCGAACGAGGAAGTGGTCAATGGCTGCTGCGAGCGCTGCGGGGCTGCGGTGACAAAGAAAAACCTGCGTCAGTGGATGTTAAAAATCACGGCGTATGCGGAGCGCCTGCTGCAGGATCTGGACAAGCTGGACTGGCCGGAGAAGGTTAAGAAGATGCAGACCGAATGGATCGGCAAGTCCTATGGCGCCGAGGTGGATTTTGCGGTAGATGGGAAAGAGGAAAAGATCACCGTATACACCACCAGGCCGGATACCTTGTACGGTGCGACATTTATGGTGCTGGCGCCGGAGCACAAGCTGGCGAAAGAACTGGCTACCCCGGAGACAAAGGAGGCGGTAGAGAAGTATATCTATGACTCTTCCATGAGATCCAACGTGGACCGGATGCAGGATAAAGAAAAAACAGGCGTATTCACAGGAAGCTATGCCATCAATCCTCTCAACGGCGCCAAGGTGCCGATCTGGCTGTCGGATTATGTGCTGGCAGATTACGGAACCGGTGCGATTATGTGCGTGCCGGCCCATGATGACCGTGACTTTGAATTTGCCAAAAAGTTTGGGATTCCGATTATCCAGGTTATCGCCAAGGACGGGGAAGAGATCGAGGATATGACGGAAGCCTACACCGAAGCAAACGGCACCATGATAAATTCCGGCGAGTGGAACGGCATGGAATCGGCAGTATTGAAGAAAGAGGCCCCTGCCATGATCGAGGCAAGAGGCCTGGGCAAGAAGACGGTTAATTATAAACTGCGTGACTGGGTATTTTCCAGACAGCGTTACTGGGGTGAGCCGATTCCGATCATACACTGCCCCAAGTGCGGCAATGTGGCGGTACCGGAGGAGGAACTTCCGTTAAAGCTGCCGGAGGTGGAAAGCTATCAGCCTACCGGTACCGGGGAGTCTCCGCTGGCCGCCATCGACAAGTGGGTAAACTGTACCTGTCCGCAGTGCGGCGGTCCGGCGAAGCGCGAGACCAATACCATGCCGCAGTGGGCGGGTTCTTCCTGGTATTTTCTGCGGTACGTGGACAGCCATAACGACAAAGAACTGGTGTCAAAAGAGAAGGCGGATAAATACCTGCCGGTGGATATGTATATCGGCGGCGTAGAGCATGCGGTATTGCATCTTCTGTACTCCCGGTTTTATACAAAGTTCCTGCATGACATCGGAGCGGTAGATTTTGACGAGCCGTTTACCAAATTGTTCAATCAGGGGATGATCACCGGAAAGAACGGCATTAAGATGAGCAAATCCAAAGGAAATGTGGTTTCGCCGGATGATCTGGTGCGGGATTATGGCTGCGATTCCCTGAGGATGTATGAACTGTTTGTCGGGCCGCCGGAATTGGATGCGGAATGGGACGAGAGAGGGATTGAGGGTGTTTCCCGTTTCCTGAACCGTTTCTGGAATCTGGTTCAGTCCAGCAAGGATCAGGATGTGGCAGAGAGCAAAGAGATGGTGAGGCTGCGCCACAAGCTGATTTTTGACATTGAACAGCGTTTCAACCAGTTCAGCCTGAATACGGTAATTTCCGGATTTATGGAGTATAACAATAAACTGACTGAACTGGCAAAAAAGACCGGAGGTATTGACAAAGAGACACTGAAAACCTTTACGATTCTTCTGGCGCCCTTTGCGCCTCATATGGGAGAAGAGATCTGGCAGCAGCTGGGCGGCACGGACAGCGTCTTCCATGCCCAGTGGCCGGAGTGCGATGAAGAAGCCATGAAGGATGACGAGATTGAGATTGGCGTCCAGGTCAACGGCAAGGCCAGAGGAGTGGTGTCCCTTCCGGCAGACGTATCAAAGGAAGAGGCAATCGCTGCCGGAAAGGCTGCCGTGGCAGATAAAATCAGCGGGACGATCGTGAAAGAGATCTATGTGCCAGGCCGGATTATAAATATTGTGTGCAAATAATCCAAATTGACGACGGTATATGGGCAGTTTGCTTATCGGCTGTTTGTATACCGCCGTTTTTATGTAAAAAAACACCAAAATGTGTTTACAAAGCGTTAAGAAATGTGTAAAATAAAATTAAATACAAGTAACGGCTTTTTCAAGATTTTCGGTAGCATATGGATAAATGTGACTTGATGGAGGGATTTCTATGAAAAAGAATGGCATGGTATTTATTTTATTTTGGGCGGCATTGCTTTTGGGAGCCTGCGCCTCTAAAGAGGCAAAGGATGAGGTTTCTCAGATGGATTTTCAGGCAGAGATGGAGTTGCGGGCGCCGGACCCGGCAGCGGGGGAAAGACCAAAGATTCTGTTTGTAGGAAACAGCCATACCTTTTACAATGACCTTGCGGGCACGTTTGCAAGGATTGCGGACGACTTTGGACAGCGAAGCGACGTTTATGAATTGTCTAGGGGGCAGTATTCGCTGAAGCAGTTTGCTGATCCGGAAAACGAAATGGGAATGTTGTTTGACTCGACTGTGAGCGGAAAAAAGTGGGATTTTGTGATTTTGCAGGAGAGCAGCGGCAATGCCATGTCTTCTTCAGCGGAAGAAAATATGTTTTCCGATAGCAGGATACTGGATGAAAAGGTGAAATCGGCAGGGGGACAGACGGCATTTCTGATGACCTGGGCGCCAAAAGACGGGATGAAGAACGGTTTGAAAAAGCAGAGCCGGGAGGAACTGCAGAGTATCATGGCAAATAATTATATTGCGATTTCCAACGAGCTGAATGACCTGCTGATTCCGGCGGGGGTTGCATTTATGCGCTGCGTGCAGGAATATCCGGAGATTGAACTGTGGAATCAGGACGGAAAACATCCTTCCCCTGCCGGAAGCTATCTGGCAGCGTGTACGGTGTATGCCGTAGTATATCAGAAATCGCCGGAACATTGTGGCTATACAGGTCAGCTGGAACGTGAGGAAGCAGAAAAACTGCAGAAGGTTGCAGCGGAACTGATATTGAATCCGGGTACGGCAGCACCGTCTTCGTCGTAGGAAATTCAGAGGCAGAGGAAGGTTTTTATGAGCTTAGTAACGATAGAACATCTGACAAAATCATACACGGAGCGGCGGTTGTTTGACGATGTGTCATTTAGCATGGGCGAAGGGGAAAAAGTGGGGCTGATCGGTATCAACGGTACCGGGAAGTCCACACTTTTGAAGATTGCGGCGGGGCTGGAGGAGCCGGATGACGGAAGCATTGTTTACCGGCGAAACCTCTATATCCGTTACCTTCCCCAGATACCGGAGTTTACCAGAGGGGACAGTGTACTGGAAAGCATTGTAAGGGATAACCGTAAGGAGCCGTATTTTACATCGGAGGAAGAGTTGAGGGCCAGTGCGAAGACGGTCCTGACCCGGCTGGGGATTCTCGATTATGATGCCAGAGTAGAGGCTTTGTCCGGCGGCCAGAGAAAACGGGTGGCGTTGGCCAGCGTGCTTTTGTCAACGGCGGATCTGCTGATACTGGATGAGCCGACCAACCATCTGGACAGCGGGATGGCGGACTGGCTGGAGGAATATCTGAAAAAATTCCGGGGCGCGCTTTTGATGATTACTCATGACCGCTATTTTCTGGACAGCGTGACCGCAAGGATCGTGGAACTGGACCAGGGAAAGCTTTACAGCTATCAGACGAATTATGAAGGGTTTGTGAAGCTGAAGGCGGAGCGGATGGACATGGCGCTGGCTTCGGAGAGAAAGCGGCAGTCAATCCTGAGGACGGAACTGGAGTGGATGCAGCGGGGGGCGCGGGCGCGTTCGACCAAACAGAAGGCGCATATTCAGCGTTATGAAGCGTTGCGGGACCAGGAAGCGCCCAAACCCGACCAGGAGGTGGAACTGGAATCCGTTTCCAGCCGCCTGGGCCGGACGACGGTGGAACTGGAAGGGATTTGCAAGTCTTACGGGGATAAGCGGCTGATAAAGGATTTTTCCTATATTTTCCTGAAGAATGACAGGGTGGGGATGATCGGCCCCAATGGCAGCGGAAAATCTACGCTACTAAAGATGATAGCCGGCTGGGAGAAGCCGGATGACGGCGTGATCCGGATTGGACAGACTGTGAAGCTGGGGTATTTCTCTCAGGAAAATGAGGCGATGGATGAAGAAGAGAAGGTGATCGACTATATCCGCAATGTGGCGGAGTATGTGCAGACCAGGGACGGCAGCATCAGCGCATCGCAGATGCTGGAGCGGTTTTTATTTCCGGGAAGTATGCAGCATACGGTGATTCGCCGCCTTTCCGGCGGGGAGAAGCGTCGTTTGTACCTGCTGCGGATTCTGATGGATGCCCCGAACATACTGCTTTTGGACGAACCGACGAATGATCTGGATATTCGGACTTTGACAATTCTGGAAGATTATCTGGACAGTTTCCAGGGGATTGTGATTACGGTATCTCATGACCGCTATTTCCTGGACCGGGTGGTACGGCGTATTTTTGCTTTTGAGGGAAACGGCGTGTTGGTGCAGTATGAGGGCGGCTTTACGGATTATCAGGTAGCTTATGCAGGAAGGCATCCGGAACCTGCGGCGCCTGTTGGAGGAAAAGGGGCACAGGCCGGCAAAAACGATTCCCGAAGCGGCCGCACTCATCAGAAAAAGCTGAAATTCACATATAAGGAACAGAAGGAATGGGAGACGATTGAGGAGGAAATTGCTGCCCTGGAACAGAAGATAGAAGAACTGGATCGTCAGATCGCAGAGTCGGCTACCGTATTCGGAAAGCTGAGTCTTCTTATGGAGGAGAAGGCGGAGGCGGAAGGGTGGCTGGAAGAAAAGATGGAAAGATGGATCTATCTGAACGACCTGGCTGAGAAGATTGCAGGTCAGCAAGAGAACGGAGAAAGATAAAGAATGTGAAATAAGTGTGAAATTTTAAAAAGCACCTTGCATTTTCCGGCAGGTGCTTTTATAATAATCATTTAATTTTAGAGGCAAGCGGGAGGAGCGGCAATGGGAGGTTACGGCAAGTATGTAAAGCCTTATCTGAGTGCATTCATAATCGGCCCCTGTCTGATGATTACAGAGGTTTTAGGAGAGATTATGCTGCCTAAGATGATGTCTCTGATCATCAATTACGGAGTGGCACAGCGGGATTACGGGTACATTCTGCGCATTGGCTTTTTGATGGTATGTGTATCGCTTTTTATGGCGTTGAGCGGCATCGGCGGCGCTTATTTTTCGGCAAAAGCCTCCATTTGTTTTACCAGCGACCTGCGCAGGGACCTCTTTGCCAAGGTGCAGAAGTTTTCCTTTCAGAATATTGATGATTTTAGCGCCGGTTCCCTGGTAACCCGGCTGACCAATGATATCCAGCAGGTGCAGATGGTCATGATGATGATTCTGCGGCTGGCCCTGAGGGCGCCGGGGATGCTGATCGGAGCCTTGATTATGGCATTTATCATGAATTACCGGCTGGCTATGATCATTCTGGTGGTGATTCCGGTGCTGGGCGCAGTGATCGCTTCTATTTTGATTACCGCCTATCCCAGATTCGGAATTATGCAAAACAAGCTGGATAAACTCAATTCCGATATCCAGGAAGCCCTGACAAATGTAAGGGTGATTAAGTCTTTTGTCCGGGAAGATTTTGAGAAGGAACGTTTCCGGCTGGCAAATGAAGATTTGCAGAATAACAGTTTAAAGGCGATGCGGATTGTCATTATGACGATGCCGGTGATGATGCTGGCCATGAATGTGACCACTCTGGCAGTAGTATGGTACGGCGGAAATCTGATCATCGGAGGCAGCATGCAGGTAGGGGACCTGACTGCTTTTACGACCTATATCGTGCAGATCCTGATGTCGCTGATGATGCTTTCCATGGTGTTTCTACAGAGTTCGCGGGCAATGGCGTCGGTAAAGCGCATCAACGAAGTGATGCAGACGGAAATCAATCTGACGGATCAGAATGCCGGACAGAGAGACAGAAAAGTGACAAAAGGTAGGGTGGAATTTCGCGATGTCACGTTTAGCTATGATAAGAATGATGGGGACGAGGTGCTGGAGCATATCAGTTTTGTCGCGGAGCCGGGACAGGTAGTCGGCATTATCGGGGCTACCGGCAGCGGCAAGACCTCGCTGGTGCAGCTGATTCCGCGGCTTTATGATGTGACGGCAGGTTCCGTGCTGGTGGATGACGTGGATGTGCGGGAATATTCCCTTAAAAACCTGCGGGACGGCGTAGGTATGGTGCTGCAGAAAAACGTATTGTTTTCCGGGACGATTGAGGAGAATTTGCGGTGGGGCGATGAGACGGCTTCCAGGGAGGAGTTGCGCAGCTTTGCCGGCGCGGCCCAGGCAGATAGCTTTGTCAGTTCTTTTGCTGACGGATATGACACGGATATGGGACAGGGGGGCGTCAATGTTTCCGGAGGCCAGAAACAGCGGCTGTGCATTGCCCGCGCCCTGTTAAAGAAGCCGAAGATCCTGATTCTGGATGACTCTACCAGCGCGGTGGACACGGCAACTGAGGCAAAGATCCGGGAATGCTTTTATACGACGCTGAAAAACACTACCAAGATTATCATCGCTCAGAGAATCGGGTCTGTGGAAGAGGCGGATCAGATCCTGGTGCTGGATGAGGGCAGGATTATCGGCAGGGGAAGGCACGAAGAACTTCTGGCTTCCTGCGAGGCTTATCAGGAGATTTATTATTCCCAGCGGGACAGGGAGCAGGAGGTGGGGGCGTGAATCAGGAGGAAAGGCTGAATCGTCTGAAGAACCGTTACGGAAGGAAAATTGCGGCAGGGGGCCCGGGACCGGACGGCCCCAGGGGCGGTCCGGGAGGTCCGAGACCAGGCGGTCCGGGGAGGGTCCGGCGTCTGGGCGGCGGACGGCCGAAAAACAGCATGGGGACGATCCGGCGTTTATTAGGATATCTGCGGGGAGACACGCCGAAACTTTGCCTGGCATTTGTCTGCATTATTTTGAATACGCTGGGAACCCTGCTGGGGTCTTATATGCTGCGTCCGATTATCAACACTTATATTGTCCCGGTTGACGGGAGCCGTGGAGACCCGGCCGGACTGGCACGGGCCCTGGCATGGATGGCGTTTGTCTACCTGGTAGGAGTGGGAGCCAATTACCTTCAGGCAAGGATTATGCTGACAGTGGCTCAGACGGCGCTGCGCAGGATTCGTACGGATCTGTTTGGCAAAATGCAGGAATTCCCGGTACGCTTTTACGACACAAACAGCAATGGTGATCTGATGAGCCGGTTTACCAATGACGTGGACACGGTAGGCATGATGCTGAGCAATACGCTGGTACAGCTTTTCGCCGGGGTTTTAAGTATTATCGGGACGCTGCTTTTGATGATTTATACCAATATCTGGCTGACATTGATTACATTGGCGATGATTCCTTTGATGATGAAAGCCGGCAAAGAGGTGGCAAAACGGAGCCACCGGCATTTTTCGGCGCAGCAGGAATCTTTAGGCGCAGTTAATGGCTATATTGAGGAAATGATCACCGGGCAAAAAGTGGTGAAGGTTTTCTGCCATGAAGATGCGGCGCAGGAGGAGTTTAACCTGCTCAATCAGGATCTGCGGGATAATCAGATCCGCGCCCAGTTCTTCGGAGGGATTATGGGGCCGGTTATGGGCAATCTCAGCCAGGTGAATTATTCTCTCACGGCCTGTATCGGAGGTCTTTTGTGTATCTTCCGTAATTTTGATGTCGGAGGACTGACTGTGTTCTTGAATTTTTCCCGGCAGTTTTCCCGGCCGATCAATGAGATTTCCATGCAGATCAGCAATGTGTTCTCGGCTCTTGCCGGCGCGGAGCGGGTGTTCGCGGTGATGGATGAGGAACCGGAACCTGAGGATGATAAGGATGCGGCCGTGCTGGAACCGGTAAACGGCCATGTGGTATTGGATCATGTGACTTTCGGCTATGATCCGGATCAGGTTATTTTGAAAGATATCAGTCTGTATGCCAAGCCAGGCCAGAAAATCGCTTTCGTGGGTTCCACAGGCGCGGGGAAGACGACAATCACCAATCTGATTAACCGGTTTTATGATATTCAGGGCGGTTTCATTACCGTTGACGGCGTGGATATCCGCCATATCCGCCGCGGTAATCTGCGCCGGAATATCGCTATGGTGCTGCAGGACACGCATCTTTTTACCGGCACAGTGATGGAAAATATCCGATACGGCAGACTGGACGCCACGGATGAGGAAGTCATTCAGGCCGCGAAAACGGCTTCGGCGCATTCCTTTATCAACCGCCTTCCCCAGGGGTACCAGACCATGCTGGAAGGAGACGGCGCCAACTTAAGCCAGGGACAGCGGCAGCTTCTCAATATTGCGCGGGCGGCGATCTCCAAGGCGCCGATTCTGATTCTGGACGAGGCGACCAGTTCGGTGGATACCAGGACAGAGAGGCATATTGAGCATGGCATGGACCGGCTGATGGCAGACCGTACGACCTTCGTGATTGCCCATCGCCTCTCCACGGTGCGCAACGCCAATGCGATTATGGTGCTGGAGCAGGGGAAGATCATTGAGCGGGGAGATCATGAAGAACTGCTGCGGCAGAAGGGGAGATATTTTGAACTGTATACGGGGTTGAGTGAACTGGAATGAAAAAGTTTCTTAACCCCAGGGCATGCGGCTGCCCTGATCAATAAAATTTAGCATAATCGTATGCTCATCCACTCAAAAGCATGGTACACTTATACATGAAATGAGAACATAAAAATTGTCTATTCCTCTGATAATAAGTATATAATGATCTTAGAAGAATGTAGCTTAGGT